>JAYPXD010000196.1:2344-7334 GCA_038135395.1 Alphaproteobacteria bacterium | reverse complement strand
AATTCGGCGTCAGGGAAATCCCTGAGGCGACTCTGTCAGATACGAAAACGCTCTAGCGGCCTAGAGACACCGCCTGGAACCGAAAGGGCAGCATCTGCGGCAGGTTTCAGCATCGGGGGACTGGAGCGGGTGATCGGGATTGAACCGACGACATTCAGCTTGGGAAGCTGACGTTCTACCACTGAACTACACCCGCATCCGGTGCCGAGCATGTTAGGCATTCCCGACACGCTCGGCAATGGAAACTCGACGGGCTGCGCCGCCGCAGCGCGGGCTAGACGGTGAAAACCGTAGAGCCCGTTGTCTTGCGGCCCTCTAGATCGCGATGCGCCTGTGCGGCTTCCGCCATCGGATAGGTCTGATTAACTTTGATCTTAACCTTGCCGCTGGACACCATGTCGAACAGGCGCCCGGCTGACAATTCCAGTTCGCCGCGGGTGCCGGTATAAGCGACCAGCGACGGACGGGTGACGTAGACAGAGCCCTTGGCGCCGAGAATGCCCAGGTTGACGCCTTCGACGGGACCGGAGGCGTTGCCGAAGTTCACCATCAAGCCACGCGGCGCGAGGCAATCGAGCGAGCCTTCCCAGGTGGACTTGCCAACGGAATCGTACACAACCGGCACGCCCTTGCCGTCTGTGATCTCCCGCACCCGGTTGGCGACATTCTCGGTGTTGTAGTCGATCACGTGGCTATAGCCATTGGCCAGCGCCAGCGCACACTTTTCCGGCCCGCCAGCGGTGCCGATGGCATTGACACCCATGGCTTTGAGCCACTGGCCCGCAATCAAACCCACGCCGCCGGCCGCAGCCTGGAACAGCACTGTCTGGCCCGGCTTCACCTGAAATGTCCGGTGCACCAGGTATTCAACCGTCATGCCCTTCAACATCATCGCCGCGGCGGATTCGAACGGAATACTGTCAGGCAGCTTCAGCAGCGAGCCAGCAGGCATCACGCGCGCTTCGGCGTAGGCGCCAATAGCGCCGGTGCCATAGGAAACGCGGTCACCCGGGGCGACATTCGTAACCCCTTCGCCGACCGCTTCTACTACGCCAGCGCCTTCCAGGCCGATACCAGACGGCATCGGCAACGGATAAAGGCCAGAGCGGTGATAGACATCGATGTAGTTCAGACCAACAGCATGGTTACGGACCAGCGCCTCGCCCGGACCAGGCGCGGCAAGATCCACCTCTTGCCATTGCAGAACTTCGGGGCCGCCAGCGCTGGCGATGCGGATTGCATGGACACTCATCGAAAAAACCTTTGTCAGGGTGAATGATGTTGCGGACCGTACCCCCTGCATCAGCAGACCGCAATCGCTGCCACATAGCAGGATGGCGCCGGGTTAGCCAGAACCATGGTCAATTCAGACTGCTTTGGCAGGAAAGACACCGTCCGCCCCGCCAACTCCGGGGAAAGACAACGCCCGGCGCGGCAACATACAGGACAGCAAAACACCATTTTCCCCCTGGTTTTGTAGAATCATTCGACCATGGTGCAGCGCTGACAACCGTTGAATCAACGTCAGGTTCAACTCGTTCTCGATCAACTGGCGGTCAAGCCATTGCCAGTCAGATCGCAACCCGACCGCGAGCCTGATCGAGTCGGGGCTATAGGAGCAGGTGAGGACAATTTCAGCGCTGCCACGGTTATGGCGCGCGGCGCACGACAGCAGATTGTATACCAGCTGGCGCAAACGGCTTTCCTCCGCCTGAACCGTCGGCGGCCCCTGCACCCGGACGGGATCGTATTCTATTCGGAGTTCGACGCCGTTGTTGGCCAATTGGGTACGCATGACCATGGCCACCGATTCGATCAGCGGACCCAAAGCGATATCCGCCACATCCGAGCGTTGCAGATCTTCACCGCCGGTCGATACCTCAAGAATGCTGTCGATTAACAAGGCCAACGTATCGGACGCCTCCGTTATGCCCACCAGATAGTCCTTTTGCGTGTCGTTCAAAGGACCGCTGTGCGGTAATGCGAGAAGTTCTGCAAATCCGGATATTGAGGTGAGCGGCGTTCGCAGCTCATAAGACGCATTGGCGAGAAAATCGGTCTTCAGGCGGCTTGCTTCCTCCAGTGCCGCATTCCGATCCAACAAGGCCTTTTCGACGCTGTAGGTATCGGTGATGTCGCGGACGCTCATCAACACACTGCCATCCGACAAGGGGGCAAACGCTACATCCAGAATGTGACCGTCCTCGGCAAACAGTCTGTGCCGGCTTGCCTGACGATTCGTCACCCCTAGCACGGCTTCGTTTTGAAACCCGCCCCACTCGGCCTTGGGCCTGAATTTTCCTTCGATCTGGCTCAGCAGATCGGTAATGTGGACGCCAGTATCCAACGCCCCGTTTTCAAGGCCCAAAAGTGTTTGAAAGACTGGGTTGAACACCGTGACCCGTCCATCGGTGCCGAACGCAGCGACGCCGTCCGCCAGTTGATCCAAGACGCCGCGCTGGACATTGATCAGTGTGTTGTAGCTGCTCTCCAACGCCAACCGGTCGGTGACGTCTTCCCAGACAAACAGTAACCCACCCAGTGGATGCGGGGCCGCGATTTCACGGAAGCAACGGCCATCCGGCAAATGCACCAACCCTTCGTGGGGTCCCAAAAGCGATTGAAAGCGGCGCTCGATCCGCCGGCGAAATTCCGCAAAGTCGGTCACCTCCGGCAACCGCCGTTTGCTGCGGAGGGTCTCTAGAATGTCAGGCAACAGCGGGTTGGTGGACAACCAATCGACATCCAGCCCCCACATTCTAGCATAGGCGCGATTGAAAAAGCGGAGGCGCCTTTCCGCATCGAAAACCGCAACACCTGCCCGCAAATGCTCCAGAACTTCCTGATGGGCTTCCATATGCGCGACTAGGCTTGACTGCAATGCATCGACGGCGGTCATCTCGTCGGCCCATCCTGCTATCCAACCATCAGCAAGCGGCGCTTCGGAAATCTGAAACAGCCGCCGTTTTCCATCCACTACAACCCCCATGCTTTCGGTTTGCTCAACCCCGGTGCGGCGGACTCTCCGCGCCAGCTCCCCTTTTTCCCAACCGTATTCGCCGATACTGAGTTCAAGCCCCATAACCGCAGCGGATACCGGATCAGCCGCGCCGACTATGCGGGCGTAGGCACGATTGACGGATATGATCGAAAGATCCGGCGCGCGGAGCCACATCGGCCGGGGCACGCTATTCATGACCGCGCGCAGGCGGTCGGCATAGGCGGCCCCAGGATTTAACCGCCCCGCCCTGGACCATGCTCGTGAGGATGTCGCGTTCACAGGCGTGGATGCCGGACCGGGACGCGATAGCCCAGCAGTCAAAACCGCGATGCCCGCGCGGACGATGCGGCCAACGCCGCTTCCCACCTGCCAATTAGTCAATGGACAAGACGCTTCAGATTGTCAAAATCACAACTATATTATGATATATAATACGTTAAGCAGCTATTAATTTTATCGAGCCAACAATACGAAGCCCGGCGACACAATCGGCCGCCGGGCCAAGGTGGTTACAGTTTGGCCATTTACGCCGACACTGACGTGAGGTCGGCGCCAAAAGCCAGCGGAACTAATACCGATAGGCCTCTGCCTTGAACGGCCCTTGCCGCTCGACACCCAAATATGCAGCCTGGTCCGCTGACAGGGTCGTCAGCTTGACGCCCAGCTTCGCCAGATGCAGGGCGGCAACTTTCTCATCCAAATGCTTGGGCAGAACATAGACCTTGTTTTCGTATTCGCCGTGGTTGTTCCACAACTCCATCTGGGCCAGAACCTGGTTGGTAAAGCTGGCGGACATGACGAAGCTTGGGTGACCGGTGGCGCAACCAAGATTCACCAGCCGGCCCTCGGCCAGCAGGATAATGCGCTTGCCATCGGGGAACTCGATCTCGTCGACCTGCGGCTTGACGTTGTGCCATTGCATGTTGCGCAGCGAAGCCACCTGAATTTCGGTATCGAAGTGCCCGATATTGCAGACGATGGCCCGGTCCTTCATCGCCCGCATATGGTCGATGGTGATGATGTCCTTGTTGCCGGTGCAGGTGACGAAGATATCGGCCGTGGCCGCATAGTCTTCGACCGTCTTGACCTCATAACCGGCCATAGCGGCCTGCAAGGCGCAAATCGGATCGATCTCGGTCACGATAACGCGCGCGCCCTGGCTACGCAGGCTCTCAGCCGAGCCCTTGCCGACGTCGCCATAGCCGCAGACGACGGCAATCTTGCCCGCCAACATCACGTCAGTCGCACGCTTGATGCCATCGACCAGACTCTCACGGCAACCGTACAGGTTGTCGAATTTCGATTTGGTCACCGAGTCGTTGACGTTGATCGCGGGCACTTTCAACGTCCCGGCCTTCGCCATTTCATAGAGCCGGTGCACGCCGGTCGTCGTCTCCTCGGAAACACCGCGGACCGCGGCCATCAATTCCGGGTATTTGTTGTGCATGATCAGGGTCAGGTCGCCGCCGTCATCCAGGATCATGTTCGGCTTCCAGCCGTTCGGACCGGTAATGGTCTGCTCAATGCACCACTCGTACTCCTCCTCGGTCTCGCCTTTCCAGGCAAAGACGGGAACGCCGGTCGCCGCAATCGCCGCTGCGGCCTGGTCCTGGGTCGAGAAAATGTTGCAGGACGACCACCGCACTTCGGCGCCCAACGCCGTCAGCGTCTCAATCAGCACCGCGGTCTGAATGGTCATGTGCAGGCAGCCGACGATGCGGGCGCCCTTCAACGGCTGTTTCGCGCCGAATTCCGAGCGGAGCGCCATCAGGCCCGGCATTTCGGTCTCGGCGATGGCGATCTCTTTCCGGCCCCAATCGGCCAAGCCAATATTGGCAACTTTATAGTCGGTCATCAGGTCAGGGCCTCCAAATTTCATGCGAAATTTCATGCAAAAAGCGACCCGGAATGACCCGAGTCGCATAAGGATTTCTTTATGTAGTTACGGGGACCAGCGACCCACAATAGGCCGCAGGGCGAGGGTTGTGG
>JAYPXD010000196.1:0-2334 GCA_038135395.1 Alphaproteobacteria bacterium | reverse complement strand
CGACCCGTATTTACCGGTGTCGAATAAGTATATCTTTATTTTGTTCCGCGACCATGCGACGTACAGTCGGCGCATGGTCGCGGTTGGTCGGCTAGCCAGCGATGTTATTGATCATCATCTCCGGCAGGAACAACACGATGCCAGGGAAGGCGATCAGCACACCGACGGTGATGAAGTCGGCAATGACGAATGGCCAGATACCTTTGAACACTTCGGAAAGCGGGATGTCCGGTCGGACGCCGTTCACAACGAAGCAATTCAACCCGATAGGCGGCGTCACCAGACCGACCTCCACCATCTTGACGACGATGATGCCGAACCACACCGGGTCATAGCCCAGGGCGATAATTGCCGGGTGCACAACCGGCAACGTCAACAACAGCATGCCGATGCCGTCCATGAACATGCCGAGGATGATATACACCACCAGGATCATCAGCAGGATGACCAGCGGTGGCACCGGCAAATGCACGATCCAGTCGGCAAACGCCGTGGTCAGGCCGGTAAAGCCCAGGAACCGGACATAGATCAGGATGCCCCAGATGATCGTAAAGATCATCACGGTCAACTTGCCTGTCTCCATCATCGAGTCGAGGAAGTCTTTTCCTGTCATGCCCTCGCCGAAAATGGCGCGACGACCGATTGCCATGAAGAAGATCAGGGCGGCGCCGACAGCACCGGTCTCGGTCGGCGTCATCCAACCGGTATAGATACCGCCGAGGATAATCGCGATAACCGCAACGATCGGCGCCATACCGGGGATTGAATTAAAGCGTTCAGCCCATGACAGCCCCTGGACCGCCTCGCCCAAGGACGGGTTCATTTTGCAGCGCAAGATAACGATCAGCGCATAGACCACTGCCGAAAACGCACCGGGGATAAAGCCCGCCATCAACAGCGCGCCAACGCTTTCCTCAACGATAAGCGCGTAGACCACCAGAATGGCTGAAGGCGGGATGAGCGAAGCGAGGGTACCGCCTGCCGCGACCACACCGGCCGCCAACCGCCGATCATATCCGGCGCTCAACATTTCCGGAATGGCGACGCGGCTAAACACGGCGGCGGTCGCTGTGGAAGCGCCCGACACAGCCGCAAAGCCAGCGGTTGCAAACACTGTCGCGACCGCAAGGCCGCCCGGCAACCAGCCGAACCATGCGCGGGCGCAACGGAAGGCGCCCTGGGTCAGGCCAGCGTAATAGGCCAGATAGCCAATCAGAATGAACATCGGCAACACGCTGAGCGAATAGTGCGTCACCGATGAGTGCGCCGTCAGACCGGCCATACCGCCGCCGGCAGTCCAGCCCTTCAGGATGATCAGGCCGAACAGCCCAACAACGCCGGCTGCAAATGCAATGCGCACACCGATAAACACCATCGTAATGATGGCGACAACCGAGAGAATACCGAGGGTATATGCGTCCATAGTTTTAAGCCCCCGACCTAACGAGCGTTATTGTTTTTGAGGGAGTCGGCGTCATGCCCAAGACCGTGTTCGATCTCTTCACGCGCGATGTCTTCGGCCGATTTCATGATCGGCACGGCGACAGGGTCTTTCGATGGGTCGAGCGCCAGCCGGACATAGCCCCACATATTTAAAAGCAGACGCACAGCCAACAGGCTCATCGCGACCGGGACCATCAATTTGGAAGGCCAAGTCAACAACTGAATGTCGATCGTGCTGTCGCCGAACTCGATGGCGCGGGCAAAATGTGCGTAACTCTGAATAGCGATAATCACGACATAGATAAATGCGACGGTCACCGCAAAGAACTCACTCCACCAGAGCTTCAGCCCGCTGAGACGACCGATGAGCATCTCCATGCGCACGTGCCCGCCAAGCCTCTGGCAATAGGCAGCGCCCAGGAATGCGAAGGTGCCCATCCACACCTCGACCCAGTCGATTGCACCAGGGATCGGAGAGTTAAACAACTTCCGGCCCAGCACTTCGGCGGAGAGGAAGAACATCATGATGAAGATGAAAACCGCCGCCACGAACGTGAACGCGTTTTCAATGTAAGACACGAACCGATCGAGTGCCCCAAGCAAGCCTGCGTTGGCTGTCCGAGGGGCGGAGCCCGCACCGTGCATGGCGAGGTTTCCTTCTAGTTGAGAAAATCTACTATCTAATACTTCCATATGGAGATGGCGCGCCTCGAAAGACGCGCCATCCATGGAAGCAGGTTAAAACCGACTACTTCTTCGCTGCGTCTTTCGCAGTTTTGAGAACGAAGTCGAGCACAGCCTGGCTGTCAAACTTGCCTTTGTTCGCTTCGACCCAGTCTTTCCAAACCGGCTCAGCACCTACTTTCTCGAAGGCTTTATGCTGCTCTTCGG
>JAYPXD010000195.1:0-7381 GCA_038135395.1 Alphaproteobacteria bacterium | reverse complement strand
CCAGCGTTTCGTGCATCAACTCGTTGTGAAAAGCGTTCAGAACCCGCGGCCGGTTAAAGGCGAGCGTGGCAACGCCGGAGTCTTTAGTAAGCGCAATATGTTCGTAAGCCATGGGTGTTCCTTGTGCTAACCGGGCTGCTGCTCGTAATCTGACCGCAATCGACACCGTTCGCCATAGCCTACCTTGAGAGAAGCCTCATGACCGATTTTCAGCGCCAACGCCGCTATGCCTATAGCGCCATCGACAACCGCAAGACATATGAGTGGCCGAACGGCAAACGCCTGGCTGTCTATATCGCCAACAACGTCGAAGTGTTCCGCTATGGCGAAGGCAAAGGCGCCGCCATCGCTCCGCCGGACCAGGCGACCAGCGACAGCGTCTATTCCTGGCGCGACTACGGCAACCGGGTTGGCTTTTGGACCATGATGGATGCGCTCGACAAATATGCGCTGCCGGCTGAGGTGCAGCTCAACACGGCGATCTATGACGAATGTCCCGGCATCGCCGAACGCCACCGCGCCCGCGGCGACGAGTTTCTGGGCCACGGCCATACCAATTCCGACGAGCAGGGCAAGCTGTCGGAAGCCGACGAGCGCGCGTTCATCCGCTCCTGCACCGACGTGCTGGCCAGCCACGAAGGCAAACGCCCCACCGGCTGGATGAGCCCCTGGCTCTCCAACTCCGCCGTCACGCTCGATCTGCTGCACGAGGAAGGCTACCTCTACCACATGGACTGGACCATGGACGACCAGCCGATCTGGATGGCGACCCGCGGCGGCAAAATCCTGTCCATGCCCTATCCGATCGAGTGCAACGACAACCGCGGCATCGTCTGGTTCCGCTATACGTCCGAAGAATTCGCCCAGATGCTAATCGACCAGTTCGACGAGATGCTGGAGCAGTCGGCGAAATACCCGCTGGTGTGCCCGATCAGCCTGCACCCGTTCGTCGTCGGCCGCCCCTACCGCCTGCGCGCGCTGAAACGGGTGTTCGAGCATATCGACCGCCACCGCGACCAGATATGGCTGACCCGGCCGGGCGAAATCGCTGCGCACATCGCCAGCCTGCCAGCGGGGATCGTGCCCGGCAGCTGAGGCAGACCGGGACGCGAACCGATCAGGCAAACCCGCGCGGCGCTAAGTCGCCGCCGCTTCCCGGCTGGCCAGCCAAGCGCCCCAAAAAAGGCTCGCGAAAAACCGGAGCGGCGTCTCAAAGCCCGCCGCAGTCAGGAGGGCGATCACCGCGTCTTCCGACACTGGCGGCTCTGCGCCTTGCAGGATTTTGCCCATCTTGGCCTGGACTTCGTCGGCGTCGGCGCCCTTCATGCGCCAGCGTGCCGCCCAAGCCGCCAGCAATAGCGGTTGCGAGGCATAGGCCCGGTAATTACCCGCTATCACCATGGGTGCGCCAGGCCGCAGACGCCTGGCGATCTGCTCCAAAATATCTCGCTTCGCTGCATCACCGGGCAGATGGTGCAGCACGCCGATCATAATCGCTGCGTCAAACGATGACTCTGCGTCCAGATCGGCAACCGCGCCCAGAACGGTTTCGACACGGTCGGTGACACCGGACTGGCCCAAAAATCCGCGGGCCAGTTCCAGCATCGGTGGCGAAGGATCGACGGCGACGAACGACCAAAGGGGCTCCAACCGCGCCGCCGCAATGATCTCTCCCGCCGTGCCGCCGGCGCCGACGACCAGCACCCGCGCCGCCGTCCCTGCGCCGATGGCTGCGGACAGCATGCACGCGGATAGTTCATGGCAGGCGTCATACCCGGCCAGAGCGATCCGGCTCTGCTCGGCGTATTCTCCGGCGCGCGAAGCATCAAACTTTGCGGACGAAGTTTCAGTCATTTCGTTTCTCGGCGCTCATCGCAAACCAGCGACACTGCTGGCGCTGCAACGATAGGCGATTTCCGGCCGGGCAGGAGGACGAATTTAGGCAGCTGCGGGACTTTCGCCCCATAAACCCCAAAACTGTCGATTTTCCCCGCGGAATCCGATAAGATTTCGCCTTTGTGATTTTTCCAATCGAGCCGGAGCCTGTCGTCATCGCAACCCGTCTGACCCAAAAAGAGCAGGATCGTTTCCACAACCTGCTGAAGCTCGCGGCTGAAAGCCCGTATGAGGGCGAACGCAGCGCGGCTCTGGCGGCGGCCGAACGGCTTGTGGCGAAGCACGGCATGACTCTGGATGAGGCCGCGCAACGCGATCCCGTCGACTGGGAACCGGAGCCGACGCCCGCTGAAAAAGCACGGCGCGAAGCGGAGCATGAGGCGGTCCGCCGTGCCCGGGAAGAGGAAATCCGCCGTCAAGCCGACAAATCCCATTGGGAACGCGCCTGGCGCGAGGCCCGCGCCCGCGGGTTGGACAAGGCAGAGAAAAGAGAAAAGACCAAGGCGCAATCGCGGTCGTACCAGCAGCCACGCAGCCGCAGGCGTCGCAACCCTAACGACTTTGCCGGCGCATTATTGCGGGAGACGCGCATGTCCTTGCAGGAAATCGCCGACATCACCCAACTGGACATCTACCAGGTTGCTGGGATCAAATTAAAGATGCGGAACGCAAGGGCCGCATAATCCGACACCCTCCAATTTTTGAAGGACGCCTGCTATGGCCGACTGGAACGACCTGACCAAGCTTGCCGCTGAAATCGGCGAAAAGCTGAAAGCCCGCGGCGAGACCGTCGCCGTATCCGAAACGTCCGCCGGCGGATTGATTTCGGCAGCGATGCTGAGCATTGGTGGCGCCAGCGCCTATATGCGCGGCGGCGCGGTCCCCTATTCGCAATGGAGCCGCGAAGGCTTATTGGACATCAGCCAGGATGATATCCGCCAGATGGGCATCCGCTCGTCGTCGGAACCCTATGCGGCCCTGCTGGCCAAGACCGTGCGCGAGCGGGTTGGCACGACCTGGGGCCTGGCCGAAACCGGCGCTGCTGGGCCGACCGGTAACCGCTATGGCGATGCCGCGGGTCATACCTGCGTGGCGATCTCCGGCGCGGTCAATGTCGCGCGCACCTTGGAGACGGCAAGCAGCGACCGCGAGGCGAACATGTTCCTGTTCTCCATCGAAGCGATGAGCCTGCTGAACGAGGCGCTGGACACTCTTTAGGGAATTTGCGCTGCGTTTTGGCGTCTATTTGATATGCACGATGCCGAACATATAGGCGAACGCCGCCAGGCCGCCCAGCACGACCAAATGGGGAATGTACGACCCCATACCGCGAGCTATGTTGCTGGATAGCCCGGCGCGATTGCGGACATTGGCCAGCTCTACCGATTGCCGCGCCGCCAGTTCCTCCACTATGGACGCAAACCGGTCGGCGACAAATTCCCGAAACTCGCGATCGGCGTCCTCCCAATAGACCGCCGCCGCGCCGTCGGACGGCATATGCACGGCCAGGCGGCCGACCGGTGTCACCGCGTCTTGCGGGTCCGCCGGCCGGGCATGCAGCACCACGCTCCAGTCGCCGCCGACCGAATCCGGTTGCCACAGGACCAAACATTCCCGGCCTTCCGACAGAGTCACTCGCTGCGGCGGCGCTATAACGCGATCACTTGGATCAATAGCCGCCAGCGGCTCGATCGCAGCGATCAGCCTCGCATTGATGGGAGACACATCCTGCTCGGTCATCGATTTTGTCCTCACGTCAGGGACCAAGGGCTTTGACGGCATGGGAATGCTGCTATAGAGGCCACCTTCCGGTTCCGCCAGTCACAATTTGTAGGACCAATGCGCGCCCTATTGATCACCTCTAACCGATTGGGCGACGCTGTCCTGACGACGGGAGCGGTGCCGTACCTGCTCGGGCGTTATCCCGGACTCCGGTTGACGGTGGCATGCGGCGCGCTGCCGGCGCCACTGTTCGAGGCCATGCCCGGAGTGTCAGAGGTGTGGCGTATTCAGAAGAAATCATACAGCCGGCATTGGTGGGGATTGTGGAAAAAGGCTGCGCCGCATTTTTGGCAGCACGTGGTCGATCTGCGTGGGTCCGCGTTCGCCTTTACCGTCCTAACGCGGCGGCGCTCAATCCTGCACCCGGATAACAGTATGCAACACCGCGTGATGCATCTCACCCAAACGCTGCACGCCCCCCATCCCACTGCGCCTGTATTGCACTGGCGTCCTGAGCACGCCGCTGAGGCGGATCGCCTGCTAAGCGGTGGCGAACGCTGGATCGCAATCGGCCCGACTGCGAACTGGCGGGGCAAACAATGGCAAAGCGAACGCTTTGGTCAGGTAGCCCGCGCCCTAACGGCAACCGATGGCCTCTGCTCGAATGCGCACATCCTGGTCGCAGGCGCGCCCGGCGAGGAGCAAATGGCGGCGCCCGTTCTGGCCGCTCTGCCATCGGACCGCGTCGTCGCCGCCTTTGGGTGGCCATTGCCGGTCCTTGCGGCGGCGTTATCGAAAATGGACCTGTATATCGGTAATGATTCTGGACTGATGCATATGGCCGCCGCAGTCGGCGCACCCACTGTGGGCCTGTTCGGCCCATCACGACCGGAGCATTACGCGCCATGGGGTTCAAAAGCTACCATCGTGCGCACCAAAACCACATTCGACGAATTCATCGCCCGGCCAGGTTATAACCGCTTTACGACCGGCAGCCTGATGGAAGAAATTACCCCGGAGGCGGTGTTGGCAGCCGCCCAGTCGCTCTTGGAGACCACCACATGACAGTATCCGTGGTGCTGTGTGCCCACAATGAAGCGCACCAGATATTCGCGTGCTTGGACGCCGCCAAATGGGCGGACGAAATAGTCGTAGTTGCCGACCGCTGCACTGACGACACAGTCGCGTTGGCCCGGCGCTTTATCGACAAAATCGTCGAAGGCGCATGGCCGAACCAGGGAGAACGGCGCCATGCCGGCATTGACCTCGCTACTGCCGACTGGATCCTGGAATTGGATGCTGATGAGCGCATCACGCCGCAGCTTGCCTCGGAAATTCAGGCACTGGACGCTGCCAACGCTGCGTTCGACTATGCACTGATCCCGTTCGACAATTATGTTGGCGACACCTTGGTGCGTTATGGATGGGGCGGCTCGTTCGGCTCCAGCGGTGTCATGCGGCTTTTCCGCAAGGGCGCCAAAACATGGGGCACCGCCCGGTCGCATCCTGGAGTGTCGTTCAATGGCAGGCGCGGCCCCGACTTGAGCGGCCGGATGATCCATTACGTCGACAAAGACATCACGGACATGATCGCCCGCCTGAATCGCTATACCACCAACCGCGCACGCGACCTAAGGGAACAGGGCGTGCGTGGGTCGCTGGCAGGCGATGTCCGCCGCCTGTTCACCCGGTTCTTCAAATGCTATGTCCAGCGCAAGGGGTATCGTGAGGGCGGCTACGGCCTGTTGATCGCGGTCATGGCAGCGCTGTTCCCGCTGCTCTCGACCTTGAAGGCACGGCTGGAAACCGGCGAGGCCGGGCAGGTTCAGGGCGCCGGGGAAATGCCGCCGCAAGGCTAAAGCACGGCTTGGCGCGCGCTAGGGCGCAATTGACTTACAGGCTGCCCGGTCCTATCTGAGCCAGCATCCGCAATCGGGCCAGATTGGCACGACCTGTGGGGCTGTCGGATGCCTCGGCGCACTGCTGGACATAGCCGCTGGCCCGGCAGTCTGCATTCCCTGAAATTACCCACGAGGACCGCCATGCTCGGCGCGCTCGCGAAACGTCTATTCGGCACAGCTAACGACCGGGTCATCAAGAAACTGAACTCGACCGTCGTCGCCATCAACGCGCTGGAGCCGGAGTTGGAAGCCCTCGACGACACTCAACTGCGCGCCCGGACCGATGCATTGAAGCAACGCGTCGCTAATGGCGAGACGCTGGACGCCTTGCTGCCCGACGCCTTCGCCACCGTTCGGGAGGCGGCCAAACGCACGCTTGGCCAGCGCCACTACGATGTGCAGCTGCAGGGCGGTATCGTTCTGCACCAAGGCAAGATCGCCGAGATGAAGACCGGCGAAGGCAAGACTCTGGTCGCGACGCTGGCCGTCTACCTGAACGCGCTTACCGGCCGCGGCGTCCATGTTGTCACCGTCAACGACTATCTGGCCCGCCGCGACGCCGGCTGGATGGGGCAGATCTATCAATTTTTAGGCCTGTCGGTCGGCTGCATCGTGCACGGGCTGGACGACGATGCGCGACGCCAGCAGTACGCCTGCGACGTGACCTATGGCACCAACAACGAATTCGGTTTCGACTACCTGCGCGACAACATGAAGTTTCGCCTCGAAGATATGGTCCAGCGGCCCTTCCACTTTGCCATTGTCGACGAAGTGGACTCGATTTTGATCGACGAGGCGCGGACCCCGCTAATCATCTCCGGTCCTGCGGAAAATTCGTCTGAACTGTATGTTCGCGTTAACGCGCTGATGCCCAACCTGCAGCCGCAACACTACGAAAAAGATGAAAAGTCCCGGCATGTCTCCCTGACCGAAGACGGCGGCGAATTTGTCGAGCAAATGTTCCGCGAAGCTGGTCTGCTGCAGGAAGGCAACCTTTACGACACAGCGAATATTTCGCTGGTGCACCACATGAACCAGGCGCTGCGTGCGCACACGCTGTTCGAGCGCGACAAGGACTATATGGTCCGCAACGGCCTGGTCGTCATCATCGACGAGTTTACCGGCCGCGCCATGGAAGGCCGGCGCTATTCCGAAGGCCTGCACCAGGCCTTGGAGGCGAAAGAGGGCGTCCAGGTTCAGTTGGAAAACCAGACCCTCGCGTCGATTACCTTCCAGAACTATTTCCGCGCCTATGAGAAACTGGCGGGCATGACCGGCACGGCAATGACCGAAGCTGGCGAATTCGACGAAATCTACAGCCTCGAAGTCGTCGATATGCCCACCAACGTCGATGTAATCCGCAAGGACTATGACGACGAAGTTTACCGGACGATGCGGGAAAAGAACGAGGCGATCATCGCCGAAATTCTGGAGTGCAATAAGAAACAGCAACCGGTGCTGGTCGGCACCGTTTCGATTGAGCGCTCGGAATCGCTCTCGGCCCTGCTGAAGTCGAAAAACATCGCCCACAAGGTTCTGAACGCGCGCTACCACGAGCAGGAGGCGATGATCATCGCCCAGGCGGGCCAGCCGGGCGCCGTCACCATCGCCACCAACATGGCCGGCCGCGGCACCGACATCCAATTGGGCGGCAATGCCGAACTCATGGCGGCGGAGCGATGCCAGAACGTAACCGACGAAGCTGAACGCGCGCGGATCACCGCCGACGTTTATGCGGAAGTCAAACGCGACAAGGATTTGGTAAAGGCCGCGGGTGGCCTCTACGTCGTCGGCACCGAGCGGCACGAAAGCCGCCGCATCGACAACCAGCTGCGCGGCCGGTCCGGCCGCCAGGGCGATCC
>JAYPXD010000194.1:0-7424 GCA_038135395.1 Alphaproteobacteria bacterium | reverse complement strand
GCCCGGCTGCAGCTTGCGCTTCACCGCGACGAAAACCTTGACCATCTTCATCACGCCGGGAGGCAGCTCATCGCCGCGCTCCAGCTTCTCGACCTTGTTTTCGAACCGCTCGGTCAATTCCTTGACGCTTTCGTCGAAACGCAGCGTCAACCGCTCGATCTCGCCCATGATCGCATCGTTGCCGACGATCAAGCGGCGCCATTCGCCGGTGGACAGGCGTCCCAGCACGTCCTCGTCAATAACCGTGCCGGCGCGCGCCGCCTCAATGCCTTTTGATACGGTCTGGCCCAGCAGCAACTCCCGCAGGCGGGAATTGTACGACCGGGTGAGAATGCCGCGCTCGTCATCGCGGTCTTTCGCCAGACGCTCGATTTCCTGCTGGTCGATCTGACGGGCGCGCTCATCTTTCTCAATGCCGCGGCGCGAGAACACCCGCACCTCGACCACCGTGCCGCCGACGCCCGGCGGTACTTTCAGCGAGGTGTCGCGCACATCAGAGGCCTTTTCGCCAAAGATTGCGCGCAGCAGTTTTTCTTCCGGCGTCATCGGCGACTCGCCCTTCGGCGTCACCTTGCCCACCAGGATGTCGCCTGGCTTGATCTCCGCGCCGACATAAACAATGCCGGCCTCGTCGAGATTACGCAGCGCTTCCTCGCCGACGTTGGGAATGTCGCGGGTAATGTCTTCCTGACCCAGCTTGGTGTCGCGGGCCATGACTTCGAATTCCTCGATATGGATCGAGGTAAAGACGTCGTCGCGGACGATGCGCTCGGAGATCAGGATCGAGTCTTCGAAGTTGTAGCCGTTCCACGGCATAAACGCGACCAACGCGTTACGGCCGAGCGCCAGTTCGCCCCGGTCGGTCGACGGGCCGTCGGCGATGATCTCACCCTTGCGGACCCGCTGTCCGACCCGGACCAGCGGCTTTTGCGTGATGCTGGTCGACTGGTTCGAACGCTGGAATTTCTGCAGGTTGTAGATATCGACCCCGGTATCGTTCGACGCCTCGTCCTCGTTCGCGCGAATAACGATGCGGCGCGCATCCATCTGGTCGATGATGCCGCCCCGGCGCGCGGTCACGGCAGCGCCAGAATCCCGCGCCACGTGCACCTCCATGCCGGTGCCGACAAACGGCGCATCCGACTGCACCAGAGGCACCGCCTGCCGTTGCATGTTCGACCCCATCAGCGCGCGGTTGGCGTCGTCGTTCTCCAGGAATGGGATCAACGCCGCTGCGACCGAGACGAGCTGTTTCGGCGAAACGTCGATCAGGTCGACCTGATCCGGCGGCAGCAGCAGAGGGTTACCGGCCTTGCGTGAGGTCACCAGATCGTCGACAAAGCGGCCCTCGCCATCGACCGGCACGTTAGCCTGGGCAACGGCGTATTTGCCTTCCTCCATGGCCGACATATAGAGCACTTCGTCGGTTACCCGCCCATCGACAACCTTACGGTACGGACTCTCGATAAAGCCATACTGGTTGATCCGGGCAAAGGTGGCCAGCGAATTGATCAGGCCGATGTTCGGGCCTTCCGGCGTTTCAATCGGGCAGATGCGTCCATAGTGGGTTGGGTGGACGTCGCGCACCTCAAAGCCAGCACGCTCGCGCGTCAGGCCGCCCGGCCCCAGAGCCGACAGACGACGCTTGTGGGTGATTTCGGACAGCGGGTTGGTCTGATCCATGAATTGCGAAAGCTGCGACGAGCCGAAAAATTCGCGCACGGCAGCCGCCGCCGGCTTGGCGTTGATCAAGTCCTGCGGCATGACCGAGTCGATCTCGACCGCGCTCATCCGCTCGCGAATGGCGCGTTCCATGCGGAGCAGGCCGACGCGGTATTGGTTTTCCAGCAACTCCCCGACCGACCGCACGCGCCGGTTGCCCAGGTGGTCGATGTCATCGATCTCGCCATGGCCATCCTTCAGGCCCACCAGCGTTTTGACGATCGCCAGAATATCCGCCTTGCGAAGTACACGCATCGTATCCGGCGCATCCAGGTCGAGGCGGGCGTTCATCTTGACGCGACCGACGGCAGACAGGTCATAACGCTCGATATCGAAGAAAAGCGATTTGAACATCGCGTCCGCTGATTCCGGCGTCGGCGGCTCGCCAGGACGCATGACCCGGTAGATGTCATTCAACGCAACTTCGCGCTCGTCATTCTTGTCCAACATCAGCGTGTTGCGGATGTAGGGACCGACGGCGACAGAATCGATCGCCAGCGTCTCCAGAGTCTGGATATCGGCGCCGCGCAGGGTCTCCAACAGGTCGCTGGTGATTTCCGCGCCCGCCTCAGCATAAATCGCGCCAGTATCCATCTCTACGACGTCGTATGCGATGTAGCGGCCGATCAGTTCTTCGTCGTCGAGCAATTGGCGGGTTGCGCCGACTTCCTCGATCTTGCGGATGGTGCGGACCGTGACCTTGGTCCCGCCTTTCGCGAGAATTGCACCGTCGCGCGCATCGCGCAGGTCGGAATTCAGCTTGGCGCCACGGAGTTTTTCAATATCGAGCGCAGCGCTCCAGCCTTCCGCCTCACGGGTGAAGGTCTCAACCTCGTAGAAATATTCGAGGATTTCCTCGGGCGACATGCCCTGGACTTCTTCCAACGGCATCGGCTCGCCGTCATCGGCATATTGTTGCCGGCGGTTTTCCGTATTGCTGCTGTCCAACGCCATCAAAAGCGTCGTAACCGGCAGTTTTCGGCGGCGGTCGATGCGGACGTAGACGATATCCTTAGCATCGAATTCGAAATCCAGCCACGACCCGCGGTAGGGAATCACCCGCGCTGAGTACAGATACTTGCCGGAGACATGGGTCTTGCCACGGTCATGGTCGAAAAACACGCCGGGCGAACGATGCATCTGGCTGACAATCACCCGTTCCGTGCCATTGACGATGAACGTGCCCTTGTCGGTCATGAGCGGCATGTCGCCCATGTACACGTCCTGCTCTTTGATGTCGCGAACAGAGCGGGCGCCGGTATCCTCGTCGATATCCCAGACAACCAAACGCAGGGTCAACTTCAGCGGGGCGGCATAGGTGATGCCGCGCTGCATGCATTCTTCAACGTCGTATTTTGGCGCCTCGAATTCGTAATCGACAAATTCGAGTTGGGATTTCTCCGAAAAATCCTTGATCGGGAATACACTGGTCAGGGCTTCCCAAATTCCGCCCGTCTTGCGCACTTCAGTAGTCGTTGCGCCGTATTGCAGGAAGCCGTCATACGACGCCTTCTGCACCTCGATCAGGTTCGGCAGTTCGGCGACTTCGGTAATCTTGCCGAATGTGCGGCGCAGGCGGTTAACGCCACCCAGCTTGCGCAAGACATTGGTCCGGATTGAATTTGTCGCGACCTCGCTGCCTGTGGCCCCACCGCCCGTATTCGCACCGTTAGCACCCGACATGCCTGTCACTCCTTCACCGAACACATCCAGCCATAGTGCAACTCTCAGGAGTTGCTGGCAATATTACGCAACGCAAAATGGCGCACGGACTCGACCGGAACTCCGGATCGAGGCGTTGCGCCTATATTCCTATTTGCTGACCACACCTTGGCAGATATGGCAGCGACGGCGGCCAGAGACAAGCAGTATCCCCGGTCGCCGCCAACACTGTGCCGCAAGCAGCGGCCGTCATCGGGCCTATTTCAGCTCGACGGTCGCGCCTGCATCCTCGAGCTGCTTCTTCAGCTTCTCGGCTTCGTCCTTGTTCACGCCTTCCTTAACCGGCTTCGGCGCGCCTTCGACCAAGTCCTTGGCCTCCTTCAGGCCCAGGCCGGTGATCGTGCGGACTTCCTTAATGACGTTGATCTTTTTGTCGCCGGCGCCGGCGAGGATCACGTCAAATTCGGTCTTTTCTTCAGCAGCAGCTGCCGGAGCATCGCCACCGGCGGCAGCAGCCATCATCGGCATCGCCATCGGAGCAGCGGCGGCGGAAACGCCCCACTTGTCTTCCAGCAATTTCGCCAATTCGGCAGCTTCGAGAACGGTCAGGTTCGAAA
Organism: Alphaproteobacteria bacterium; assembly: GCA_038135395.1. Lineage (GTDB taxonomy): Bacteria > Pseudomonadota > Alphaproteobacteria > Bin95 > Bin95 > JACKII01. The sequence goes on along the minus strand of JAYPXD010000194.1, from coordinate 3,423 downwards.
GGTCGTCAACCAGCTTTTCAAGATCAGCCATGGTATTTGGTCCTCATCAGATCAGTTGTAGTCGTTGTAAGGGATGGGTCGAACATTCGCATTTGTGGGTCCAAACGCCGCCGGATTACTCGCCGGTTGCGCCATAGGCCGCGAATACGCGCGCAAGCTTGGCCTGCGTCGCACCCGCAAGCGTGACCAACTGGATTGCCGGTTGAGGCAACACAGTGGCCAGCTTGGTCGCCGGGGCATTGAGAAGCCCGACGATCTTGGCCCGGAATTCGTCCAGCGAAGGCAGCTTGGAAAGCTGCTCGACCGCAGCGGCATCCATGACGCGGTCACCGATGACACCGCCAATGATCGAGAATTTGGCATTCTCGTTCGCATAGGCGACGCACACCTTTGCCGCAGCCACGGGATCGGCCGAAAAGGCCACCGCCGTCGGTCCTTGGAACATGTCCTTGCCATTTTCGAACGGCGTGCCTGTGATCGCGATCTTGGCAAGCCGGTTCTTCGTGACGCGGAACTTTGTTCCAGCCGCACGCATTTTGGCCCGGAGATTGGTCATCTCCGCTACCGTCATGCCGGACTGTTGCACCACAATGAGCACGCCCATGTCTTTGAGCTGCTCGGTGAACTGTTCGACCAGTTCTTCTTTCTGCTTACGCAGCACTGGTCTTCACTCCATCCAAGGCGCATCGCTACGGCGTAGCCGCAGTGGTGCGCCGGTTGCACCAAGGTCTGCTCCGCATCATGCGCAACAAACCCAACGGCCCGGGCACCAGCCGCAGCCGACACCCGGGGGTTCGTCCTGTCCCTCAAGCCAGCACTCCGTCGCCGGAGGGCCGAGGCGAGGCTTAACGATGGCCGAACCGTTAACGCTGGTGCGTTATAAGCCAACCGATCTAGCCCCTATCTCATGCAGGCGGATATTAAGCCGGCATCCGGCGCCCACAGTCTTGGACAGGTCGGCTACTGAAACCCCGAAAGATTTCGGTAGCCTGGACCGCTGCCTTGCTTTGCCGAAGCGAACCAAAACAGCAGAACTTCATATCTGCGCGCAGATCAGGCTTCAGCCCGCTCCAACGCGCGGAAATCCGAAACATCGACGCTGACGCCCGGCCCCATCGTGGAACTGACCGCCACCTTTTTCAGGTAAACGCCCTTTGCGCCAGATGGCTTTGCCCGATTGATCGCATCGACGAAGGCACGAATATTGCCGGCGATCTTGTCGGCGTCGAACGAAAGCTTGCCAACGCCGGCATGGATGACGCCAGCGCGCTCGACGCGGAACTGCACCTGGCCGCCCTTGGCCGCCGTCACGGCCTCGGCAACGTCATTGGTGACCGTGCCGAGCCGCGGGTTCGGCATCAAGCCGCGCGGACCGAGGACGCGGCCAAGCCGGCCGACGACGGCCATCATGTCCGGCGTCGCGATAGCGCGGTCAAAGTCAATCGTGCCACCCTGAATGACTTCGGCCAGGTCTTCGGCGCCGACAACGTCAGCGCCTGCTGCCTGTGCTTCCTCGGCCTTAGCCCCACGGGCAAACACGGCGACGCGCACCGATTTGCCGGTCCCGTGCGGCAGGTTTACGACGCCACGCACCTGCTGGTCGGCATGACGCGGGTCAACGCCCAGATTCATTGCAATCTCGACGGTCTCGTCGAATTTGGCCGGAGCCCGACCTTTTAACAGGGAAATCGCCTCGTCCAAAGCATAGGCTTTGTTGCGGTCGATGCCCTCAAGGTTCTTGCGAACGCGTTTTCCGGATGCCATCGCCTTATTTCTCCACCACTGCAAGACCCATGGAACGGGCGGAGCCGCGCAGCATCTGCACCGCAGCATCGACGTCGTTCGCGTTCAGATCTTTCATCTTTGCTTCGGCAATTTCACGCAGTTGGGTGACAGTCACCTCACCTGCCCGATCTGTCTTCACGTTTTTGGCCCCGGACTTAATGCCCGCGACTTTCTTGAGAAAATAGGTGGCCGGCGGCGACTTAGTTACAAACGTGAAGCTGCGGTCAGCGTATACCGTGATGATCGTCGGGATTGGCATGCCGACTTCCATCTGCTGCGTCGACGCATTGAACGCTTTGCAGAATTCCATGATGTTGACGCCGCGCTGACCCAAAGCCGGACCGATTGGCGGCGACGGATTGGCCTTGCCGGCCGGCACCTGCAGTTTGATGTAACCTGTGATCTTTTTTGCCATACTATCTGCTCCTCAAGTGGCCGAACGGCCGCAGTTAGGCCGCCGGTGCGCGGTACGGGCGGAGACGAGCCCTCCCGCGCGAAACGGTTTTGGTTAACTGGTCTTTTCGACCTGGGAATACTCTAGATCGACGGGCGTCGCGCGACCAAAGATTGAAACGGACACCTTCAGACGCGACCGCTCTGCATCCACTTCCTCGACCAATCCGTTGAACGAGGCGAATGGACCATCGCACACCCGAACTTCCTCTCCGACATCGAACAGGATTGTCGGGCCGGCCCGCTCTACCCCTTCGGAGACCTGGTTAATGATGCGCATCGCTTCTGATTCGCTGATCGGAACCGGACGATTGCCGCCGCCGAGGAAACCCGTCACCTTTGCCGTGTTTTTCACTAGGTTCCAGGCGTGGTCGGTCATTTCCATCTTTACGAGGACATAGCCGGGGAAAAATTTGCTTTCCGCCTTATATTTCTGGCCGCGGCGCACCTGCGTGACCTCTTCGGTCGGCACCAGAACTTCCTCGACCTGCGGGCCTATTCCCTGTTTATCCGCCTGTTCGCGAATCGACGCGGCGACTTTTTTCTCAAAGCCGGAATAGACGTGCAGAACATACCAACGCATCGTCATAGGATCAGGCTCCAAGCCCCAGCACCAGCCGGACGCCAACGGCCAGGATCTGATCGACGACAAAAAAGAAGATCGCCGCCAGGAACACCATAACAAACACCATCATCGTGGTGATGCCGGTTTCCTTGCGCGTCGGCCAAGTGACCTTCGACGCTTCCTGTCGCACCTGGCGGATGAATTCGCCTGGATTTGCCATATTCGCCTGTGCCTAACTATAAGACCCGTTCTCGTCCCGATTTCCGCTATCAGCAGACCTGAAGGCGCTACTCTGTAGGAAAATCGTTGCGATATCGTCCAAAAACGAACCGGAACACGAAGCGGCCCATAAAGCCGCCCAGCGAAGATTTGTCAACCCTGATTCGGGATGACGGCTTCGCCTTTTCCGGATCAAATAATGGCAGGAGTGGAGGGACTCGAACCCCCAGCCCTCGGTTTTGGAGACCGATGCTCTACCAATTGAGCTACACTCCTACAGGCTGCGGCACGCTACAGCGACGACCGCAGCCGGGCAAGAGCGGAATTTATATCCGCCCCGCCAATCTACTCAACGATGCTGGCGACAACGCCGGCGCCGACGGTGCGGCCGCCCTCGCGGA
>JAYPXD010000193.1:0-7450 GCA_038135395.1 Alphaproteobacteria bacterium | reverse complement strand
CGAATAGATCTTGCCCTTGCCCGCCACCTTCACCCATTCCAGATCGAACGAGTTGCAGTTGTGGCAAATCCATTCCGGGCCGAACTGGTGCTGGCCGCAGCTCTTGCACTTCTGCACCCAGAGTTGCTCTTTCTTGAGCCCCTCCCAGTAAGGTTTGGAGAGGTCGTCATTCTCGGGCACCGGCGCGGGCAGGCCTTCGGGCAGGTAATACTTACTCATAGCGTGGCCTCCGAGCCAAAGACGGAACTGGACACCGGCGTCACCATCGGGCCGGAGCAAACGAGGGAAACATCGACCTTTGGCACCTGGGCGGTGGAAGAGCCGCGCAACTGGCGCACCGCCTCGATCGGCAATTCGAGGCCGTGCATGTAGCACTCGGCCAGATTGCCGCCGGAGGTGTTGAGCGGCATCTTGCCGGTGGGCGCAACGAGGTTTTCCAGCTTCAGGAAATCGTTGCACTCGTCGGCGGCCATCAGGCCATGCTCGACCAGGCTCATCAGCACGCCGCCGGTGAAGTTCTCGTAGGACTGGACCACGTCCACGTCCTTCGGCCCGCACCCGGCATTCTGCCAAAGGCGCGGCGCGACCGTGGTGAAGCTGCTGGAGCCATAGGTCGGCGCGTTGTGGGCCGGCGCGGCGCAGCGGTGTTCGGAGCCCTGGGAGGCGCCCAGCAGGAAGGCTGGCTTGTGCGGCAGGTCCTTCGCACGTTCTGCCGACATGAAGATCATGGTGCATTACGGCGCGCGGGTTCATCTGCGCGTGGTGGTAGCTCGCCATGGAGATCGCGCGCAGCGCCGAGCGCTCGACGCCATGATCATGCATGAAGCGCATGGCCTTCATGGCGTATTTCTGGCCGGGGCTCATGACGCCATAGGGGAAGACAAAGGCGTTGTCGCCCTGCACCGTCTTGGCAGGAGCCGCTGCGCCAAAGCGCTGGAACTGCCCCTGCGCCAGCGCGCGGAACACGACGATGCAGTCGGCATAGCCCGCGGCAATCGCCGCCGCCGCCGTGCCGATGGCGGCGGACCCGCCACCGCCGCCGCCGCCCCATTGCATGACAGAGTACTTCAGGTCCTTGGTGCCCAATGCCGCCGCAAGCCTTGAGGGCTCGTTGCGGTCGTTGGAGTAGGAGCAGAAGCCGTCGATGTCCTTCGGATCGATGCCGGCGTCTTTCGCCGCCGCCAGAATAGCCATCAGGGCGAGCTTGAACTCCGGATCGGGCGACTGCCCGTGCTTGTAATAGGTGGTCTCGCCAATCCCGGCGACACACACCTGGCCGCGTATGCCTCTAGCCATGGGGTTTCCTCTCAGCGCGTTTGGATTTCGCAGTGTGCTTGGCTCACCGGGCCTAGGCAACACGATTATCCCGCCATGCAGATTCCTCAGGCCATAAGCACGAAGGATTGATCGTATCCTCCCGCAGGTCATGCCGCGCCATCACAGGGGTTGCCCTGTCCCTTGTTGTACGAATTGCCAATTCCGCAACCGCACTCAGCTGTCTAGCGTCGAGCCGTTCGCCACACGCTTGGGAAGCGGTCGATGATCACCAAACGCATCGTATGCGCTGTTGCCGGCCTATTGATTTGGGCAGTATCCGCGGCAGAGGCTATGCCCCTGGCGTTTAACTTTACCCAGTCAGGCTTTTCCGAAGGTGCAGTCATAACCGGCACCTTTGTAGGCGAAGACCTTGACATGGACGGTCAACTATCTTCGTTCGACGGAGAGATTATCAGCATTTCTGTGGCGTTTTCCGGGAATTCGCTGATTCCGGCCTTCAACCTGGATTCCTCCGGCTCGCTTTCAGACCTTGTTTATGACCTGGACAATGGCCTTTTGGGCGACGACCCCGCCGAAGGAATACAGATGTTCAATCTGGCCTTTTCCTACCAGGCCGGTGCAGGACCGTTGGCGTCGTGTTTAGACCCAGGCGTCTGCGGCGAAGTCGGTGCGATTGAAGTTTCGCCCGATACGACGTTGGCGCTGGTTACCGTAACGCCAACCGCAGCAAGCGAACCGGCGACGGCGCTTTGCATCGCCGCCGGGTTCCTGGGCCTTGTCTGGAACCATCGCCGCAAGGCTTACGCTTGATCCGGCGTGCGCGGCCTCGCCAGCCACGCCAACGAGGTCGAGACCTGAGCCCTAAGCGCCGATGAACTTGGCGTCCCGCTTCTCACGGAAGGCGGCAACGCCCTCCTCATGGTCCTTGGTCAAGCCGGCCTGCTTTTGCAGGTCCGATTCCAGCTGCATCTGCCCGGCATAATCGTTTTCCAGGCTGGCCCAGTACATCTGCCGGATCATGCCCAGCGCCTTCGGTCCGTCCGCCAACCGCCGGGCGAGCGCCAAGCTCTCCTCCATCACGGCATTGTCCTCAACGCACTTGGTGATCATGCCCCAGTCGGCGGCTTTCGGCGCCGGCAGCCGCTCGGCCAACATCGAAAGCTCCATGGCCCGGTTCATGCCGATCAGCCGCGGCAGGATCCAGGACGAGCCGCCATCCGGCACCAGCCCGATGCGGGCGAAGGCTTGCAGGAAGAAGCCGGACTTCGCCATCACTTTGAAATCGCAGGACAGCGCCAGGCTCATGCCGACACCGGCGGCAACGCCGTTGATGGCGGCCACCGTCGGAATAGGCAGTTCGCGCAGGCGGATCAGGGTCGGGTTGTACCAGGACTCCAGGTCGGTCTGCGCCTCGCCCCGCATCTCCGCGTCGCGGTCGCGCGGCGGCCTGTCCGGGTCGTTCAGGTTCGCGCCTGAGGAAAAGCCCCTGCCCGCCCCTGTGACGATCAGGCAGCGGGCCGAACGGTCGGCAATCGCCGTGTCCAGCTTGTCCAGCGCCTTGGTCACGTCCTGGCGGAGTACGTGGCCGAAAGCGTTCAGCGCCTCCGGATGATTCAGGGTCAGGGTCGCGATGCCATTCGAGACATCCAAAAGGGCGCGGGACTGGGACATAGGCGATGGTCCTTGATTGCGTTTTTGCGGTCGTGGGAATTGTAGCCACCGCTGCGGCCCTTCGCCAGAGGATGATCCGATGATAAGCAGACGATGCCCGCAGGCTAGAGCAACGCCCGCCCGAATTGAGTCATTTGATCGGGAGAAGTTGCTCGCCATTCATAGAGTTAGAGCAGATTCACCCGATCCTATCGGATCGGGATCTGCTCTAGACGCCCATCACCTCCGCCATAGTGGCGGCGGTTTCCCGCTGCCGGGCCTTCGCGGCCTTGTGCACGGGGATCATTTCTGGCGGCAGGGTAACCTCGCGATTGAACTCAGGGCGAGCGTCGAGTTCCGCAAACCAGGCAAAAACATGCGGATGAAGGCGCTCGAACGGATAGCCTCCAAGGCTCAGGCGGTAAGTGTAGACGTACCAGGCAATATCCAGCAGCGAGAGCGCATCCCCCAGGATATACGGCTGCTGGGCGAACAGCTTCTCGAGGCGCTCGTACTCCACCCGGAAGCTGGCGAAGGCGGCACGGCAAGTCTCGTCCGGGATGCCCTCCACCGCCATACGGTCATAGTAAGCGAGTTCCTTCAGCTTGGACTTGTCTGGCTCACCGCCGACCGTCGTTGCGCCCAACGTCCGGTAGTTCGCCATTTGCTCCGGTGTCTTCGTTAGGCCAGTGCGGCCAAAGACGAAGCGAAAGCTGAGGGTGCGGAGGTTTAAATGCAGGGCGTCCTCCGCCGCCAACGCTGCCGCGACCTCGGTCTCGCGGCCTGCAGGGATCAGGGTCGGTTCAGGGTAGCGCTCCTCCAGCCAATAGAGCAGGTCGTTGCTCTCCACATGCACCGCGCCGTCCTGCACCAGCACGGGCACGAGGCCGCGCGGGTTGATGCCCATGAACCAGGGTGTGTTGTTCTCTCCCTTCGGCAGGCTGACCAGATGCCCGGTCCATTCCACCCCTTTCAGCCCCAGCACGATGCGCAGCTTTTGCGAGCAGGACGACGTGTGCCAGAGCAACAGGTGAAGGCCGCGCCATTCCCGCACGTCACGCGTGGTGACTTCGGCGTCGGTTAACTGGACCATGGGCGCGGGCCTCTCGTCTGGAAATCTCTGCCGGGACTCGGCATCGTTACTGTACCATGCCAGCTTGGCCCCCGCACACAACACGCTCCATCACTTCAGGAGACCAGCGCTATGCAAAACCGCATGAAAACCAAGATCGCCCGCGGCGAGCCCGCCCTTGGCGTATCTGTCATGTTTTCCTCGCCGCAGGTGGTGGAGATGGTCGGCCATGCCGGTTTCGACTGGGTGCTGCTGGATTGCGAGCATGGCTCCATCGGCCTCGCAGACCTGGAGCTGATGGCGATGGCCGCGGATGCAAGCGGCATTACCCCCATCGCCCGCCCGCGCAGCAATGCCGCCGCCGATATTCAGGCGGTGATGGACCGGGGCATGCAGGGCGTGCAGGTGCCGCATGTGATCACCAAGGCCGATGCCGAGCGCGCGGTCGCCGCCGTCAAGTTCGGGCCGGAGGGCAGCCGCGGCCTCGCCGCCGGCACCAGGCCGGACCGGTGGGGGCTGGGCGCTAAAATGACCGATTTTGTCGAGCAGGCGAACGCCAGCTCCCTGGTCTGCATTCAGATCGAGGATCGGGAGGCGCTGCCAAATGTCGAAGAAATCCTGACCGTTCCGGGCATAGATGTGTTTTTTATCGGCCCGTCCGACCTGTCGCAATCCCTGGGATTTCCCGGCAATCCCAAGGCGCGCCCGGTCGCCGACGCCATCGCCGACACGCTCGCGAAAATCCGCGCAGCCGGCAAAGCGCCCGGCATGCCCGCGACAGCCGACGCCTTGCCCGGCGTTTTGGCCAGCGGCTGCCTCTACATCTACAACCACCTGCCCAGATTGCTGGGCGCAGGAGCGGCCGGGTATCTGGCGGCCGCTTCGCGCAAAGAGGCCTAGGCCTAGCCGATCACCTTGCCGGGATTCATGATATTCTTCGGGTCCAGCGCGGCCTTGACCGCCCGCATCACCCGCAGGTCGACCGGGTCTTTATAGGCATGCATCTGCGGGATTTTGCGGCTGCCGACGCCATGCTCGGCGGAGAACGATCCCTGGAAGCGCTTGACGCTGGCAAACATGGCGTCCTCCAGCTTCGCAACCGTCGCATCGTCGAAATAGGGCTTGCCCGGCGCCGGCGCGACGCTGACGTGCAGGTTGCCGTCGCCGATATGGCCAAAGCCCATCGGGAAACAATCCGGCACCACCGCCTTGCACGACTTGATAAAGTCTTCGTGGAAGGCGTCGACATCCGATAGCGCAACGCTCAGGTCGTGCGAAAGCCGTGGCCCGGCGTGGCGGCCAGCTTCCGGCAGCATCTCGCGCAGGTCCCATATCTGCTGGCTCTGCCCCTCCGACTGGGCAATGACCACGTCCAGGGCCAACCCTTCTTCCAGCGCTTCGCCGAGCGTCGCCTCAATGGCGCTATGGATATCGACAATCTTGCTGGTCGCCGAGATTTCCAGGATCAGGTACCACTCATAGGGATCACTGAACGGGTCGCGGGTGTTGGGGATGTACTTTGTCACCGTCTCGATATGTGTGCGGTGGATCAACTCCCCGGCGGTTACCTGGTCACCCGTCGCCGCGCGCACTTTGTTGAGCAACGCCAACGCTGTCTTCATGTCCGGCACGGCGCAAATCGCGGTGCCCTTATCGACGAAGCCGGGGTAAATTTTGAGGGTTGCTGCCGTGATTACGCCGAGCGTGCCTTCCGCACCGATGAAATAGTGCTTCAGATCATAGCCGGTGTTGTCTTTCTTCAGGCGCTTCAGTCCGTGATAGATCTCACCGTCCGGCAGCACGACCTCCAACCCCAGCACCTGGTCGCGTGTGTTGCCGAATTTCAGCACGTTCACGCCGCCGGCATTGGTGGAGATGTTGCCGCCGATCATGCACGAGCCCTGTGCGCCAAGGCTGAGCGGAAAGAAGCACCCGGCTTCCTTGGCCGCCAACTGCACATTCTGCAGGATGACCCCGGCCTCAACGGTCATGGTCATGCCGGCGGTATCGATGGCGCGGACGCGATTCATGCGTTCCAGCGACAGCACGATTGTCTCGCTGCCGGGCCAGGGCGTGCCGCCACCGCAAAGGCCGGTGTGGCCACCTTGGGGCACGATGCCGATGCCGTGTTCGTTGCAATACTTCACGACCGCGGATACCTCTTCCACCGTCGAAGGCTTCGCGACGCCGATGCACGAGCCGGAAAACTTGGTGCTCCAGTCCATGGTGTAGCGTTCCGCCGGCTCCGACCAGCCCGACCGGCCAAGTTGCTGGGCGAGTGGTTCGAGAATGCTGGGCGTACCGTCTGGCATGGGAGGTTTCCTTATCGTGGCGATATTGATGGGGCTGCCGGAGGATAGCACCTTCCATCGGACGCGCCAGCGCTTCGTTGCGGAGATTGACCGTTGGCGAACCTTACAGCACTCTGCCCCGCCTAACCCCTGAACCATAACGAGGAGCTGTCCCGATGGCATTTTACGAATTGCGCCAATACAAAGTGAAACCCGGCAAACTGGCCGACTGGGTCAAAATCATGGAAGAGGAAATCATCCCCTTTCAGGTTTCCAAAGGCATGGTGATCTGCGGCTCGTTCCGTGGCGAAACCGACGATAGCTGCTATGTCTGGATGCGGCGCTTTGAAAGCGAGGCCCAGCGCGAGGCGCTCTACAAGGCTGTCTATGAAAGCGACTACTGGAAGAACGAGATGGCGCCGCGGGTGCCGGACTACCTGATCCGCGAACAGAATGTGGTCCAGCGCATCGTGCCGACGCCAAGGTCCACCGTTGCCTAAAGCTGTCGCACGCCCTGCGGCTGCAAGAAGGTTCGACCGGCGCCATTCTTGGTCTGGCGCCGGTCGTATCTTCAAATAAAACGCACGAATATTACTATATTACCATAAACATCTATCAATTTCTTTTGACATATTGGGATCGTTAAGGTCATAATTTTCAGGCATGTTTTGAGCATAGCAAGGAGTATTGCGATGTCTCGAATTGCTATTGCCGTGGCGCTGTTGATAACCATAGGCGCGATTGCCTTTTCAGTCCGGCCGGCAGCCGCCGTCGATTGCGAGCAATGCTCCGAAGCTGCCCGGAAGGCCGAATTCGAACGCATGTTCCAGCTTTACCGGGCTGCCGTCCAAAATGCCCGCGCTTCCGGCTTCAAATGCGCCCGCGACCCAGACTACAGCGACAGCGGCGGCGGCAACCACACGCCCGGCAATTGCGCCGACTGGCAGCGCGTAACATGGGAGGCGCTGATTCAGACCCAGTGGAATTGCTGGAACGTCGTCAAGATCGAGGCTGCCCGGCGTTTTACCATCGCCTTTCGCATTTACCACCATTTCGTCGTGCTGGTGCCGGAGTGCGGCGGCGAGCGGATTTATTTCGACCCCTGGCTGCATGGCGTCGCCATCTCGGCGACCGAGGAGTTTTTCGAGTTCTCCAACGG
>JAYPXD010000192.1:0-7501 GCA_038135395.1 Alphaproteobacteria bacterium | reverse complement strand
ACTTCGCGTAGGGCGATTCTTTCGGCAGCGGCAGGACAGGGTCGATGGTCTGCAGCGACTTCGGCCATGCAACCTTGGTCTCGCGGTTGACGTATTGCACAACGACCGGGAAGGCATCGGGGTTCTGGCCATCCATATCGCTGCCCGGCTTCGGGAATTTCACGCCGAAGCCCAGCAACGTGCCGCCAACCGGCACATTGGTATCCAACGCCGCTTTGCGCAGCGCTTCGCCATCAATGCCGCCATAGGTCTTGATCGCGCGCGGCAGCACGTCGGCCAGGAACAGGTAAGTGTTGGAGGCGGCCATACCGACGTGGGCGGAGATGTCCTTCAGGTTCATATCCGGCGTGCCGGCGTTCTTGGCATAGGTCTTGCCGATATACTCGGTCACCGCACCTAGGCCCGGCGCAAGAGTCTTGGGATCCAGCAGCCAGATCGACACCGGATCGACGTTGAAGATGTAGTTGGCGGCGTCGCCGAACGCCTCATACAGCTTGTCGCGTACCCCATAGCCGGCGCCATGGCCGATCAGGGCCTTCCATTTCAGGCCCTGTTCCTGCGACTGGCGCAAGAACAATGAGATGTCCGGGTTGTAGCCGGTGTGCAGGATGACGTCCGGACGAGCGCGCTTCAGTTTGGTCACCAGCGCCGAAAGGTCTGGAGCAGTCGCCGAATAGCCTTCCTTCAGAACGATGTCGAAGCCCTGGGCCTTGGCACCCTCTTCGTTGCCTGCGGCAACGCCCGCGCCATAGGGGCCATCCTCATGGATGATCGCGACTTTCAGCTTCTTCGGGTCGATGCCAAGCTTCGACTTGGAATAGGCAGCCAGAAAATCGGTTGATGTGGTGCCGAACATGGCGCCATGTACCTGCGGGCGGAACACATATTTCAGGTTCCGGTCCTTCAGCACCGCCGGCGAGATACAGGTGGTGATCCACATGAATTTCTGCAGTTGGTCGACGCGGGCCGCCACCGGCACGCATTGAGCCGAGCTATAAAAGCCCAGCAGCATATCGACATGTTCCTGCTCGATCAGGCGCACGGCTTCGTTGATGGCCACATCGGGCTTGGATTGTGCGTCGGCGTAGATCGGTTCGATCATGTAGCCTTCGACACCTCCCTTCGAGTTGATGTAGTCGATGACGATCTTTGCGCCCTGAGCCTGAAGCTCCGAGCCGCCGCCGGCCAGCGGACCGGTGTAGTCATAAATCACGCCAATCTTGATCTTTTTATCGGCAGCTTGCGCTGTGGCCGCCATGGCCAGCGCTGCCGCGCCTAGGGCTAGCGTACGGGCGAATTGACCCAACCGCATGGTATTCCTCCAAGTTCGTGTTATGCAAAGGTCCTAAACTCAGGTCACCGTCTCTGAGGCGCGGCAAAGAGTCAAGGCCACGGTGTCCCGCTCAACAGGTTGCGACCGAATATCAGGAGATATTTTCCCCCCATGTCTGCCTATGCCCCGCTGATGATCCATACAGACTCCGTCCGTTCCAAATGGATCGATTACAACGGCCATATGAACGTCGCCTATTACATGCTGGCATTCGACAGAGCGACCGACGCCTTCTTCGATCATATCGGGCTGGGCGAGGCGTATAAGACCAAGCACAACTTCACGACATTTACGCTGGAAGGGCACATCACATACGACAGGGAGGTGCTGGAAGGTGATCCGCTCTCATTCAAAACTTACCTGTTGGATTACGATGGCAAACGCATTCATTATTTCCATGAAATGTATCACGCGACCGAAGGGTATTTGGCCGCGACGAACGAGTTGATTACTATTCACATCGACCTCAGCGTACGGCGCTCAACGCCGTTCGCTCCGGAAATGGTGGATCGCCTGGAGGCGATGATGCAGCAGCACAAACATTTGCCCAGGCCGGACAAGGTTGGGCGGACCATCGGTATCAGGCGCAAGACTGCATGAGGCAGGTTATGTCCGCGCTCGCCTTCGCTATGTCCGCGTGTTTTTGCCTGACATTGGCTTCGACTGCTGCTCGCGCCGAATGCGTCGACCCGCCGGGACAAGGGGTAGACTGGACACGGTGTTATTTCGATGGCCGCTCATTCTTGGAGGCGGACCTTTCGAACGCTCGGTTGAAAGACGCGACGTTCAGCAGGGGAAATCTGTCCGCTTCCCGGTTGACGGGAGCGGATGCGAGCCGCGCCAAGTTTATCTATGCCAACCTTGAGGGAGCGGTGTTCGATGACGCCAGGTTACGGGAAGCCGACTTCACCAATGCGAACTTGGCGGGCGCCTCGCTGAAAGGGGCGGACCTCAGTCGCGCGCGGATGTTTCGCGCCAATCTCCGGAATGCCGATTTTAGCGGTGCGAAAATGCGGGGGCTCGACCTGCTGGAGGCGGATTTGAGTGGGGCTGTTTGGAGCGATGGCGCCCGCAAATGCGCGGAAGGCTCGATCGGGCAATGCCGCTGAACATCGGCTTCCGGCGCGTGACAAATATCGCTCGCGCGCGGCGGCTGATTGGGCATGAACAAACAATCCTGATTGTGCTCGCAATCGCTACAGGCCTTGCTGCGTCTCTGGCTGCAACAGCATTCCGAGAAGTGTTGTCCGGCTTTCAATGGTTGGCCTTTGGCTCTGGGGCGGATCTGGCTCTGTCACACCTGATGACGTTGCCGTGGTGGCACCGTCTGCTGGTGCCGGCGGTCGGCGGGCTTGCGATCGGATATTTTATTTATCGCATTGTTCCCGGTGGACGCCCCGTCGGTGTCCTTCAGGTGATGGAAGCAAGCGCGCTGGCGGGCGCAAAAATGTCCTTGAAGCAGGGCATATTGGGAGCGGTCGCAAACGCCGCGACTTTGGGATTTGGCGGATCGGCCGGCCGGGAAGGTCCGGTTGTGCATTTGGGCGCAACGATCGGCAGCAGGATTTCCAAGGCGTTCAAACTGCAACGCGGCCATGCGCGGACGCTTTTGGCGTGCGGCGTAGCCGGCGCTGTCGCCGCGTCGTTCAATGCGCCATTGGCCGGTGTGTTCTTCGCGCTGGAGGTCGTAATCGGCCATTATGCGTTGACGGCGTTTGCTCCAATCGTCATGGCATCTTTGGTGGCGACCGTCGTATCGCGCACCATCTACGGAAATTTTCCAGCCTTCATCGTACCTGATTACGCAATCTCTGACTGGGAGTTTCCTGCGTTTGCGATTGTCGGCGTTGGTGCCGCTCTGTTAGCGGTCGCGTTCATGCGCTCAATCAGCCTGGTAGGAAAAGCGATGGCCCGGCTCCCGATTCCGCCCTGGACCCGACCAGCCGTTGGCGGGCTCGGCGTAGGGCTGCTGGCGATTGCCTTTCCGGAGGTCCTGGGTGTCGGCTATGGGTCTACCGATTACGCCCTGAAAGGTGGGTTTGGCCTTGCGATGCTGGTGGGCTTGATGGTGGCCAAAACCGCCGCGACCGCGTTGACGATCGGCAGCGGCTTCGGCGGTGGGGTTTTCTCGCCTTCGCTGTTCCTTGGCGCAATGCTGGGGGGCGCAATAGGGACTGTTGCCGGCATGGTCGCCCCTTACCTGTTTTTGGTCGACGGCAGTGCCGTTTTCGCCGGAGAAGGCGCGTATTCCATGGTGGGCATGGGTGCCGTTGCCGGGGCGGTCTTGGGAGCGCCGATTTCCACCATCCTGATTATCTTCGAACTGACGGGAGACTATCAGCTGACGATGGGGGTCATGCTGGGCACGGTGGTGGCGAGCGTCATCACCAGCCAATGGCATGGCGCCAGTTTCTTCCGTGGCGTACTGGCTGAGCGTGGCGTCGACATCAATGGCCGGGTGGAACATGACCTTTTGCGCACCGAACAGGTGTCGGCGTTGATGAGCAAAAGCTTTTCGTCCGTTCCGCTGTCGACGCGGCTGGCGGATTTGCGATTGCACCTGCGCACAGCGCCCTACAATGAGCTTTTCGTCGTCAGCAAAGCCGGCCAATTGTTTGGCACCATAGTGCTGAGGGATTTGGATGAGGAAGCGGCATTCGACAATACCCTCGACAATTTGGTGATTGCTGCCGATGTCGCCCGGCGCAATCCGCCGATGCTCGAAGCCAACGATAATTTGCAGGACGCGATTTCCCTGATGGAAACCGTCAACGAAGAGCACATTCCTGTTGTCAACAACCGGCGGGACCGGCATCTGGTCGGATTTGTGCACGAGAAGGACGTGATGTTGGCTTACAACAAGGCGTTAGTTCGTTTGCATCGCGAAGAAGGGGCGGCGTTCTAGACAGCGCCGCCGTGGCCGCTACTATGCGGCCTCTGTGAATTCCATCGAGTGGCAGGAGCCCTAAATGACCATTCAATTCGGCATTATGAACCGCGGCCAGTATAACTGGGGCGACGACATGCAGGCCCGATTCGGCGAACTGATGCAGCAGGCGCGGCTGGCCGACCAGCTGGGCTACGACAGCTTCATGAAGGGCTCGCACTTTTCCAGCTATCCGCTGCACGATTTCAACCAGATTGCCTATATGGGCCGGCTGACCGCCGAATGTCCCAATCTGCGCCTGATAGCAGGCATTGTGCTGATGCCGCTGCACAAGCCGCTGGATATCGCCGAGCAATTCGCCAACATCGACCTGATGAGCGGTGGCAAGCTGATTTTCGGCTGCGGCCTGGGCTATCGCGATGTGGAGTTCGATGCTTTCGGTATCGAACGCAAAAACATTACGCGCCATATGGAAGAAAATATCATCGCTGTCCGCCGCCTGTGGACCGAAACCAATGTGAACATGAAAGGCCTGGGTTGGGAACTGAAAGACGCCAATGTTTCGATCAAGCCGATCCAGAACCCGCCGCCCTTCTGGATCGGGGCGAATGCCGACAAGGCGATCGAACGCGCTGCGCGGCTCGTGGACGCTTGGTATGTCTCGCCGCACAACCGCATCGACACGACCAAGCGGCAGCTTGAGGTGTACCAGCGGGCTCTGGATGCGGCCGGCAAGCCGTTTCCGTCCGAGTTCCCGATGATGCGCGAATGCTGCATTGCGCCGACCCATGACGAAGCGATGCGCATTGCCAAGGACTACCTCGTCCACAAATACGCTGCCTATCACAAGTGGGGTCAGGACAAGGCCATGCCGGACGGCGACAACGACCTGGGCATGGACATGGACGAGTTAATGAAGGACCGCTTCCTGGTCGGCACGCCCGATGAAGTGACTGAGCAGGTTCTGAAAACCGTCCGCGAGTGCCGTACCAACCATATCGTCTTTGGCGTCCAGTTCCCGGACATGCCGCACTCTCTGGTTTGCGACCAGATGCAATTGCTGGCCGAAGAGGTCCTGCCGCAAGTGAAAGCGGCAGCCTAGAGGCCGCTCGTGGAGGAGCCGCCGCGCCTGCGCGCCCGCACCTGGGTCGAGGCCTGCCTGCTGGCTTGCCGGCGGATGCTGACGCCTATTGGCGTCGGCAGCGCGAGCGTGACCCCGACATGTGGGTGATTGAGGTGGAGAGCCAGACGCCATGGCATCCGCTGAACGAACCGTTAGAGGCCGGCGCGCAGGACGATGATCCGGCCAATGCCGCCGCCGCTCTGTTCAAGCGCAAAAGCAACCCGAGCCGAGGAGTATAGTGCCGTGCCCCAACCCTTGCCCGATTGCATCCTGCTGGTGCTGTGCGAAATCGATGCCGCGGTCGAAGCCGAGTGGAACCGCTGGTACGACGAAGAGCATTTGCCCGATGCGCTGGCCTGCCCAGGCGTTATCCGCGGCCGCCGCGAGGTTTCGCTGACCGATCATGGTGAGCGCCAGCGCGTGGCGACCGTCGCCTATACCGCCGTCTACGAGATCGAAGGGCCGGCTGTACTGGAGACGCCGGAATTTAAGGCGATGGCGGGCTGGTACCAGTTCACCGACAGGATCAAGGCCAGGACGCAGGTGTTTTCGGCGATCTAGGCTTCTCTCGTTGGCTGCTCCCGGATGAAAGCTGCGGCGACAGGCGCTGTGGCGCTGCAATTCGCCGAGGCTACAACAAGCGCGGTGCCTGGAGCGAACCCCGGTCAAGCGATTCTCTGTGATGGGGCGGTGCTCTAACGGATGAGGGTCTCATGTCAAAGAAGTCAGCGCCGGTTGGCGAACGTTCCAATCAGGCTGAAATTTCGCTGCTGGAACAGTTGGAGCAAAAAGTGCTCTGGCTGTCGTCCTGGACCATCCACAACGCCAACAACGTGCGGGAAAGCCGCGACGGCCTGAAAGTCGGCGGGCACCAGGCGTCTTCCGCCAGCGTCTCGACAATGCTGACGGCGCTTTATTTCAGCGAGCTGACGCCGGAGGATCGGGTGGCGGTTAAGCCGCATGCCTCGCCGGCTTATCATGCGATTCAGTACCTGATGGGGCGGCAGAGCCAGGACCAGTTGGAGCGGTTCCGGGCGTTGGGCGGCGCGCAGAGCTATCCGTCGCGTACGAAGGACCAGGACGATGTCGACGTCTCGACCGGCTCGGTCGGCCTCGGCGTCGCATTCACGTCATTCGCCGCACTGGTCCAGGACTATGTGCAACTCAAGTGGAAGCAGAGCGCCAAGGCTGGCCGCATGGTTGCCATTGTCGGCGATGCGGAATTGGACGAGGGCAATGTGTTCGAGGCCCTGCTGGAGGGCTGGAAACATGATGTCCGCAATGTCTGGTGGCTGATCGACTATAACCGGCAATCGTTGGACGCCGTGGTGTCCGACCGGTTATTCGGCAAGATCGATGGGCTGTTCCACGCCATGGGCTGGGACGTCATTACGTTGAAATACGGGCGCAAGCTTCAGGCCGCCTTTGCCCAGCCGGGTGGCGAATTATTGCGCGACTGGATCGACGATTGCCCCAACTCGCTCTATTCGGCGCTGGTTTACAAGGGCGGCGCAGCGTGGCGCGAGCAGATCCTGGACGATATCGGCGGCTCTCCCGGCATTAAGGAATTGTTGGCCAAGTATGACGACGCGGCGCTGGCCGACCTGATGACCAACCTCGCCGGCCAGGACATGGCGGCGGTAAGGGAGGCGTTTGCCCAGGTCGATTGGGACCGCCCGACATGCTTCATTTGCTACACCATTAAGGGCAACAACCTGCCGTTCGCCGGGCACAAGGACAATCATGCCGGTATTATGAATACGACGCAGATGGACGCGTTCCGCGACCTCATGAATGTCCCGAAAGGGCGGGAGTGGGACAAGTTCGCCGGCATCGAGGATGACAAGGCGGCGCTGCAGGCGCTAATCGAGGCGGCTCCGTTCCTGCGCGATAAGGGAGCGCATCGGCGCTTTGATGCGGCCAAGATCGAACTGCCGACGAGCTTGCCTGTCCCTAAGGCGGACCGAATGTCGACGCAGGAGGGGTTCGGCCGCATCCTGTCCGATATTGCTAGGGCAGGGGGGGCGCTTGCCGAGCGGATCGTGACCACCTCGCCGGATGTCACCGTCTCCACCAATCTTGGTGGTTGGGTCAATGCAAAGGGTATTTTCGCCCGCGAACCGCGGGTCGATGTCTTCCGCGAGGAGCAGGTGGTCAG
>JAYPXD010000191.1:0-7507 GCA_038135395.1 Alphaproteobacteria bacterium | reverse complement strand
TCGACGGTAATTATCGAATCTGTCATGGCGTTTTCGCTGGTCTATATGGCGTGTTTCGCCACACTGACCATCACCATGGGCGTGTTGGGGCTGGATCTTTTGACTGCGGCATCCGCGTCGGCCACCACCATGTCGAATGTTGGGCCTGGCCTTGGAGAGATCGTCGGCCCGGCTGGCACGTTCGCGTCGATTCCGGATGCGGCCAAGTGGATCTTGTCCGCCGGCATGCTGTTGGGCCGCCTGGAATTCTTTACGGTCCTGGTGCTGTTCGCGCCTAGTTTTTGGCGCGACTAGCCGTGCTTATTGTGCAGACGCGCTTTCAATGACAATGGCCTTGCCTGCGGCGGCGTCGAATTTTAGTCGCTCTACGTAGTCCAGGTCACGACCGGTTACGCGCAGGAACCGCGCGCCATCGGGGAAGGCGATGGAATGAATGTCGCCGACGTCGTACTTGCCGACCTCTCCCGGATTCAGGCGGTATTCCTTGACTTTCTCCAATGACGCATCGCCGCCGCCAGTGCCGCCGTCCGTGCGATGCCACACTGTCATATCCGTGTAGCCAGTCACCTGACCGTACACCGCCCAACTAGAGCCATGGTCGTGCGGTGGCGATTTTCCGGCTTTGCCGGCCACGTGCGCCAAAACGATAAAGCCCTGGTTCGGCTCTTCATAGATGGTTTGGCGTCCGGCTTCCGCATCCTCGGGAAACGCCGAAGCAACGAACGCTTGGTTCTGCAACAACCGCTCTACCAATTGCCGGACCTTTTCGCGGCCCGTGGCATTGTTTTCCGCTTGGAGCGTCCCGCGGGCGTCAGCGATGAATTGGTCGAGAGTGTATTGCATGGCATGCGCCTCTATAGTTTCCCGCAACCCTGAGGATCAGGGATGGGCCACCCACCATCCTGGTAAATGACTCCTGCGCGGGTGCCCCCGGGGACGGTGGTGCGACTGCGCCTTGCCGCCCCGGAGGCATCGCGGTCAGGCCGGGGTGAAGCAGGCGACCGGGTGGCCGTCTGCCGCATTTTTCCAGACCAATTTCACCTTCTGGCCGATCTTCACGGATGCGAAGTCGGTGTCGACGATGTTGCTCATCACCGTCACGCCTTCGTCGAGCGTCACGTAGGCGATGCAGTAGCTCGGGTCGGCCCGCCACAAGGTCGAGTGGCTGTAGATCGTGCCTTTGCCCGAAGCCTCAACCCAGCTGATGTCAGAGGACCCGGTCAGCGGCGAGTTCTTACGTGGGTACCAGAACAACTGCCCGTTGGAGTTGTCTTTCGGGATCAGGAATTTGCCTTCCTTGCAGGCGTCCCACCACTCCTTGGTTTCTGGCGAGATCGGCGGGGCGGGGATTTGACGTTCGGCCATTATTCGCGCTCCAGGATAATCGTTGCAGAGCCATGACGGGTGCCGAGCGAGCCGCCGGTGCCATGGGCGAGGACCAGGTCGCAGTTGGGAACCTGTACCTTCGGGTGAGCTTCGCCGCGGGCCTGGCGGACCGCTTCCAGCACTTTGGTCAGACCACCGCGGTTGGCCGGGTGGTTGTTGCAGAGTCCGCCGCCATCAGTGTTGAACGGCAGCTTGCCGACGCCGCTGATGAGGTTGCCATCGCTGACAAACGCGCCGCCCTTGCCCTTCTCGCAAAAGCCCAGGTCTTCGATCTGCTCCAGCACCGTGATGGTGAAGCTGTCATAGATCGAGGCGTACTTGATGTCGGAGGGCTTCACGCCTGCCTCGGCAAACGCCATCGGGCCGGACCAGCGGGCGCCCGAATAGGTCAGGTCGACCTTGCCGCCCAGGATGTTCTTCGGTGATTCGCCGGCGCCCAGCAGTTTGATCCGCGGACGGGACAGCGACTTCATGATCTCTGGCGCGACGACAACGATAGCGCCACCGCCATCGGTAATGACGCAGCAGTCGAGGCGGTGCAGCGGATCGGCGATCATCGGCGAGTTCACCACGTCCTCAACCGTCACGACCTTGCGCAGCAGGGCGTGTTCGTTGTGCTGGGCGTGATGGCTGGCCGCCACCTTGATCCAGGCGAGTTGCTCGCTGGTCGTGCCATATTCGTACATGTGGCGCTGGGCGCACATGGCGTACATGTTGACGACGGTCGTGCCGAAAATCTGCTCGAAGCCTTCGTCCGGCGCGCCATTGAACGCACGGGCGGCGGTGCCGGTCGCCTGGCCTTCCGAGTTCGGACGGCCTGCGAGCGTGATCAGGCAGACCTTGGCCTTGCCCATGGCGATCATGGCCGCAGCATGCTCGACATGCAGCACATAGGACGATCCGCCGGTGTCGGTCGAATCCATGTGCCGGACATTCGGCAGGCCGATGTACTCGATCATCGAAAGCGGGCCGAGGCCGGGGGCATCGCCGGCGCAGTAGTAGGCGTCCACATCCTGGAGCGTCAGCCCAGCGTCGGCCAGCGCACCGATGGCACTTTCCATGTGGATTTGCGGGGTGGATAGATTTGGCGCTTTTCGCACGGGATGCTCATAAATCCCGGCGATGTAGGCCTTGCCTTTCAAACTCATGGGCTGGGGTTTCCTCCTGGAAGGGAAAGCGGATGCTTTTGGTGAAAGCGGCCACGAAATGCAGCGCTTGTCGGGCATGGTAGGGGCAAGATGCTACAGAGGGAAGTCCGACCGTGCAT
The DNA here is from genome assembly GCA_038135395.1 of Alphaproteobacteria bacterium. Classification (GTDB taxonomy): domain Bacteria; phylum Pseudomonadota; class Alphaproteobacteria; order Bin95; family Bin95; genus JACKII01. The sequence goes on along the minus strand of JAYPXD010000191.1, from coordinate 4,854 downwards.
TCCACCCCAACCTTTTGTCGGGGATGCGGCTAGGCGGCCATGCGGTCGGCGTTGCGGGCGGCAAGCAGCGGCCGCACCAGTGCCTGGAATCGCCGAGCCTCCTGGTCATGCAAATAGCCGGAAAGGCAGAAAGAATGGCTTCCGGCGTCTATGAACTCCTGCAACTGCGCCGCGCATTGCTCAGGATTACCGACAACGGCGATCCCAGCCCCTGCCCGTACCCGTGAAACGCCGGTCCAGAGCGCCGGGCCGATCATTTCCGCCTGGCTGGCCAATTCCTGTACCCGCCGATTGGCAGCGGAGTTCGCTGTGTCGCGGCGAATTTTATCCCGGCCACGGTCGGAACCGGCAGCCACCAAGGCTCGGGCGGCCGACCATGCTTCAGCCTCGGTCTCGCGGCAGATGATCTGCAGACGCATGCCAAAGCCGATGGCGTCGCGCCGGCCATGGGCATCGGCCAAGTCGCGGATGTGGGCGATGTTCTGCGCAATCCTATCCGGCGTGTCGCCCCAAAACAGATGGACGTCGGAATGCTTGGCCGACAGCGCCGCCGCTTCTTCCGACCCGCCGCCCAGATAAAACGGAGGGTACGGCTTCTGATAGATGCCGGGTACAATGGCCGCGCCGTTCAGGGTATGAAACCGGCCGGAATGGTCGAGCGGACCTTTTGCCGTCCACAACGCATTCATGATGCCGACCTCTTCGTCCATCAAGGCATACCGGTCTTCTTTGGCGTAAGTAATGCCGTCGGACCGGATTTCCGCTTCGTTCTGGCCGGCAATCAGGTTGATGGCGATGCGGCCTTCGGTCAGTTGGTCGAATGTCGAGATCATCTTCGCGAGCAACACCGGGTTGATATAGCCGGGGCGAGCCGCGATCAGCGGCCGAATGGTGCGGGTTTGGCCGACCAGATAGGCGCCGGCGACATAGGCTTCCCAGCAGGTGGGCGTGACCGGGATCAGGATGTATTCGAACCCCGATTCCTCGGCAGACCGGATAATGTTAAGCAGCATTCCCTTGCTGGTATCGACCGATGCGTCAGGGTTGCCGATGGCGGTCGTGTCGCCATGGGTGGGCAGGTACCAGCCGAATTCCAATGCGCGCATCCTGGGGCCTCACCAGGTCAGAGGAGTAGATGGCCGACCCGATAGGGCGACCGGTTGGTGACTGTATCGCTGTTGGTCCGCCGAGACTATCCCCTGGTCGCTGGGACGCTGTTCAGCCTGTTCGGTTCGGGCGGATTCGCCGGTGTTGGATCGACGGCGGTTTCCGTATGCTACAGTGGTCGGGCTCGCCGTCCAAGACCATGCCGACTGACATCCCATCCGATCCAACGCCTCTATTGCAGCGGGCTGCCCAGGCCCTTCAGAGAGGGGATCTTGCGACGGCGGAGCGCAGTTGCCGTGCAGCATTGAAAGCTGCGCCGCATCACCCCGGCGCTCTGCACCTGCTGGGCGTCGTGGCGCGGCGCGCTGGCTATGTCGACGCCGCCATTGACTTGTTCCGGCAAGCCGTCGCCAAAGCGCCGGGTTATGCCGAAGCCTGGGCCAATCTGGGCCGGGCGCTTGCGGACCAAAACAAAACGGCGGAGGCCCAGCGGGCGTATGCTGCGGGGTTGAAGGCCCGGCCGGATTATTGGCCGGCGCAAAGCGGACTGGCGCAGATGCTGGTCAAAGCCGGCGACGTCGACGGGGCCATCGCTGCGCTGGACAGCGCCGTCGCGCACCATCGCGGCCAAAGCGCGCCTGCGCTTGAGCTCGGCAATCTGCTGCAAACGCAGGGCCGCCACCAAGAAGCTATTCGGGCCTATTCCGCGGCGCTGGACCGGGAGCCGGGTTTGACGCCGGGGCTCAGCAACCGGGCCGCTGCCCGATTGAAGTGCGGCGACCCGGCCGGGGCGCTGGCCGATGCTGAGGCCTATTTGGCGACGGGTGCGAAAAGCGCAAATGTCGTCGCCTACAAAGTCTTGGCCTTGCAGTTGCTGGGCCGGCAGGAGGCCGCGCAGCAACTGGCCGATATCGATACGATGGTCTACCCGGTCAGGCCGTCCGCAGACCCCAGCTTTGCGGCGCGGCTGGAGGCTGATATCCGTGCGCATCCTAAGCTGATCGACGACTGGGATCCGACATTAAGGGCTGCCCGGCACGGTCAAGTCGTTCAGGACCTGACCAAGGACCCGACGCCTACCATTGCGGCTTTCCTGCAAATGATCGGCGATGCCGTGGAAAACCTGAAAGCCAGCCTGCCGGACCAGCCCGGCCATCCGTTTTTCGGAGCCAAACCGAGCCGGTATCAAATGATCGTCTGGGCCAATATTTTGGGTGCTGGCGGGCACCAGGCAGCCCATATCCACAACTATGGTTGGGTGTCCGGCGTGTTTTACCCCTCGTTGCCCGATGATATTTCCGACGCGAGTCCCGCAGGCTGGATCAGTTTTGGCACCCCCGGCTATGGCCTGCCTGCGCGCCCGGACCTGCCGACACGGGCTTTGAGGCCCCGGCCGGGCGAGATGTTCCTGTTCCCCAGCTATATCTGGCACCATACCATCCCGCTGGAGACAGGGGCTGAGAGGGTGAGCATCGCATTCGATATCGTGCCGCGGTAGCGGAAATCTTGCCTGGAGAGCCTATATAAACATTGAAGTGGGGTGTTGCTCTTGGCGCATGATAGTGTGGCGCGATCCATCTGAGATTGGGAACAGGAAGGCCGGTCAATGACAATGACAGTTGAGGCGCCCAGCTGGCGGACCCTGTTGGCGGACGATGTTGCCGGCGATCGCGCAACCCGTGCCCAGACACTGTCGACGCTCAAGACTGCATTGGCCGCAGCCGAGAAGGAGTTGCGCCAGCGGTTTGAGAATGGCGGCAGGGCCGAGTCGCTGATGCCGGCGCGCTCCGTCTTGTATGACACATTGATTTCCAGCCTTCTGGATCATGCCAGCCGGCACAAGTTTCCGGCGGCCAACCCGACCAAGGGCGAGGCGCTGACGGCGGCGGCAGTCGGGGGCTATGGCCGGGGCGCACTGGCGCCGTATTCGGATATCGACCTGCTGTTTCTCCAACCGGTCAAGACGTCGGCGCGCAGCGAGCAGGTCATTGAGTATGTGTTGTACATGCTTTGGGACCTGGGACTGAAAGTTGGCCATGCCGTGCGTACGCCGGAAGAGTGCGTGCGCATGTCCCGGGAAGACCAGACGATAGCAACCGCGTTGCTTGAGGCGCGGTTTCTCTGGGGCGACAACGCCATGTTCGAGCAAATGCGCGCCGGCTTTTGGTCCAAGGGCATGGGGGCCGACGTCATCGGATTTGTTGAGGCAAAGTTGGAGGAGCGCGATGCCCGGCACCAACGCATGGGCGACACCCGCTATGTGCTGGAGCCCAATATTAAGGATGGCAAAGGCGGCCTGCGCGACCTGCACACGCTCTACTGGATCGCCAAGGCGCTGTACCACGTCGACAGCATGGATGAGTTGGTCAGCCAGGGGGTGTTTTCCGCCGCCGAGGCCCGCCGGTTCGAGAAGGCGGAGGACTTTCTGTCGGACGTGCGCTGCCATCTGCATTATTGCGCCGGCCGGCCGGAAGAGCGTCTGACCTTCGACCATCAGCACGCTCTGGCGGAGCGGATGGAATACCATGCCCGCCGCGGCATGCGCCCGGTCGAGCGGTTCATGAAACACTATTTCATGGTCGCCAAAGACGTTGGCGACCTGACGCGCATCTTTTGTGCGGCGTTGGAGGCCGAACACAAGCGGCCGGGCGTATTCTCCCTATCGCGTTTGCTGTCGCACGAAAAGAAGCTGGGCGACTTTACGCTGTCGCATGGACGGCTGAGCCTGCGCCAGCCAACGGCGTTCCGGGATGATCCGCTGAACCTGCTGCGCCTGTTCCATACGGCGCAACAGCATGAGGTCGATATCCACCCGGAAGCTTTGCGCCAGGTGCGCCGAGATCTGCGGTTGATCGACGATGTGCGCGACACGCCGGAGGCGAACCGGCTGTTCCTGGAAATGTTGACCCATCGCCGCGAGACGATCACCACCCTGCGCCGCCTGAACGAGGCCGGCCTGTTCGGGCGCTTTCTGCCGCCGTTCGGGCGGATCGTGGCGATGATGCAGTACAACATGTACCACTCGTATACCGTGGACGAGCACACCATTCGCGCGATCACCGAACTTCGGAGGTTGGAGGATGGCCGGTTGACCGAGGAAGCGCCTGTGGCCAGCAAGGTGGTGCAAGCCGTACCGCATCGCCGGGCCCTGTATGTCGCCGTGCTGTTTCATGACATTGGCAAGGGCCGTGGCGGCGACCATTCGGTGATTGGCGCCGATCTGGTTGAGGAATATGGCCCGCGCCTGGGGCTGACCGCGGCGGAAACTGAGACAGCGGTTTGGCTGGTTCGGTACCATCTGGTCCTGTCCGATATGGCCCAACGCCGGGACCCTAATGATCCCAAGACGATTCAGGATTTTTGCGAGATCGTGCAGTCGCCTGACCGCCTGCGCCAGTTGCTGGTATTGACCGTGTGCGATATCCGCGCCGTCGGGCCGGACACGTGGACCGGTTGGAAGGCGGCGTTGTTGCGCGAACTCTACTGGCGTGCGGACGAACGGTTGTCCGGTTCCGGCAATGTCGACTCGCTGCCGCACCGGGCCAGGGCGGCCAAGGAGAGACTGGCCGAACGGCTGACCGATTGGACGGAGGATCAGCGCCAGGCGCATGTCAGCAAGCTACCCGATACCTATGCCGTAGCGTGGGACCCGGCCACGTTAGTCGCCCATGCGGAATTGCTGCGCCGGACCGAGCGCGAGGAAAATGGGCTCAGCATCGAGTTTCAGGATGATGAGGTGAGCCAGGC
>JAYPXD010000190.1:0-7524 GCA_038135395.1 Alphaproteobacteria bacterium | reverse complement strand
CCCCATGAGGACGCCGATAGGACGCGAGCCCACCTGTCCGGTAACCGAAAGGCCCAGGGCGTTGGCGCGTTCGATATGGTCCAGCGTCTCGCGCCAGAGATCGGGGGCGTTGTCGACCTGCAGCAACAGCACCGACAAAGGCCGTCCGGACAGCGTGGCCGCAGCCTGGAGATTGGCGAAATCGCCAGCGCCGAAATCGCTGTTGACCTGCAAAACACCCTTGCCGGCGCGCTTCATGGCTCGAGCCAATCCGGCCAGTTCGGGCTCGGTTGCCGACAATGTGGGCGTAAAACGGCCATCAGCGGCCTTGTGTTTGATCGTCCGCGACGTGGTGAAGCCAAGCGCACCCGCCGCAAGCGCTTCCTCCAGCAGGCGGCCCATTGCGTCGATTTCGGCCTCGGTCGGTGTTTCGGCGTGGTCGGCGCCTCTTTCGCCCATCACGAAAAACCGCAGCGCGGCGTGCGGGACTTGTGCCCCGACATCCATAATGCGTGGCATGCCGGCTAACGCATCCATATATTCAGGGAAGCTTTGCCACCGGAAATCGATCCCCTCGGCCAGTGCCGTTTCGGGAATATCTTCGACCCCCTCCATCAGGTTGATCAGATACTTTTCCGTCCCCTGCCGCACCGGGGCGAAGCCGACGCCGCAATTGCCGAACACGGCCGTGGTGACGCCGTGCCAGGACGATGGCGTCATATAGGGGTCCCAGGTCGCCTGGCCATCGTAATGAGTATGGATATCGACCCAGCCGGGCGTCAGCAGCAGCCCGTCGGCGTCGATCTCGCGCCGGGCCGGGCCGGGCTTGCCGCCGATTTCCGCGATCAGGGCGCCATCGATCGCAACGTCCGCGGTGCGCTGCGGCGCGCCGGTGCCGTCGATCAGGGTGGCGTTGCGGATAACCAGGTCATGCATGCAACTAACTCCTCAATCGAACTGGGTCAGATGATCCCGCAGCGTCGAGCCGGTATAGTCGCGCCGCACCAGCCCGCGCGCCCGCAAAATCGGCACGACCTCGTCAACGAATTCCTCGATGGCGCCGGGGGTATAGATCGACGTCAGCATAAAGCCGTCGCCGCCGGCAACGCGCATGAAGTCCTCCATCTGGTCGGCGACGCTTTCAGGCGTGCCGACGATCTGCGCCAGGCTGACGCTTTGTCCGTGGCGGCGCGCGACCTCCGCCAGCGTCATGGGGCGGCCATCTTTGTCGCGATATCGGGTGCGCATGCGCTGCAATTCTGGCTCGTTGCGCTCCAGCATAATGGTGTCGTCGGGGAATTGGCTGAGGTCGAAATCCATATGGGCGGAGAGGATGGCCTTGCCGCCCTCCACCGTCACAAGGTCGTTGTGCTCTTGCTGTTTGGCCTTTGCCTCCGCCTCGGTCCGACCGATGATCGGCTGAATGCCGAACAGGATTTTGCAGCTGTTCGGGTCGCGGCCGATTTCGCGCATCCGGTCTTTGATCGAACGCAGATAGGCGCCCGCATCCTCCGCCCGCGGCTGGATCGCAAAGATGGCGTCGGAATACTTGGCGGCAAAATCCCGGCCTTTCGGCGAGGTGCCGGCCTGGATGATCGCCGGCCCGTTCTGGGGTGAGCGCACGACGTTCAGCGGGCCGCGGCTTTTGAAGAATTCGCCGGCGAAATTCACACGGTGGACTTTGTCCGGATCGGCGAAGACAGCTTTCTTAGCGTCCATCACCACCGCGTCTGTGTCCCAAGAGTTCCATAGCGCGTTGCAAGCCTGGAAGAATTCGTGGGCGCGGTCATAGCGCTGGTCGCCGGGCAGGCGGTCTGCGCCGTAGTTGTTGTCCAGGTTGGAGTTGATGCTGGTCACCACATTCCAGCCGGCCCGTCCCCCTGTCAGATGGTCCAGCGTTCCGAACAGCCTCGCGACATAATAGGGGTGGGAGTGGCTGACGCTGAAGGTCGCCGCCACGCCGATCTTCTGGGTCGCGGCCGCCATGTAGGACAGCAGCGGCACCGGATCGTGCTCCGGGGCCTGCACGGCGTTGCGCAGCGACGGCCCCATGTCGCCGGTGTAGGTGTCGGAGATGTAGTTGAGATCGGCGAAGAACACCATGTCGAAGCCGCCACGCTCACACACCTGGGCAATGTGTTGGTAGAGCTGGGGCTTGCGCCAGTCATAGTTCTGGTGGTCGGTCTTGGGGTGCCGCCACATGGCCAGCGAGTGATAGGTAGGGCCATGCACCAGGAATTGCGCGAGGTGAAAGGGTTTGAGGGCTTTTTCAGGCATGTTTCCGGTGTTTCCGCCGTTCCAACTGCATCATGGCGAGCCCCGAGCCAACCACCAGCACCGTGCCGGCGATGATAAAGGCGTCGGGAATGTCGCCCCAGATCGTAAACCCTAGCACAACGCCCCATAACAGCGAAAAGTAGCGGAATGGCGCGACCGTCGCGCCCTCGGCCAGGTGGAAGGCGCTGATGGTCAGGTAGTGCGCCATGCCGGCCATGCTGCCGGCGGCGATGAACGCTGCGACCTGCCACCATTCCGGGATCGGCGTATTGCCCGACAGGAAGAACGCGCCGCCGACGGTCCCGGCGATCTGGGTATAGAGCAGCAGCGTCGTCGAACTGTCGTGTCCCGCCAGCTTGCGCGTGACCGTGTCGCGGATGGCCGAGAACATCGCCGCGGCCAACGGCCAGAGCATCAGCCAGTCGATGCCGCTGGGGTTGGGGCGGACCATGACGATCACTCCGACAAAGCCAACCCAGATGATCAGCCAGCGCGACCGTCCGACCCGCTCGCCCAGAACCGGCCCTTGCAGCAGGGCAACGAACAGCGGAGCCGCAAACAACACCGCCATGGCGTCGGCCAGCGGCAGTTTCGAAAACGAGGTGACGATGACCAGGCTGGTCAGGAACCCCAGGACGGCCCGCACCCAGACCAGACCGGGCTTCTTGGCCTTGACCTTGCGCCAGCCGCCCTCGCGATGCACCAGGACGGCCAGCAATCCGAACGACGCAGCGCCGCGCAGGCACATGACCTCGCCGGGAGAATAGGTAACGGTCAGCAGCTTGGTGATGGCGTCCTGGGTCGCCAGTAACATGGTGCCGATAATCATGTAGAGAATGCCGCGGGCGACCGGTGTCATGGAGCGGACACCATTACGGTTCCGCAATAACTACTGCGTTTCGGCATCGACGGTCCCTGTCGGTTGAGGCAGACTGCGTCGCTGCCGTATGGAAGGCTCTGCCCTAAGCATAAGAGAGGTATCACGATGAGCGAAACGCTAAATGGCTTCGGCCCGCTGGTTTCCACCGAATGGTTGGCGGCCAACCTCGGCCGGCCGAACGTCCGCGTTCTGGACAGCACCGTCACGCTGCACCCGCTGCCTGGCGGCGACATGCGGGCGGAAAGCGGGCTTGCGGCGTTCGAGCAGGCGCACATCCCCGGGGCCGGCTTTGCCGACCTGATCCAGGACCTGAGCGATGTTTCCAGCCCGTTGCGCTTCACCCTCCCGGATGCGGCGGCGTTTGCCTCGGCCCTGGGCCGGCTGGGCATCGGCCCGGACACCCATGTGGTGCTGTATGCCGATGTCGCGCATTGGGCGACGCGGCTGTGGTGGATGCTGCGCCATTACGGCTTCGACAATGCTGCGATCCTGGACGGCGGCCTGCATGCCTGGAAGGCGGAGGAGCGGGCGCTGGAGAGCGGTGCGGCCAAGCCGGTGGCGGCGCAGTCGCTGACGCTGACCCAGAACCGCGGCCTGTTCTGCGACATGGCGGCGGTGCAAGGGGCGATGGGCGCGGACAATATCCTGACCGTCAACGCCCTGACGGAAGAACAGCACGCCGGCGGCGGCGCCAATTACGGCCGGCCGGGGCGCATTCCCGGCAGCGTCTGCGTGGCGGCGCGCGGGTTGACCGACCCGGCGACCAAGCGGTTTCGCCCATTGGCCGAATTGCGCGAACGCTTTGACAGCGTCGGCGCTCTCACCGCCCCGCAGGTGATCACCTATTGCGGCGGCGGCATCGCGGCCAGCGGCGATTCGTTCATCCTGCACCTATTGGGCCAGGACAACGTGAAGATTTACGACGCCAGCCTGCAGGAATGGGCCAGAAGCGACCTGCCGATGGATGTCGGCTGATGGCGCTCTCGACAGAAGACGGCGCGCGCATTTACGACGACGCCATTGTGATCGACCTGACCTGTCCGCTGTTGCGCGAGGCCCGCTACGTCGATTGGTGCCGCGAAGGCCGGGTGACGGCGGTGGCGCCGACCATCTCCGGCATGACCGGCAATGCCTCCACGGGCTTTGGCATGGTCGGCGGCTGGCTGAAGTACGAGGCGGAACGCGATGACACCATCGTTGTGCGCCACGCCGCGGATATCGCGCGGGCCAAGGCCGAAGGCAAGATCGGCCTGATCCTGCACTGCCAGGGCACGGCGATCATGGAGGACAATCTCGACCTCGCCGACGCCTACCAAGCTGCCGGCCTGCGGGTGGTTCAGCTTTGCTATAACCGCAAGAACCTGGTCGGCGATGGCGCCAGCGAGCGCACCGATGCGGGCCTGAGCGACTTCGGCGTCAATCTGGTAAAGCGCCTGAACCGGCTCAACATGGCGGTGGATTGCGCCCATACCGGCATTCAGACCAGCCTGGACGCCATCGACGCCTCGGAAGCGCCGGTGATCATCAGCCATGCCAACGCCCGAGGCGTCCATGACAGCCGCCGCAACGCGCCCGACCATCTGCTGAAGGCGATTGCAGCGACCGGCGGCGTGATCGGCACCGTCGGCTTCCCGACGCTGCTGGCCTGGGAAGGCCAGCCGAGCATGGACCTGTTCCTGGACGACATTGCCTACAAGATCGACCTGCTGGGTATCGACCATGTGGGACTGGGCATCGACTATTATCTGGGCCAACATCCGGTCGAAGACCTGGAGACGGCGACGCGCCGCTACAATGGCCTGGTCGCTGCCGGGCTATGGCGGCCAGGCGAGTATCCGCCACCGCCCTATATTTTCCCGGAAGGGATTGAGACGCCGCAGACCCTTTTTAACCTGGGTCCGGCACTGGCAGCCCGCGGCTTCTCGGAAGTCGAGATGCGCAAAATCCTCGGCGGCAACTGGATGCGCGTGTTGGGGCAGATTTGGGGCGGGTAATTGCGTTCCCGCCTCACAACACCTCCAGCATCTCCGCAACCAGGGGGTGGCGCACGACATCCTCGCGGGACATGCGCACCACTGCGACGCGGTCGAGCGCGTCCATGCGGCAGGCGATCTCCGCGAGCCCCGAAAGTTCGGGCAACAGGTCGGTCTGGTCCGGGTCGCCGGTAACCACCATGGTGGAGTTCCACCCCAGGCGGGTCAGCAACATCTTGATCTGCTGATAGGTGCAGTTCTGCGCCTCGTCGATGACGACGAAGGCATTATTCAGGGTGCGGCCACGCATGTAGGCGACCGGCGCGATTTCGATCGTGCCGTCCGCCATCATTGCACGAAGCCGCTTGCCGCCCAGCCGTTCGCCCAGGGCATCGAACAGCGGCCGCAGGTAGGGATCGAGCTTGTCCTCTAGTGCGCCCGGCAAGAACCCCAGGTTCTCACCGGCCTCCACAGCCGGCCGGGTGAGGATGATGCGGTTGACCGAGCCCTTTTCCAGCGCCTCCACCGCCTGTGCGATGGCGAGGTAGGTTTTGCCGGTGCCGGCGGGTCCGATGGCGAAGGTCAGGCTGTAGCTTGCGACAGCTTCCATCAAAATGCGCTGGTTGTCGGACATCGGCCGGACATGGCGGATATAGCGGCGGTCCCGCTGCTCGCTGCCGGTCGCCAGCGGATCCCAATCGGCGCTGCCGTTGCCGCGTTTCAGGAAGCGGGTTTCCAGGAATTCGTGGTGCTGACGCACCTCCTCCAGGTTCGTCACTGACTGACGCGCCGCTTTTCTACCCATCTAGGTGTCTCCTGTAGCAACCGGCCGGGGCCAAGAAAAACGCCGCCGGGCACAGGGCCGGGCGGCGTCGAAACAGGCAGAGGGCATACCGCTGTCGCTGGCTTTGTCAGCCGCAGCGACCCTGACCGGGTCGGTTCTGCAATCAGCGGTGGTGCGTGCAAGCGGCATCCCTCACAGCGATCTGATATTCAGTAGCTGCAAGAAGGCCAGCGGATTCGCGCGTTGTCTATGCTGCCTTATATGAAAATTTGGTGATGGCGAACCTTTTATTCCGCAGCGCGGCGGGCCTTCTTCGAGCTTTCGTAGGAGGCGAGGTCGCCATCCGGCCGGTCCATCGCAAACGCTTCCCGCACGACCGAATAATCCATGTAGCCGAGGCGCGCGAGCGGCTGGTAGGCGGCCATGTCGACCAGGCCATCCTTCAGGATGTTCTCGGCGATGTGGATGCCCTTGACCTCGCCGAACACGACGTTGTTCTCAACCTTCGGATGCCAGGAGGGCAGGCGGGTGCGGAACAGGAATTTGCATTCCAGTGCGGCAGGGGCCTCCGCTACGCGCGGCACTTTCACGTGATGGCAGTCAGCCTTGGTCAGGCCGGCCAGTTCGAATTCATCGACTTCCGGTCCGACATGGGCAGAGCTCTGATTCATTGCCTCGCGCAGGTCATAGTTGCAGAGATTGACGACAAATTCGCCGGTAGCTTCCAAATTGGCCAGCGTGTCTTTGAAGCCGCCGCCCATGCGCGGGTTGTTCGGCGCAAACACGATCATTGGCGGCGCGTCGCTGACAGCATTGAAAAAGCTGTAGGGCGCCAGGTTGGCAATGCCATCTGCACTGACGGTCGAGACCCAGGCGATGGGGCGGGGCGCCACAAGCGCCTTGAACGGGTTGAACTTCAGGCCGTGCTCGCGCGGGTCTTCGATGAAATAGTGCGACATGGGGGCTTGCCTCCGAAGGCGTTGGGCTGGTGGCGGACAGAATTAAAGGGTTTGCCGACATTCTGCAACGGCAAGGCCGAACCAGGGCCAAGGCGCGCCGGCAATCAGCGGAACAGGCCGTATCGTTTCATAAAGGCGATATGGGCGTCGTAGGCAGCTTTGGCCAACTCGCTCTTGGCCGCTTCTTCCGCCCAGACACCTTCGGCGATCTTGCGGAATTTCGCCCGTTCTTCCGCTGTCCAGTCGATCACATGAATGCCATGGTCGCCATTTCCCGCCATCGCGGCCAGCTTGCGGTCCTCAAGGTCCGACGCGCGTGTGGTATCGGTCCAGGCCGCGAGATACCAGGCTTCCAGCGCGGCCTGGCCATGCGGGCCGATTTTCTTCCAGAGCTCTTCGTTCACCACGAATTGCAGCACCGCCATAGAGTGAATGCCGGGGAAAATTGGGTATTTGGCAAACTTATAATAGCCCAGGCTATCGTTGTTGGCATAGCTGGAGGCGTCCGCTGCATCCACCAGTTTCTGTTCGAGCGCAGCGCGAAGGTCAGTCAAGGGAATGGCCGTCGGGATCGCGCCCACCCGTCTGAACACCTCTGCCGCCATTCCCTCCGGCGCGCGGATTTTCAGGCCCTTGAGGTCTGCAACCGTGCGGATCGGAACGGTTGAGACC
>JAYPXD010000189.1:6779-7571 GCA_038135395.1 Alphaproteobacteria bacterium | reverse complement strand
TCTCCGCATCGCCCAGCGCGACCAGTTCGACCACGGCGGCATGCAACTGGTTCTCGTCGCGCATCGGTGCGGTGCAGCCCTCCAGATAGCTGACATAGCTGCCTTCGTCGGCAATGATCAGCGTCCGCTCGAACTGCCCGGTGTTCATGGCGTTGATGCGGAAATAGGTCGAAAGCTCCATCGGACAGCGCACGCCCGGCGGGATGTAGACGAAGCTGCCGTCGGTGAAGACCGCGCAGTTCAGCGTTGCGAAAAAGTTGTCGGTGTAGGGCACGACCGTGCCGAGGTATTTCTGCACCAGTTCCGGATGGTTCTGGATCGCCTCCGAAATCGGGCAAAAGATGACGCCGGCCTCGTTCAGCTTCTTCTTGAAGGTGGTCGCAACCGAAACGCTGTCGAACACCGCGTCCACCGCCACATTGGTCACACCGGCCAGAAATTCCTGCTCGCGCAGCGGAATGCCCAGTTTCTCGTAGGAGCGCAGCAATTCCGGGTCAACTTCGTCCAGACTTTTCGGCCCGTCCTTCTTCGACTTCGGCGCGGCGTAATAATAGACGTCCTGATAGTCGATTTCCGGCAGGTTCAGCTTCTGCCAGTTCGGCATCTCCAGGGTCTGCCAATGGCGGTAGGCCTTCAACCGCCATTCCAGCATCCATTCCGGCTCGCCCTTCTTGGCGGAGATAAACCGGATGACATCCTCAGACAGCCCCTTTGGCGCCATCTCCATATCGATTTCGGTCGAAAACCCGTATTTGTAGCCCTCGCCCGCCAGGCTCTCGACCTGTTCGATGG
>JAYPXD010000189.1:0-6769 GCA_038135395.1 Alphaproteobacteria bacterium | reverse complement strand
ATGGTGTCCGTCGTCGCGCTCATAAGCGTGCCTCTCGTTCTGCGGCAGGTTCAGGCCGGCCAAAATGCGTGATCGGGCGCAAAACATCCGCCAGCGTGACGCTGTCCAGTGCAGCACGGATCGCAGTGTTCACTTGCTCCCAGCCGCCCGCCAGCAGGCAGAGGGATTCGACCGCGCAGTTATCCTCTGCGCCATTGACACAGGCGGTAACAGCCAACGGCCCTTCAAAAGCCACCACCAGTTCCCGCACGGTCACCGCATCCGGCATCCGCGCCAATTCATAGCCGCCTCGCGCACCGCGATGCGAAGTGACAATGCCGGCGCCAGCCAGGGTCTTTAACACCTGACTGACGGTTGCGCTGGGCAATCCCGTCGCTTCCGCTACGTCTGGCGCAGACAACAACCGGCCGCGCTGCCCAGCCAAATGGCCCAGCACCACAACCCCATAGTCTGTCATCTTGCTCAAGCGGAACATGCCGCGCCCGTCTCTCAATCCGTAGTAGGTCAGTACCGATTAAGTGGAGCAATTCGATCCGGATTGCAAGTATGAATTCGGATGCGTCAGAAAATCAGGCTTTCCCGCTTGCGTTTACCGTTAGAGACTGGCATAGACGGTCGCCTCTAGCTGGTCGATTGGGGCGTAGCCAAGCGGTAAGGCAACGGTTTTTGGTATCGTCATTCCCTGGTTCGAATCCAGGCGCCCCAGCCAGCAGCTCCCAATCATCCTTAGTGCCTGTGGCCGATCTGCGATTGTCGGGATTGCCGGGTTCATGCGCTGCGCCTAGGCTGTACGCCACCGCAGCTATCTGGATGATTCCCCATGACTATCGGCCTTGCCATTCCCCTTCCCGCCTACACGCTGGATCCTGCCTTTATGGCGCGAACGGCGGAACGGTTGGGTTTTGACTCACTTTGGTATGCGGAACATCCCGCGGTTCCGGTCCACAGCGACAGCCCGTTTCCGGCGACCGGCGGCGAGATCCCCTGGACGTACTCGCATTTCGACGAGCCGTTTATCGCATTGGCGCGGGCATCGGCGGTCACAAGCAAAATCAAGCTGGGCACTGGCATTACCTTGGTGCCCCAGAGAAATCCTCTGATCTTGGCCAAGGAAATCGCCGCGCTGGATTTCCACAGCGGCGGCAGGTTTATTTTCGGCGTCGGCACCGGCTGGCTGCGCGAGGAAATCGAAATTTTCGGCGGCAACTTCAAACGCCGCTGGAGCCAGACCCGCGAGGCGCTGGATGTCATGAAGGCGCTTTGGACGCAGAAAACGGCCGAATTTCATGGCGAGTTCTTCAATTTCCCGCCGGTGCGCTCGTATCCGAAGCCGGCGCAAAAGCCCTATCCGCCAATCGTTCTTGGCGGCGGCGCAAAGAATGTGCTGCAGCGGGTGGTTGATCACGCCGACGGCTGGTTGCCGAATCGGGTCTCGCCGGAAGACCTGCGCACTGCCCGCAAGGAACTGGACCGTCTGGCGACCGCCGCCGGCCGCGATCCGTCCTCGATCACCATTTCGGTGCATGGCCAGGTGCCGACCAGGGATATCGTCCTGCCGCTCCTGGAAGCCGGGGCGGACCGCGTCATCGTCCGCACGGTTCACAAGGACACCGAGGCCGAAATGACGGAATTACTGGAGAAAGTCGCAGCCGACCTGATTCGGTAACCAAACCAGGCCTAGCACGCGCCGCCGCACGCTACTTGTACGGCGGCTTGTGCAGGCCCTTTGGCGACAGGGTGAAAATTTCCGCACCCGTCGCCGTAATGCCGATGGAATGCTCGAACTGCGCCGAAGCCTGCCGGTCACGTGTTACCGCGGTCCAGCCGTTGGACAGAATCTTGGTTTCCCAACTGCCCGCGTTCACCATTGGCTCGATTGTGAAGAACATACCCTCCTGCATCACCGGGCCCTCGCCGCGCTGCCCGTAGTGCAGCACGCTGGGCGGGGCGTGAAAGGTGCGGCCAAGGCCATGTCCGCAAAAGTCGCGCACCACGCTGAAGCGATGCTTTTCGACATAGGTCTGAATGGCATAGCCCAGGTCGCCGAACGTCACCCCCGGCTTGCACAATTCGATGCCCAACATCAAGGATTCATAGGTCACGTCGATCAGCTTCTGCTGCTTCACGCGAATGCCGCCGACCGGATACATGCGCGAACTATCGCCATGCCAGCCGTCCAGAATAACCGTCACATCGATGTTGGCGATGTCGCCTTCACGCAATTTTTTTTCGTTCGGAATGCCATGACAGACCTCATGGTTGACCGACACGCAGATGGATTTGGGATAACCACGATATCCGAGCGGCGCGGGAACCGCCCCC
The DNA here is from genome assembly GCA_038135395.1 of Alphaproteobacteria bacterium. GTDB lineage: Bacteria > Pseudomonadota > Alphaproteobacteria > Bin95 > Bin95 > JACKII01. The sequence continues at coordinate 4,447 of JAYPXD010000189.1, read as the reverse complement.
CGGGTAGTGATGAATTCGTGGCAGAGCCTGTCCAATTCCTCGGTCGTTACGCCGGGTTCGACGTAATCGGTGATGAAGTCCAGGGTTTCCGCCGCCAAGCGGCCTGCCCGACGCATGCCGGCAAAGCCGTCCGGACCATGCAGCTCAATGCCTTGCGGACGGGGCGGTGTAAATGTATCCATCTGATTCAAAGCCTCTTTTCCTCTTAAACGCCCTGCCAATCGAACGGCAGGCGCCGGTTGATGGAGATCTCAGTTACCCCGACATGACAAGAATAGCACAGAACCTGGACGCCAGCTGAAACAGCCCCGCTCATCGCCTCAGAATACTTCGGATCGATATCATGCGCCAAGGTCAGACTGGCGCAATCGTTGCGTTGCACGACAAAGAGCATAACAGCCCGGTGCCCTAGGCTAACCATTGCCGCAAGCTCGTCCAAGTGCTTTGCGCCACGTGCCGTAACGGAATCCGGAAACTCCGCCACTCCAGGCCGGCGCATCAGGTGGACATTCTTGACTTCGACATAGCATTGCGGCCGGTCTGAAGTCTCCAGCAGTAAGTCGATCCGGCTGTTTTCGCCGTATTTGACCTCACGCCGGTGGGTTTCATACCCGGACAGTTCGGGAATCGCATCGGCCAGCAGCGCCTCCTCGACCAATCGATTCGGACGCCCGGTATTGATGCCGACCCAATCGCCGTCCGCGTGGCACAGCTCCCAGCTGTAGGGCAGCTTGGCCTTGGGGTTCCGGGCCGGCAGCAGACCGATTGTCATGCCGGGCTCCGCAAGGCCCAGCATGGCGCCGGGATTGGCGCAATGCGCCGTCACCGCGCGACCATCGGCAAGCGTGACATCTGCGAGGAACCGCTTATAGCGACGTTCCAAGCGCGCCAATTCGAGTGGAGCGTGAAAGATCATGGAGGCGAGGTTGTACTGAGGCCCGCCGCAAAAGGGAAGCCTGTTGCATGGCCTATCTCGACCACATTACCCGCTGCAACACATACGATTTGCAGGGTTTTCGCCCTTGGTTCATCGGCGACACCCTGGTCGGCTGGCTGCGCCATGCCTTTGCCGAGGGGCTGCGCGCCTATCCGGAAGTCTTTGTCGTAACCGAAAGCCGGGTCCGGCTCGCTGGTGACCTCGATACGCCGGCCGCACGGGCACAGCAACTCGCCGCGGTCGGCAGCGATCTGGCTGCGGCAGGCGTGCTGCCCGAGGCCCGCGGCGAACTGTTCCCGGTGCAGCCCCGTTGGGGCGAGACGCCTTTGGCAAACATCGACCGGTCATGGGTCACGTTTTTCGGCCTGCCGGCCTATGGCGTGCATCTGAATGGCTTTGTCCGCGGCGAGACCGGGCCGCATATGTGGATAGCGCGACGGGCACTGAACAAGATGACCTATCCGGGGCAACTCGATAACCTGGTCGCCGGAGGTCAACCGGTCCATTTGGGCCTCTATGAGAACATGGTGAAAGAATGCGCCGAGGAAGCGGATATTCCGGCGGCTTTGGCCGCGGAAATGCGGCCCATCGGCCAGATCAGCTATGCCATGGAAGTAAAGGACGGCCTGAAACAGGACACGCTGTTCAATTTCGACCTGGAACTGCCCGCGGGCTTCGTGCCGCGCAATACCGATGGCGAGGTCGATTCCTTCCGTTTAATGCCCTTGGCAGAGGTCGCCGAAATTGTGCGGGACAGCTTTGATTTCAAGTTCAACTGCAATCTGGTCGTCATCGATTTTCTGATACGGCACGGGTTTCTGAACGGCGATGGTGAGCCGGACTATCAACGCTTGTGCACTGGCCTTCAGGCCACATTTCCGAAAGCCGGAACGCGCTGACCTTCATCGGCTGTTATAGTACGAAACATAGGCGACAACGGAGCGCCCGACAGTTAATGTCCGCATAGTCCGGGCGCACGCGCCTTAGCGACGGCGGTCCGTTGACTGCCCCAATAATCAAACAGGTATCGTCCATGCAAAATATTAAAGCGCTGATATTCGATGTGTTCGGCACCGTGGTCGACTGGCGCCGCGGCATTGCCCGCGAAGCGGAGGCCTTGCTTGGCCGGGAAAAGGGTCTGAGCCTCGATTGGGAAGAATTTGCCGACGCCTGGCGCGCCAAATACCAGCCGGCGATGGAGCCGATCCGGCGTGGCGAGCGCGCCTTCACCAAACTGGATGTACTGCACCGCGAGAACCTGGTCGAAGTCCTGGCAGACTATGGCATCACATCCCTGACCGATGCAGAGATTGACCGCTTCAACACTGCTTGGCACCGTCTACCGCCCTGGCCGGACTCGGTGCCGGGCCTGTTGCGCCTCAAGACCAAATTCATCATCGGCACCCAATCGAACGGTAATATCGCCCTGATGGTGAACATGGCCAAGAACGGCGGCCTGCCGTGGGACGTCATTCTCGGCTCTGAAGTGGTGCAGGCTTATAAGCCTCAGCCGGAAGCCTATCAGCGGGCCTGCGAGGCGTTGATGCTGCCACCGGAGCAGGTGTTGATGACGGCCGCCCATAACAACGACCTGGCCGCCGCCAAGGCGCAGGGCATGTCGACGGCCTTCGTAGCCCGACCGCTGGAATTCGGGACCAAGAACCGAAAAGCGGACATCGAGCCCGGACCGCATGTCGATATCAGCGCCTGGAGCTTTACCGAACTCGCTGAGAAGTTGGGGTGCTAGAAGACGTGCGGGTGCGCGCCTTTGTCGAGGCAGATCGGGCCGCGGTCCTGGCGCTTTGGGAGACCTGCGGCCTGACCCGCCCCTGGAACCCGCCGGAAGGCGACCTGAATCGGGCCCTGGCCGGGCCGAGTTCCGCTATTCTGGTGGCGGTGGATGGCGCGGACGTCATCGGGTCCGTGATGGTTGGAGACGATGGCCATCGCGGCTGGGTCTACTACCTGTCCGCTCAGCCAGAGCGCCGGCATGCCGGCATTGGCCGAACGCTGATGACCGCAGCGGAGGACTGGCTCCGCGCTCGCGGGGTCCGCAAGCTGGAGCTGATGGTGCGCGATACCAACACGGCGGTGCTGGGCTTTTACGAGCAATTGGGATACGTGCGGGAACCGGTCGCCGTCTGTCGCGCTGGCTTACCGCGACAGACCCCAAGGCCGGATACCAGCCGGAGGTAAAACATGATTAGAGGCCCGGTGCAATTCCTGCTGGATGCCAACGGTCGACCGCAATACGCGGTACTGCCCATCGAAGACTATTGGGCTTTGACGGGCGACGGTCATGCACCGGAGCCCGCTGCGGAGGAACCGCGCAACCCGCTGCATCAGAATGCACCTGGGTTTGAGGTGCCCGACGCGGTCCGCGATGCTGTGCGCGCCGGCCGGCACCCGATCACCGCCTGGCGCGAATACCGCGGGCTGAGCCGTGAAATCCTGGCTGGCTGGATCGGCTTCGACGAGGAAGACGTGGCCCATTTCGAAGACAATGACGCCGTGCCGACGGTGGAAATCCTCCAGATGATCGCAAATGCGCTGGATGTGCCAATCCAGGCCTTGCTGCCGCCGGCGGAACCGGACGACCCCATCAACGAATAAGCTGGGATCGCGTCGGGATCGCGTAGCGCAGGTCCGGGACGCGCAGACTGCGTACTACGCCGCAGGTAGGGCGCGCTACCCTGTGCGGTTGCTATGGTTTAGACTTTGCGCGTTCGATTTCTATCCGCAATGAGTTTGAGCCGGCCTATGTGGGGTGTCCTGCCCGTCAAAAACTTCGAGAACGCCAAGACCCGGCTGGCCCCCGCGCTCACGCCGGACGAACGCCGCGCCTTGTTCCGGCTGATGGTGGAAGACGTGCTGGCCGCCATGTGCGCCAGTGCGTTGGAGGGGGTGCTGGTGCTTACCAATGCCCCGGAGGCCATTGACCTGGCGCGCGCCTATGGTGCGCGCATCGAGGGCGAACCGGAAAATCTGGGCCAATCGGAGGCCGTCGCGCGGGCTATGCGCATCCTGCAGGGCGAAGGCGTTGGAGCCGCTCTGCAATTGCCGGGCGATATTCCGGGCGTAACGCCAGCAGAAATCGACCAGGTGATCGCTGCGCACTCTGCTGCGCCTGGGCGGGCCATGACCATCGTGCAGGCGCATGACTTTCGCGGCTCTAATGCATTGGCCGCATCGCCGCCAACCCTCATCCCGTTCCATTTCGGCCATGACAGTTTTCAGCCGCACCTGGCGGAGGCCCGCGCCGTCGGGATCGAGCCGCAAATTTTGACCGACTTGCCGGGAATTGCACTTGATATCGATACGGGCGAAGACCTGGCAAAACTGCTGGCACGGCCGAACCTGGAGACCAGAGCGACTGTGTGGGCGCGGCGGCAAGGGCTGGCCGGACGCCTTTCCTAAAGGCAGATAGAAAAAGCCCCAGCCGGTGTACGGCTGGGGCCCAGACTGCTGACAAAGTCCTCGCGTTGATCGGGGACTTTTGATTCAAAGGGG
>JAYPXD010000188.1:0-7572 GCA_038135395.1 Alphaproteobacteria bacterium | reverse complement strand
GCGCGAAGGTCAGTCAAGGGAATGGCCGTCGGTATCGCGCCCACCCGTCGGAACACCTCTGCCGCCATTCCCTCCGGCGCGCGGATTTTCAGGCCCTTGAAATCTGCAACCGTGCGGATCGGAACGGTTGAGACCAGGGCTTCTTTGGAAAACGGGCCGCACCCGATGACGTGAATTTTGCCGGGGTAAAGCTTGTCGTAAAGTTTCTGCAGTACCTCGATACCGCCGCCAAACCGGCAAAACATCTGCATCTGTTCGGTGGTGTCATAGCCGGAGATCAGGTCGCCCATCAGGCCGAACCCAGGGTCCTTGTCGGCGAAATAGGAGATGGCGTTCAGATCGCCCTGCAGAATGCCGGCGGCCACCGCGCCCGGCGTTTCCCGGTGCGGCACCGCCGCTTTCGACGGCAGAATTTCCAGCTTGAGACTGCCGGAGGTCATGGCCTCCAGCTTGGGCACCCAATTCGTATTCAGGTAATCCAATGTAAAGCTGCCCGCCGCCATTGCGGTTTGCAATCGGATAACGGTTTCCGCCTTGGCGCCCGCGACTGTCGCAATGCCGACGAGGATAATTGCACCGGCGGCAAGGATCAGTCGCATTCTCGTCTCCTTAGCCTTGAGATCGGCCATTGTCTGGTATCCGGTGCATCGGCAACCGCGGTCCCTGCAGGAAGCTAGCGAATAGCTCCATCATTGCGCAGGCGCGCGATCCTGTCGGCATCGAAGCCGATTTCTGCCAGGATTTCGTCCGTCTGTTCACCCGGAACGGGAACATGCGCCAGGAAGCTGCCCGGTTCGATCTTGGGCTGGCCGGGGATTTGCGGCACCGGCAGAGTGTGGTCAAAGCCTTTTTGGTCCAGCCACACCACCTGATCGACCGCCTTGACCTGTGAGTCCTCAAAAACGTCGCCGAAATCGTTGACCTTGGCGGCCAGGATGTCGGCTTCCTCCAGCAGGGCCAGCCATTCCGCACTGGTCTTGTCCACCATGCGTGGGCGGATGACGTCCATCAGGGCCGCCTCGTTTTCGATGCGCAGTTGCTGGTTGGCAAAGCGAGGGTCGCTCTTCCATTCCTGAAGCCCCAGCATGTCGCAGAGCGCTGCGAAGTGGGCATCACGGCGGGCGTTCATGTTGATGAAGCCGTCCTTGGTCTGGAACGTGCCGACGGGCGCGCCGAGAACCGCCGGCTCTGCGCCTTCCAGCCGGTACTCGATCATTTTGCCGGCCTGGAAGGCCGCTGCAGCACCCGCCAGTGAGATGTCGAGATATTGGCCCTCGCCCGTGCGGCTTTTCAGGTATAGGGCGGGCGCAATGGCCTGGAACGCATACAGGCCGGTCATCACGTCGATGGCGATGATGGATATGCGCTGCGGCAGGCCGTCCTTGTCCTTGTTAATCGACATCCAGCCGGAATAGGCCTGGATCACTGAATCCGTGACTGGACGCCCATTATAGGGGCCTTCCTGGCCATAACCGGTGACCGAAAGATAAATCACGTTCGGGTTTTTGGCTTTGACGCTGGCATAGTCGAGGCCAAACCGCCCCATGACCCCAGGTCGGAAGCTCTCGAGCACAATATCGGCCTCGAACGCCAGCTTCTGGGCGATAGCGATACCTTCAGGGTGTTTCAGGTCCAGGGCAATCGAGCGCTTGCCACGGTTCACCGCCAACCCATACGCGCAGTGCTCGCCATGCTTTTTGCCGATGGAGCGGCCCCAGTCGCCGGCAATCGGCTCGATTTTCACGACATCGGCGCCGTGTTGGGCCAGAAGCATGGCGCAATGCGGGCCGGCAACGCCCTGAGTGGCGTCAAATACGCGAATTCCTTCAAACGCTCGCATGGTCGTGGCGTTTCCTCATAGCTGTTCGGTTGTTGCGGGCAATCTTAGCTGCGTGGCTCCGGCGCGGCTATCCCATAGCGCGCCGCCCAGGGCTGGAGCGCCGGCAAAATCGTCGGATGCAGCGGCACGCCGTCGGTTTGCGCCTGACGCTTTAGGGCCAGGGCGCGCTGACCCGGCAAGCGCACGGGCGGGGCGCCCGGCGCGGTGCGGGCATTGCGGCACAGGTCGGCCAGGTGCTGGGTCTCGTCCAGGAAGGCCTCGCCGCCACCGAATGCATCCGGGTCCAGCACTTGCAGAAACACGCTCGCGCCCTGATGCGTCGGGCCCTGCAGCCGACCGAATCCGCCAAGGCCGCTGGTCAGCGCCTCGACCATCAGGCCCAGGCCAAAGCCCTTGTGCCCCCGGTCCGCGCCGCCAAGGGGCAGCAATGCGCCGGGCGGATCGGCCAGCAGAATCGCCGGGTCGTCAGTGGCACGGCCGTTGGCGTCCACCAGCCAGTCGCCGCCCAATCGTTCGCCGGCCGCAATGGCGCGCATAGATAGGCCGATGGTGGTGCCCGATGCGCTGACATCCACCAGGATTGGCTCGCTGCGGGTGGGAATGCCGCAGGCGATCGGATCCGGCGTATAGATTTGCTCAACCGCGCCGAACGGGGCGACGGCCTTGATGGCTGGGTCGCTGCTATAGAGCAGGCCCAGATACCCGCGTTCGGTGATCAACGGCAGAAACGCCGCGAGGCAGCCGATATGGTGCGAACGGCGGATGGCAATGGATGCGGTACCGAATTGCCCGGCACGGTCCAGCGCTGTCTGCACCGCCCGCCAGGTCAGCCACAGGCCGGGCTGATAGCGTCCGTCCCAGGTCAGGGCTGCGCCTTTGTCGCGAATCACGTCCGGCTGGCTGTCGGCGATCATGTGGCCGTCGTCTAGCGCCTTGAGGTAAACGGCTTCCTGCGCCAGGCCATGGGTGTCGTGGCCCATCGCATCTGCTTCCACCAGCAGGCGGGCGGTGACGTCGGCTGCTTCCTGGCTAAGGCCGGACGCCCGAAACAGAGCGGCGCCGAATTGCTCCAGCGCCGCGCGGTCATAGCGGGATCGTTCGCCGCTCAATGCGCGTGTTCCGGGCGGAGGATGTAGTTGCCGGCTTTCATGCCGGAAAAGACGTTGGCGACGTCCGGATGGCGCACCGGCTTGCCGCTATCGTCCACCAGGAGGTTCTGCTCGGAGACGTAGGCGATGTAAGTGGTTTCCGCGTTCTCCGCGAACAAATGGTAAAAGGGCTGGTCTTTGCGCGGGCGGGATTCCTCCGGAATAGACAGCCACCATTCCTCGCTGTTGGAAAATGTAGGGTCGACATCGAAAATCACGCCGCGGAAGGGGTATTTGCGGTGCCGTACCACCTGTCCGATCTGAAATTTGGCGTTACGCGCCTCCATGGAGGAGTCCTTACTGTTCCGGTTGGTTGTTATGTAACGACGACCTTACAGCATCGGCGACAGCGTTGCCACTGCCAGAGCCGTTGCAGGGCGTCGCGGATCGGGGCAAAGTGCCTTGGAAACGTCCTATAGGCGATTGCAATCGCATTCCAGCACCCGAGGAAACACGATGTCCCAGACTGCAGCCAAAGTTCTGGTCGAGACCATGCGCCGCCACGGCGTCGACCGCGCCTTTTGTGTGCCGGGCGAAAGCTACCTGGCTGTTATGGATGCCTTGGTCGATGATCCCGTCCTGGAAATTGTCTCGTGCCGGCATGAGGGCGGGGCCGGCTTTATGGCCGTCGCGGATGCCAAATGCACCGGGCGTCCCGGCGTCGTTTTCGCCAGCCGCGGGCCGGGCGCGACCAATGCTTCGGTTGCGATCCACTCGGCGCACCAGGGCGGCGTGCCGCTGGTGGTGATGCTGGGGCAGGTGGGCACCCGCTCCATCGGCAAGACGCACACCCAGGAAATGGACTTCACCAAGACCTTTGGCGACATGGCGAAGCGCGTCGAACAGGTGAACGACCCGAACCGCATTGCGGAAATCGTCGCCCGCGCCTTCCAGGTGGCCCAATCCGGTACGCCGGGGCCGGTGATCGTCGCCCTGCCGACCGATGTGCTGGAGGCAGAGACCGATGCCAAGCCGCTCGATCCGCTGCCAGTAGCGCGGCCTGGTGCAGCAGAAGCCGACGTGACCGCCGTTGCCGAATTGCTGGCCAACGCCGCGCGGCCGGTCCTGATCGCCGGCGAGCATACCGGCCGGGCCAAGGACCTGCTGGCGCAGGTGGCGGAGGCTTATCAGGTGCCGGTGATGCCGGTCTATGAGCACCAGGATGTGTTCGACCATGACCATCCGCTCTATGCGGGCGAGCTGGGCGTGCGTCCGCCGATGGACGTGCGCCGCACGGCCTGGGACGCCGACGTGGTCGTCGCCATCGGCACCCGTCTGACCGGGGCGACCAATCTCGCCTACACCATTCCGGGCGAGAACCAGACCTTCGTGCATGTCCACCCGAACCCGCAGGAACTGGGCCTGCGCCACCGCACCGATCGGGCGGTCGTGGCGGATGCTCCAGCCTTCCTGCAGGCGCTCTCCGCCCGCAACGTGCCGCCGCCGCCGGCCGGACGGGCGGCCTGGACCAAACGGGCGCACGACGCCTATCTGGGGGGCGCCAACTTCCCGACGCGTGAAGCGGACGACGGCATCGACTTCGCCCATGTCGTCGACGGCGTCAGCCGGCTGGCGCCGCCCGATGCGATCGTCACCACCGACGCCGGCAACTTCATGAGCTGGCTGCACCAGCGGTTCCGCTTTCGCCGCACGCAATTGCTGCTGGGGTCGGAGATCGGCGCGATGGGCATGGGCATTCCGGCGGGCGTCGCGGCTTCGCTGCGCTTCCCGGACCGGCAGGTGTTCAGCTTCTGCGGCGACGGCGGCGCGCTGATGACCGGCTCGGAGCTGGCGACAGCGATGCTGACCGGTGCCAAGCCGCGGATCATTGTCTCCAACAACCAGCACTACGGCACCATTCGCTTTCACCAGGAAAACCATTTCCCGGCCCGCGCGCACACGGTGACCACGCTGCGCAACCCGGATTTCGCAGCCTATGCCGCGGCGTTCGGCGCCAAGGGCCTACGCATCCTGGACGAGTCCGACGTTGAGCCGGTGCTGCGGGAGGCGATGGCCTATGACGGGCCGGTGGTGATCGAGGTCAAGACCAGCCTGGAACTGAACACGTCGCAGGCGCGGCTCAGCGAATTGCAGGCCAAGGCTTGAGGGCGGGATTGACTTATTCTCTTTACCCGTCATTGCGAGCGAAGCGAAGCAACCCAGGGGGGCTGAGGCTGGGTCCCCTGGGTTGCTTCGTCGCCTTCGGCTTCTCGCAATGACGGCTGAAGAGTGCAGTTTGACGGCACGTTCTCGAGGCGCCACGCAATGACCCTCCCCCCCATCGTTGCCGGCGTGCTGCTGTTCACGCTCGGCCTGTCTTTCATTGCGCTGGCGGACGCCATGGCCAAGGTGCTGGGGCAGAGCATGGCCAGTCCGCAGGTGGTCTGGCTCTACCTGGTCAGCGTGTTGATCGCGCTGATGGGCTATTTCGCGGTCAGGCGGCAGAATTTGCGCCGGCTGGCCAAAACGCAGCGACCAGGGCTTCAGATTGCGCGCGCGCTGACGATCCTTGGCTCGTTGTCGTTCATTTTCGCCTCGCTGCAATTCCTGCCGCTGGCCGAGGCGACCGTGATCAATTTCACCGGCCCGTTGTTCATGGTGGCGCTTGCGGGTCCGATGCTGGGTGAGAAGGTCGGGTGGCGGCGGTGGGCGGCTGTGCTGGTCGGCCTGGCCGGCGCAATGATCGTCGTCCGGCCGGGATCGGCGGTATTCCAGTGGGCGGCCTTGTTGCCGATCGGCTCGGCTCTGTTCTTCGCCCTGTTCCAGTTGATCACCCGCAAGCTGGCCGGGCAGGACAGCGCGTTGACGACGCTCTTGTACACGCAGGTGCTGGCGGCGCTGGGCGCCAGCGTCGCCGTGCCGTTTTTCTGGACGCCCGTCGCGATGCCGGAGTTGGTGCTGGCGTTTGCCGCCGGCTGCGTCGGCCTGGCGGCGCATTTGTGCATGTTCAACGCTTTTCGCCGGGCCGATGCCTCACTGCTGGCGCCGATCAACTACACGCGGATGGTCGCCAGCGTGGTGCTGGGCTATCTGATGTTCGGCGATCTGCCGGACCTGTATACGATTGCAGGCGGCGCGGTAATTATCGGCTCCGGCCTGTTCGTGATCTGGCGGGAATCTCAGTTGCGGGCCCGCGCCCGGCCTGCCCGCCCCTGAACCAGCCAGATGCCCAGCATGGCCATGGCGAAGCCGGCGAGAGCCGTCGCCGGCAGGGTCTCGCCCAGCAGGATAAAGCCGAACACCGCGGTCAGGCCGGGTGTCAGGTAGAAGTTCGCGGCCACCTTACCCGCGGTCCCGCTGTTCAGCATGTAGAGATAGAGGCCCATGCCGCCCAGTGAGACGCCAAAGATCAGGTATAGCAGCGTGCCGATGCTGGCCGGCGTCCAGGCGACATGGACGTCTTCGAACGCAAAGGTCAGCGCCCAGCAGAACACGGCGGCGGAGAGCAGCTGCAAAGCGTTGGCATGGGCGGCCGGCACGCCCCTGGAATAGCGGGCGAACAGCAGCGTTCCCAACACCATGTACGAGACCGAGCCCAGCCCCCAGGCCATGCCGGGGCCGGTGTCCAGTTGCAGCACGTTGACGCCAGCGACCAGCGCCACGCCGGCGGTGCCGAGCGCAAAGCCCAGCCATTGCGTCGGGCGGAAGCGGTCGCCCAGCAGCGGGCCGGAGGCGACCGCCACCAGCACCGGCTGCAACGAGCCGATCAGCGCCATGGTCGCGCCGGTAATCTCGGTCATGGCGATATAGGCGGCGGACAGGTAGCCGCCGTTCATCAGCACCCCTGCCAGCGCTGTCAACAACAAGCGCCCGCGCAACTCGCGCCAGCGCCGCGGCTGCCAGAACGAGACGACGAGCGCTAGCAGCGACCCGGCAATGGCGAAGCGCACCGCCAGGAAGAACAACGGCGAGACATCCGGCAGCCCGGCCCGAACCGCGATGAACGCGCCGGACCAAACACAAATGAAGACAAACGGGGCGAGGGCTGCCATCGGCGCGGGCAATCCTTGAGGCGGTAGGGAAGTGGATTAGTGCCGCTTGCGGGCGCAAGGGTAAAGGGGCAGAGTGCCTCGCAGGAAAGCACAACCGTTCGAGGATTCCCGCCCCAAGCCCCCCCAACACTCCAAGCACCAGGTCGAAGAGTATTTAGAAAAAGGCTACACCGTCGTCGAGGGTGTGCTCAGCCCCGAGAAGCTGCGGCGGCTGCGGGAGGAGACGGAGCGCATCATCGCCCAGGCCGCCGGCGTCGCGGAAAACAATAATGTCTACGACCTTGAAGACAGCCACTCGCCCCAGAACCCGCGCGTCCGCCGGATCAAGGAGCCGCACAACCATTTCCCGTTTTTCTGGGACCTGTTCTGCGACACCGACATTACGGATGTCCTCGTGCCGCTGCTGGGCGAGAACATCCGCGTCTATGGCGCCAAGATGAACATGAAGGCCGCCGGCTATGGCGCGCCGGTGGAATGGCACCAGGACTGGGCGTTCTATCCCCATACCAATGACGACGTGCTGGCGACCGGCCTGTTGCTGGACGACTGCGATGAGAGCAACGGCCCGCTGATGGTGCTGCCAGGTTCGCAT
>JAYPXD010000187.1:0-7572 GCA_038135395.1 Alphaproteobacteria bacterium | reverse complement strand
CAGACAAGCAAGCCGGCATGCCACCCAACGCGGCGGGAGGCTGACACGATGATCCGTTACCTTTCCGCCGTTGCAGCATTAACCGCAGTAGTGACTGTCTCTCAACCCGCCTCGGCCGAAAAACCGATATGGGGCGTTCAGATAGAGCGGTTGGAGTACCGGATCGGCGATGAAACCGATGTGGCTTCCTGGGACTTCGACGCAATCTACGGCACTGACGAACTCAAACTGGTGTTCCGAAGCGAAGCAGAATACGCCGTCAAGAGTCGCGAGTTCGAGACGTTGGAGAACCAGATACGCCTGCAAACCCCAATCTCCGACTTTTTCGACGCCGTTGTCGGACTGCGTGCAGATACACCGAAAGGCCCGAACCGCTATTCTGCCGTCGTCGGCCTGCATGGCTTGGCGCAACAGTGGTTCGAGATCGACGCCGACCTTTTTCTGTCTGACAAACCTTCGGTTCGTTTAGAGGTCGACTACGAAGGCTTGATTACGAACCGCGTAACCCTGACCCCCAGCTTCGAGATTGACCTGCCCTTGGTCGATGACCACGAGGTTAGTATCGGCGCATTCGGGCCAAAGATCGAAATCGGCGTCCGACTTAGCTATGACTTGGTCGACCGGTTGATTTCACCCTATATCGGCATCCACTACGAAGTAAAGTTCGGTGAATCTGCCAACCTTGCGCGCCAGGATGGAGAAGATGCCGGGGCATTGTTTGCCGTAGTCGGCGCACGCATCCTGTTCTAGCCCGAGCGCCTCCGGCGGCCTTAACTGCCGGAGGCGCAAACAGGCCTATCGCCGCCGGTGTTCGATCACCACGCCGGCCTCGATCAGCTTGGCGACTTCGTCCGCGCTCAGGCCGAAGTCCGCCAGGATGTCACGTCCGTCCTGACCGAACTGCGGCGGCGCGCGGCGGACATTGCCGGGCGTCCGGCTGAGCTTCGCCTGGATGCCCAGGGCGTTATAGCCCTTGCCGTCAGCCACATGCATTTTGCGGTGCGCCGTGTGCTCGGACGTCATCGCCGTCGGCACGTCATTGACCGGGCCGGCCGGCACGCCGGCATCCAGTAGGGCGCGGGCCAGGTCATCGCACTTCCATTCCTGAAACGCGCCTTCCAGCGTCGGTTTCAGGTCCTCGCGGTTGACCGAGCGTTGCGGCGCGGTGGCGAAGCGCGGATCGTCGGCCAGGTCTTCCCGCCCGATTACCCGGCACAGCCGCCGGAACTGGCCGTCATTGCCGACCGCTGTGAACAGGTCCTTGTCGCCGGTCTTGAATGAGTCGTAGGGGTAAATGTTCGGGTGCGCGTTGCCGGTGGTCTTGGGCGTCGCGCCGTTCATCATGAAATTGTTGGCCTGCGGATGCAGCAGCGACACCGCGCAGTCGTAGAGCGTCATGTCTAGGTACTGGCCACGGCCAGAATTGTTGCGCTCATAGAGGGCCATCAGCACGGCGATCGCTGCGTTGAGGCCGGTGCCCATGTCGACGATCGGGGTGCCAAGGCGGGTCGGGCCGCTGGTCGGCGTTCCGTTGATGCTGGACATGCCGCTGACCGCCTGCACCACAGCGTCATAGCCGGGATCGCCACCCATTGGGCCGGTCGCGCCATAGCCGGAGATGCGGCAATGCACCAAGCGCGGGAAGCGCTTCGACAGCACCTCTTCATAGCCCAGGCCCCACTTCTCCATCTGGCCCGGCTTGAAATTCTCCATCAGCACGTCCGCGCCGTCCAGCAAGCGCAGCAGCAGCTCCTTGCCCTCCGGCTTGCCCAGATCGAGGCCTAGCGAGCGCTTGTTCCGGTTCACGCCCATATAGTACGCGGCCATGCTGCCGGCGGGATCGTCGTTCAGAAAGGGCGGGCCCCAGTCGCGCGTCTCATCACCTTGCGGCGGCTCGACCTTAATGATGTCGGCGCCGTGGTCGCCCAGGATCATCGTGCAATAAGGTCCGCCGAGAACGCGGGTCAGGTCGATGACCTTCAGGCCGGTGAGTGCGCCGGTGGGCGGCGCGTCGGGGCCGTCGAAGTTCAAAGGGATGTCGGACATAGAGGCTTCCTTGGCATCTGCGATATGTCCCTTATTGCCCGGCTAGCAGACTTGGGACAAGGCCATAGGCGACGCGGCTGCGCCGCGGTACGATGTCCGCCACTTGGCCCCGCCGATACCACCGAGGTTTTCAGATGCCGCGCATGCCCGCTTTCGGTCTGAACCGTTTCAATTACAGATCGCCGCAAGCCTTTGCCGCCGACGCACGCCGCGCCGAGGACCTGGGCTGGGATTATGCCTTTATTCCGTCCTCACCACTGTTGATCCAGGATCCCTATGTCAACCTGGCCTTCGCGGCGACCGCCACGACCCGGATCGGGCTCGGACCGCTGATCGAGACCCCGGTCATGCGTGACGCCGCCGTATTGGCCTCCTCCATTGCCACGATTGAACGGCTGGCTCCGGGAAGAGCGTTGCTGGCGCTCGGCGTCGGCGATACGGCGGTTCGGTTGATGGGCAAGCGACCGTCGCGCGTCGCGGAGTTGGAAACAGCAACCAGCATGGCGCGCGCGCTCCTGGCCGGCGAAAAAGTTGAGGTTGGCGCGGCCCGCCCAGCCGTATTGCGCCATGCCAGCAAGGTGCCGGTTTGGATCGCCGCCGGCGGCCCGCGCACATTGCAAATGGCTGGGCGGGTGGCTGATGGCGTCTTCATCCGTGTCGGACGGCACAAGGCGAACGTCGATGCCGCCATCGCCGCCGTCCATGCAGGTGCTGCCGAAGCCGGCCGCGATCCGGCGGAGATTAAAATCTGCCTGATCCTGCACATGATCCTGGACGACAACCTGGACCGTGCCGCCCTGATTGCCCGCTCGATGGCCGCCGGCTATTTTGAGTATTCGCCCATGTTGTTCGACCCGCCCGGCTTCACCTGGGATGGCCCGGATGTCGACGAGTTGAAAAAGCAGGTCTGGCCCGACTTCCACCACACCACTGATTTGGAGGCGGCTGGCCGGGTTGTGTCTTTCTTGTCGGACGACATTGCCGACGCCTTTGCGCTCTATGGCACACCGCAAATGATCGCCGGGCAATTGGCGGAGGTGCTGAGCCTCGGCCATCGCATCGACATGGTCATCCCGCACCCGATGCCAACACCGCCGCCCGGCGGCCCGCGGCCGGACTATATCGAGCGGGTTCCGACCGAGATATTCCCAATCCTCAAAGATCTGCTCGCCCGCTCATGAGTACCCGCCTGATCATCGGCATATCCGGCGCATCCGGCGTAGTCTATGGCGTGCGGTTGCTCGAACTGCTGCGAGAGACGCCGGTCGAGACCCACCTGGTCATGACCCGCTCAGCCCAAATCACGCTGGCGCACGAGACGTCCTACAAGGTCGCGGAAGTGCAGGCGCTGGCCGATGTCAACTACAGCCCGGATGATATCGCCGCCGCCATCGCCAGCGGCTCGTTCCGCACCGCGGGCATGATCGTTGCTCCATGTTCGATGCGCTCGCTGGCGGAGATCGCCTATGGCATGACCACCCACCTGCTGACCCGCGCCGCCGACGTGGTGCTGAAGGAGCGCCGCCGGCTGGTACTGTTGCCGCGCGAGACGCCGCTCCACCTCGGCCATCTGCGCGCCATGACGGCGGCAACAGAGGCGGGAGCGGTGATCGCGCCGCCGATGCCGGCCTTCTATGCGAAGCCGCATAGCATCGCCGATCTGGTGGACTATACCTGCGCCCGCGCGCTGGACCTGTTCGATGGCCTGGGTGAAATCGACCTGCCGGCCGTCAATCGCTGGAAAGGCGGTTAAAGAATCGTTAACTATCGGGCATGACCCAACCAACGCTGCATATAATCAAGCTTTCGGTCGGCACCGAGTCGATCGAAGACCTAGCCCGCTGGCAGGACTATCGCCGTGCGGAAACCGGCAGCGAGTTCAACCGACACCTGACCCGCAACTTTCCCCGCCGCGGTGAGGAAATCCTGACCGGCGGCGGCTCGATCTATTGGGTGATCAAGGGCGTTATCCTCGCCCGCCAGCGTATCCATGCTTTCGAAGAGCGCGCAAATGCTGAAGGCGAGCGGCGCTGCGCCATCGTTTTGGAGCCGGAGCTGATTCCGACCGCGCCTCGCGCCCACCGGCCATTTCAGGGCTGGCGCTACTTCAAGCCAGACGATGCCCCGCCGGACCTTGCTGATGCCGATACGGATGCCCTGTCACCGGAATTGGCCGAAGAGTTGCGGGTTCTGGGCCTGTTGTAAGACGGCCGCCTCGCACGGTTCCTCTGCCTACCGCCGTTTGGACGCCCATGACGGTGCGCGTTTCGCCAGGAAAGCGGTAATGCCCTCCTGCGCCTCTGGCTGGCGCAGCAGGCGCACCAGATTTTCGGCGGCATCCTGCAAGGTCTCGTCCCGGCTGCGGGTCGGCGCCAGCCGGACCAGGGTCTTGGCCGTCGCCAGCGCATGCGGCGCGCTCAGCAAGGCGTCGGCTACGGCGCGATCGACCCGGGTCTGCAGATCGGCGGCGTCACCTGCCAATTCGTGGGCAATGCCCAGCCGAAAGGCCTCCTCGCCCCTGGCGATGCGCCCGGTCACCACCATGGCCCGCGCGGCGCCCTCGCCGATGCGCCCGACGACGAAGGGCACGATTTGGCTGGGGATAAAGCCCCATTTCGCCTCGGGCATGCCGAACTTCGCATCTGCCATGGCCACGACATAGTCCGCGCAGCAAGCCATACCCAGGCCGCCGCCGACCGCGGCCCCCTCCACGGCGGCGATGACGGCCTGCGGCAGCGCATCCAACAGGCTGAGCGCATGGCCCATTTCGCGGTAGGCCGGCACCAAAGGGTCGGGACCATCGGCCGGCCTGGGCGGCAGGCTGTGCATGGCGTCCAGATCGCCGCCGGCAGAGAAATTGCCGCCGGCCCCACGCAACAACACCACGCGAATGTCGTCTCGACCTGCGGTCCAATCCAACACCGCGGTCAATTCCACCATCATCTGGTGGGTCAGGGCGTTGCGGCGCTCGGGACGGTTAAACAGGATCGTCAGCACCGCGCCGTCGCGTTCGAGCCGCAACGTCTCGCAAACGGGAATATCGCTCACAAATCAAGCCTGCTTTGCGGAAAAAGGGGAAGGCGGAGGCGGCCTGCTAGTAAATTTTTGGCTCCGGCGTCGGGCCGCCGGCGTGCAGGAAGTCGAAATCGCACCCCTTGTCCGCCTGGGTGATGTGGTCCAGGAACAGGCGGCCATAGCCGCGCGTGTAGGGCTCTTCCGGCGCTACCCAGTGGCTCATGCGCTCCGCCAGTTCCTCGTCGGACACCTCCAGGCGCAGAATGCGGGCTTCGACGTCCAGGGTGATCATGTCGCCCTCCTGCACCAGCGCCAGCGGTCCGCCCACCGCGGCTTCCGGCGCCACGTGCAGCACGCAGGCGCCGTAGCTGGTGCCGCTCATGCGGCAGTCGGAGATGCGGACCATGTCGCGCACGCCTTGCTCCAGCAGCTTTTTCGGGATCGGCAGTTGCCCCCATTCCGGCATGCCTGGCGCACCCTTGGGCCCGGCATTCTGTAGCACCAGCACGGAATCCTTGGTCACGACCAGATTGGGATCGTCGATGCGTTTGTACATGTCATCGACATCGGAGAACACCACCGCCGGGCCGGTGTGCTTCATCAGGTGAGGCTCCGCCGCCGTCGGCTTGATCACCGCGCCATCGGGGCAGAGATTGCCGCGCAGCACCGCCGTCCCGCCGGTGGCGGAAAGCGGGTTTGCGCGGCGGCGGATGACCTCGTCGTTGTAAATCTCAGCGCCGGCGATGTTTTCTCCCAACGTCTTGCCGTTGGCGGTCAGGCAGTCGAGGTTCAGCATGTCGCCGATCTGCCCCAACAGCGCACGCAGGCCGCCGGAATAGTAAAAATCCTCCATCAGGTACTTGCCGGCCGGCTTCAGGTTGCACAGCACCGGCGTTTTCTTGCTGATGTCGTCGAACCGCTCCAGCGGCAGGTCAATGCCGGCGCGGCCAGCCATCGCCACCAGGTGGATCATGGCGTTGGTCGAGCCGGACAGCGCCATATCGACTGTGATGGCGTTGTCGAAACTCTCCTGCGTGCATAGCTTGGCCGGCGTCAGATCCTCCCACACCATCTCGACGATGCGACGGCCGGAGCGGCTGGCCATCATCTGGTGTGTAGCGTCGACCGCAGGGATGGACGAGGCTCCCGGCAGGGTAAAGCCCAGCACCTCCGCCAGCGACATCATGGTGGAGGCCGTACCCATGGTCATGCAGGTGCCGGCGGACCGGGCAATGCCTTCTTCCAGGCCGAACCAATCATCGTCGGAGAGATTGCCGGCCCGCCGTTCCGCCCAATATTTGAATACGTCAGTACCACTACCCAGCGTCGCGCCCTTGAAGTGGCCGCGCAGCATCGCGCCGGCGGGCACATAGATTGCGGGCAGGCCCATGCTGATGGCGCCCATGATCAGGCCGGGCGTGGTCTTGTCGCAACCGCCCATCAGCACGACGCCATCCACCGGCTGCGAGCGCAGCAACTCCTCTGTCTCCATCGCCAGGAAGTTGCGGTACATCATGCTGGTCGGCTTGGTCATCTGCTCGCCGACGCTCATCGCCGGCAGTTCGACCGGGAAGCCGCCGGCCTGCCAGACGCCGCGCTTCACCTCTTCCGCCCGCTGGCGCATGTGGCTGTGGCAGGTGTTGGTGTCCGACCAGGTGTTGACGATGGCGATAACGGGCTTGCCGGCAAAATCCTCGCGCGTGAACCCCATCTCCATGGTGCGCGAGCGATGGCCGAAGGCCCGCATGTTGTCGACGCCGAACCAACGGTGCGAGCGGAGGTCTTCGGGCTTCTTGCGGGTGGTCATGGTGCGGCGCTTCCTATGGCAGAGTTATTTCCACCGACTTTACCACCGGAATTTGGAACTGTCCTGCTCCGCTACAGCAGTTTCCCCAAGGCAACGATCAGGGCCGCAATTAACCAAAGGCAACTGCCGGGGCGTCTATGCGGTTGCCGTTATCATTGCTTCCACCTTGGCGCGCACATCGGCCGGAATTTCGGCTGCGGTGCGTTTTACCAGGTCGAACAGGACGACACGCTGGGTCGTATCGAAGGCCATCACGCCGTCTGCCCGGAACAGCTGATGGTGAAACAGCATGGATTTCCCGCCAATTCCGCCTTAAAGTCGCTTTCGTTACGAACCACCACCAGCGACAGGCGGCGGCCATGACGGACATCATCCGGCGTAATGCCAATCACATTCTGCAAATGAATCGCCGCGTCCGCGCAAATGGCGAAATAGCGGGAGACATTCATATGGCCGAGGTGGTCGCAATCGGCTTGATTGACAACGCCCCGGTAGGTTTCGACGAACGCCATGGTCCGCCACCCTACATCGTCGCCCCGATCTGCCAGGGAATGAACTCGGCATCGCCAAAGCCCTGGGCCTCGCTCTTGGTCTCAGCGCCGGATGCCACCTGCATCCAGTAAGCAAAGATTTCCTCGCCAACTTCCTGCACCGTTTTCTCGCCGTCGGCGATGGTGCCGCAGTTGACGTCCATGTCTTCTTCG
>JAYPXD010000186.1:0-7589 GCA_038135395.1 Alphaproteobacteria bacterium | reverse complement strand
TTCGACCAAAGCGCGCGTCAGCCGTTGCTGCGGTTGGGCGGCAGCCCACGCTTTCGCCTCCTCCAGGGTGATGATGTCCCAGAAGGCGGCCAGTTCTGCCGGTGTTGCAAATCCCAGGCGATCGAGCGCCGCCGAGCAGGCCCAATCGACCAGGTCCGCATCCGAGACCGCCGCCAGCGCGCCGTGATCCCGTATCACGCGCTCCGGCAGGTCATAGACCTTCTGAAAGCCTTCGCGCCTGGCGACGACCAGCCCGCCGGTCCGCCAGAGGTACTCCAGGGCAGTTTTGCTGGGATGCCAGTTCCAGCCCCACCGGTCTTTGTCCTTGTCCGGCTTGTCCTCGAAGTCTCGGGCCAGCATCGGGCCGTTGGCGGCGATCTGGTCGAGCACGTGCTGTATCCGCCCCTGAAACTCACCGCCCTGCCAACGGTTGAAATGGCCGTGCAGCTTGGCTTTGCGCCGTTCGAAAGCGCGTTGCCAATAGGGATAGAACGCGGTCGGGATCAGGGAAGCGTCGTGCGTCCAGTTTTCGAATACGCCGGCTTCGCGTTCTTGCAACCGCGCAAGCTGGTGTTGCCGGTAGGTGTGGTTGCGCGCGTGCAGGATCATATGATGGGCGCGCTCGACCGTGCTGATGCTGTCGATCTGGACAAAGCCCAGGGCATGCACCTTCTCCGCCAATGCCGCCTGACTGAGGCGCGCCCGCAGCGGCTCGGACAGACCGTGACGTGCCAGAAACAGGCGGCGGGCTGAGCTGTTGGAGACTATGAATTCAGGCATCGCGGGTACTATTTTTGCGTTGTTTGCATCGCTTCAGGATCGGCAAAGGCGCTACAGGCGCATTGGGATCGGAGCCATCTTTGTTGCAGACCGAACCCAAGCAGGAGTCGCAGACAATGGCCAGAGCTTTTGCCGAAATCGCGTTCACGCCATCTGTCCGTGAAGCGCAAGACCGATATGGCGTTGCCGGTATACGGGATCGCCTTCTGTCCGACGGTATCGACCGGCGCGACCGGCTGACGGAACGCGAGGCGGCGTTTGTCCGCGCCCGGGATGGATTTTATCTTGGCACGGTTGCGGAAGACGGTTGGCCCTATGTCCAGTTCCGGGGTGGGCCGGTGGGATTCTTGCAGGTGCTGGACGAGGCAACCGTCGCGTGGGCAGACTTTCGCGGCAACAGGCAATACCTGTCCACGGGCAATCTTGCGGTCAACAACCGTGTTTCCCTGTTTCTGATGGACTATCCGAACCGCCGGCGCCTGAAAATCTGGGGTGAGGCAAGGATCGTCGTCATTGCGGATGATCCGGGTTTGGTCGATCGATTGTTCCCAACGGGCTATTCGGCCGTGCCGGAACGCGCCGTGCTTGTCGCCGTTAAAGCCTTTGACTGGAATTGCGCCCAGCATATACCCGAGCGGCTCACGCGGGCCGAATGGGACGCTTTGGATTGACGTCGGATGCGGCGGTCTGCACGATCTGCTGCGTCTGAGTATTTAGGCTGAAAGGTCTGCCGCCCATGCGCACTATCGCCCTGGAAGAGCACTTTACCGCCCCCGACCTTGTCGCCCGGATCGACCCGGCCCTGATCGCCGCCCGCGGCTTTCGTCCGCGTCCGGCCTCGCCTGACGGCTACAGCCCCTTGAAGCTGGCGCCGGAGATTGGTGAGCAGCGCCTGGCCTCGATGGATGCCGCTGGGATCACGGTGCAGGTGCTCTCCAACACCGGGCCGGGGCCGGACCTGGTGGCGGGCGAGGCCGGCGTCGCGCTGGCGCGGGATATGAACGACCACTTGGCCAAAGCGGTTTCGGCTCGCCCGGACCGGTTTGCCGGATTTGCCGTGCTGCCGATGCAGAGCCCAGCCGCCTGCGCCGACGAATTGCAGCGTTGCGTCAACGACTTGGGCTTCTGTGGCGCGCTCATCAACGGCACGACCGAGGGCCGCTTCCTCGGTCATCCGGCCTATGACGATCTGCTGGCCACAGCGGTGGAATTGGACGTCCCCATCTACATCCATCCCCATTTGGCTCCGACGGAGGTGCGGGAGGCCTATTTCGGCGGCCTGAAGCCCGCCGCCGGCCAGGTGTTGGAGGCCGCCGGTTGGGGCTGGCATGCGGAGACCGGCATTCAGGTGTTGCGTAAGGTGTTGGCCGGCACGCTCGACAAGCACCGCGGCCTGAAGCTGATCATCGGCCATATGGGGGAGATGCTGCCGATGATGCTGGCCCGCGCCGACGACGTGTTCCGCCTCGCCATCGACCATTTGGAGCGGCCCATCGGCCAACAAGTGACGGAGCAGGTGTGGGTCACCACCAGCGGCATCTTCACAGAGCCGCCTTTTCTGGCGGCTCTGCTGACGTTCGGCATCGACCGGCTGATGTTTTCGGTTGACTACCCCTATGCCCGGAACGAGCAGGGGCGCGCGTTTTTGGAGCGGGTTTCGCTCTCACCCGCCGATAGAGCCAAGCTTACGCACGGCAACGCGGACGCACTGCTGCGCCTTACCCCTTGACCCGCGCCACGCCGGCGGCCATGGCGTCAAGCTTGGGCAGGACGGTGTCGCGGTCCTCGGAGGCCATGGAGATGACAATCCGCTCCATGCCTTTCTCCTGGTATTCCGGCCAGGCGTCGGGGTCGTGCTCCGCGCCGAACGGGGTGACGGGGATGTGGCGGCCGGCCTTTTGTTTCATTTCCTCCCAAAGGTCGAGCCGGTCGATCAGCCGGTATTCCGGGCGGAAGGCGTGCGGCAGCCAGCCGTCGCCATATTCCAGCGCCCGGCCTGCGCCCGCAGGAATGTTGCCGCCGACCCAGATCGGCGGGTGCGGCTTCTGCACCGGCTTCGGCCAGGTCATCATCGGGTCGAAATTCACGAAGCGGCCGTGATATTCGGCCTTGGACTTGGTCCAGATCTCCTTCATCGCCTCGATTTTCTCGCGGCAGATGGAGATGCGCATTTTGAAGCTGGCGCCGTGGTTCTCCATCTCGTCCTGGTTCCAGCCGATGCCGACGCCGAACAGGAAACGCCCGCCAGAGAGTTGATCGACAGTGGCGACGCTCTTGGCCGTCTGGATCGCATCGCGCTGTGGGATCAGGCAGATGCCCGTGGCGACTTTCAACGTCTTGGTGACAGACGCCGCGGCGGCGGCAACCGGGAACGGGTCCATCACGTCGTAGTATTTCTTGGGCAGGTCGCCGCCCTGCGGGAAGGGCGACTTGCGGGAGAGCGGGATGTGGCTGTGCTCCGGCAGCCAATAGCTCTCGAAGCCACGCTCCTCCAGCGCCTGGGCGAGTTCGGTGGGGGCCATCGAATAATCGGTGGCGAACATGGCGATGCCGACATGCATGGGTATGATTTCCTTGATGAAACTTGGGTCAGGGTTTGTGGCTTCAAGCGACCTTGGCGACGCCGTCAGCCAGCTTGTCCAGCATCGGCAGCACGGTGTCGGCGCCTTCCGGCGGTACCTCGACGATGACGCGGGCGGCGCCGGCGTCCTGGTAGCGTTTCCACATGTCCAGGTCGTGCTCCGCCAGGCAACAGGTGAGCGGCACCTCGCGGCCGGCCTGGCGCTTCATCGCTTCCCATTCCGGCACCTTGTCCAGGATGTGGTAGTCCGGGCGGATCGAGTTCGGCATCCAGCCGTCGCCATAGTCGATGGCGCGCATGGCGGCGTGCGGCCAGCCGCCGCCGATCAGCACGGGCGGATGCGGCTTCTGCACCGGCTTCGGCCAGGTCATCATCGGATCAAAATCGACGTATTGGCCGTGGTATTCGGCCTTGGACTTGGTCCAGATCTCCTTCATCGCCTCAATGCGTTCCTTGGTCAGGCTGAGGCGGGTTTTGAAGTTGGTGCCATGGTTCTCCATCTCGTCCCGGTTCCAGCCGACGCCGGTGCCGAAGATAAACCGGCCCTGGGAGAGGTGATCGACGGTGGCGACGCTCTTGGCCGTCTGGATCGGGTCGCGCTGCGAGACGAGGCAGATGCCGGTCGCCACCTTCAGGGTGGAGGTCGCCGCCGCCGCCGCGCCGATGACCGGGAACGGGTCCATGCAGTCGTAATAGCGCTTCGGCAGGTCGCCGCCTGCCGGGTATTGCGACTTGCGCGAGATGGGGATGTGGCTGTGCTCCGGGATCCAGAGGCTCTCGAAGCCCCGCTCCTCCAGGGCCTTGGCGAGTTGGGTGACCGGCAGGCAATAATCGGTGATGAACATCAGGACGCCGACATGCATGGGCGAGGTTCCTCCAATGGCTATTTGTTGGAAGGAAGCCTAGCCCATGGCACTTGGCCAAGCGAGAGAGAAAACTATCCCCGCCGGCGCGCGAGACGCAGAGCCGCCAGACCAGTCAATCCGCCGAGGAGCATAAAGCCCGGCTCGCTGGCCGTTGTAATGGAAAGCACGACATTGTCGAAGATGGGGCCGAAATTGTTCGGCGTCTCCAAGACTTCGATCCGGATGGGCGCATTAATAGGCGCACCTAATATGGTAGAGATTACGAACGTAACCGGCTGGAACGGCACGGCGTTGACGGTCGCCGCTACGCTGCCGAACGAGATACGGAAGGGATCGAAGTCACCACTATTCAGGTCGGTAATGTCGAACGTTAGCCAGACCGTATCGCCAACCCCTGCCGTAAAGCTGTCCTTCGTCTCCAGGATCAAGGCGCCAAGCGCGGGGGAGGTGCCATCCAGGTCCAGGCAGCGGTTGCCGTTGCAATTCAGGCCGCTAAATCCGTCCTGGACCACATCGACGCTGCCTTGGATGACGTTCCAGTTGGTCAACATGCTGCCGCTTGCCGAGCCATCCGAGTTATACGTCGCAAATGTGCCGCCTGAGGGATCGGCCTCGAAACCGTCGGAGAACACGACCATTGCCTGAGCGCTTGCCATCGAAAGCGCAATCGCCGCTGTTGCGAACATTGTTGTCAGTTTCATTGCCCTACTCCTTTAAGTTATCATTCGATCTGCATACACCTCTGAGGTATTCGATCAAATTCTGCTTACGTATGCAAGTTATATAACCTGTTCAATTGGCGTAGTCATGTGCTTGTCGTGCAAAAGCGGCCCAGTACTATCGTATGACTAGAGCGTCGCCCGATCAAATTGAATTGCCAAGGCGATCCATTTGTCGGGGTGAATCTGCTGTAATTTTAAGACTTAGAGCAGATTCACCCGATCCAATCGGATCGGGATCTGCTCTAGGCGAGCTTTTGGAGCCACGGCAGTACCGCGCCCAGCAATTCCTGCGGATGGTCGCGGTTGGTGTTGTGGCCGCATCCGGCGAGGCGCTCCACCTTAACCCTGCCATCGCTCGGCAAGAGACCGGCGAGGTAGGCGTCCGGCAGCACGCCGCCGACCGTCGGGTCGGCCTGCACCAGCAACACCGGACACGCGATGCGGGAGAGCAGGTCTTTCGGGTCGCTGTGGCCGAGCGGGCGGGCCTCAGCCACATTGCGCAGCATCTCCCGGTCCATCTGGCGGAGGCATTCGGCCTTCCAGCGGGCCATGACCTCGCCTTGCGCGGGGTTGCTGGCGAGGAGGGCTGCGGTCATCTCCTCCAGCGGGCAGCCGCTCGCTACGAAACGCAGGAACAGGCGGAAGTTCTGGCGAACAGGGCTGTCCTCGGCGATGGGCAGGCGGGACTGGCCGAAGAGCGCCGGGTCTTCCAGCACGAGGGCGCGGATGAGCGAGGGATCGGTCGCCGCCGTCTCCGTCGCGTTGCCGCCGCCGAGGGAGTGGCCCCAGACGACCGTTGGCTCGCCGATGACTGCGTCCAGCATATAGCGCACGTCGCGGGCATAGTCGGCGCGGGCATAGGCGCCCGGCGTGTGGCCGGAATAGCCGTGGCCGCGCTGGTCCATGGTGTAGACGCGCCAGGATGGCGTCAGCGCTTCCATCACCCGCACAAAGCCATCGCGCCGGCTGGTGACGCCGTGCAACAGCAGCAGCGGCGGGCCGTTATCCGGCCCGACCGAATAGCCGATTTCCACCTCGCCGGTGTTGGCGGTGCGGTGCTCGAAGCCCTGTATTAGCAGGTCCATGGTTTAGCCTTTTGCCCCGGTGATCACCTCGACCTGATCCTCCGGCACATAGAAATACGAGCCCGGGCGCCATTCATAGCCGAGGTCGCCCATCAGGCGGCGTTGGCGCGGCGAGCCGCGCTGGGCCAGCGGGTGGATGCCGTCATAGTCATAGGCGCGCATGAACAACTGACCATAGTTGTAGAGCAGCGTCTTGCGGGCGCGGCCGGAGTTGTTCGGCGCCGGGCCGTGCCAGATCGAATGCGAAAAGATAAAGGCGTCTCCGGCCTTGCCTTCCAGGTGCACGCAGCCCGGCGAATCGGGGCCAAGCGGCGGGTCCTTGGTAAAGGGGATCTGGTGGACATGGCTGCCAGGATAGACGGTGAAGTTGCCGTTGTTGCGGCCCGAGACGTCGGTCAGCAGATAAAGCGCTTTAACGGCAATGGGGTGGCTCGATTCCATGACGCGGACCTGGCGTTGGCCCTCGCCGCCGTCGGTATGGGTATAGCCGGGGAAACCGTCGTTGGAGGGGCGGACAATGGCCTGGCTCATGGAAAAGGCGATATAGGGGCCCATCAGATCGACGATCAGGTCGAACACCGGCTGATGGTCGATCAGGTCGATGAATTCCTGCCCGTAAGACAGCAGGTCGCGCCGGTCCATGAAGCCTTCGGGGTCGAGGTCGGTCGCATGGTCCTGCCACTGGTAGTGGCCGCGCGGCACCATGCCGGAATTCGGCTCGTAGCCGGGCCTGGTGCGGACCTCATCGACCTTGTCGCTGAAGTGCGCCACCTGGGCGGGGCTGAGCGCGCCCGCGACCTTGAAAAAGCCGGCAGTCTGCCATTCCTGGCGTTGTTCCGGGGTGAGTTTCTGCATCGGGCAATCCTCCAGTGGATTTTTCATTGCCCGGATGGTGCGACAAGGATGGACAGAGCGCAAGCAGCCAGAGCTATCCTCGCACTTTGCCGGTCAATACAGGCGGTTGACCTCGTTGTTGTGCATGCGCTGTTCCAGATATTCCAGCGTATCGGGCAGATTGCTGTGATCCTTCAGCGCGGTCGCATAGGTCGGCAGGCCATCGATGCTGCGCCATTTCTCCGGCTCCCACATATGCGAGCGAATCATGGCCTTGCCGCAGTGGGAGAAGGCCTGTTCGACATGCACCACCAGCGCCAGGTCCGGCTGTTTGCCATTTACCGTCATCGACGCCAGCAGGTCGGGGTCGCGCACCACCTGGGCCTTGCCGACGACCCGCACCACTCGCGCCGCTTTGGAATGACGAACATCAGCGCGACGTTCGGATTTTCCAGAACGTTCAGAAATGTGTCGCCGCGGTGATTGCCCAGCCGGTCTGGCACGGCCAGCGTTTTCGGGTCCAGCACCTGAACGAACCCGGCTGGGTCACCTTTCGGCGAGATATCCATCATGCCATTGGCGCCAACGCTGGCGATCACGACAAACGGCGTGCGCTCGATCCAGGCGCGGCAATGGTCGTCTATATGGTCGATGACCTTGGCGACCTGCGAGGGAAAGTCAGGGCCGAGAATGGACTTGAGCTCGGCGGCGGACGAGATGA
>JAYPXD010000185.1:3572-7606 GCA_038135395.1 Alphaproteobacteria bacterium | reverse complement strand
CCGCCCCCATGACCGGCTGGATATTGCGCAAAACTGACTCCTGGCCGACCACCGATGCTGCGACAGCAGCAGCGTATTCCGCATTCTCTGCGTGATTGATCGTCACCGGATAGCCGCGGCGGTAACGCACCTCCGCCGAACCGCCCATAGCAGTGGCGATGCCGGTGGCAATCTGCTCCATCCGCTCGATGATCATGTCCTGCACCTTGGGATCGAAGGTACGAACCGTGCCGCCCATCAGAACGGTATCGGGAATGACGTTGAACGCCTGGCCGCCAAAGAAACGGGTGACGCTGATGACCCCGCTTTTCTGCGGATCGGCGTTGCGGCTGATGACGCTCTGCAACGCGGTGACGATGTGCGAACTGATCAGAACCGGATCGACCGAAGTCTGCGGGAAGGCGCCATGGCCGCCGCGGCCCTGCACCTCGATATCGAAGGTATCGGCCGCCGCCATCATCGGACCGGCCGCGACGCCGACCTTGCCGAACTCCATGTGCGGCGCGTTGTGCAGGCCGTAGACCTCGTCCACCGGAAAGCGCTCGAACAGGCCGTCTTTGATCATCGCTTTGGCGCCGGCATAGCCCTCCTCCGCCGGCTGGAAGATAAAGTGGACCGTGCCCTTGAAGTTGCGGTTTTCCGCCAGATACTTCGCCGCGCCCAGCAAAATGGTGGTGTGGCCGTCATGGCCGCAGGCGTGCATCTTGCCTTCATGTTTGGACTTATAGGGCAGGTCGTTCAACTCCTGCATCGGCAGCGCGTCCATGTCGGCGCGAAGACCAATGGAGCCACCCGGCTGCTTTCCTTCCAGCGTGCCGACCAACCCGGTTTTGCCCAAGCCGCGCGTGACTTTGATACCCCAGGATTCCAGCTTTTCCGCCACCAGGGCAGCGGTGCGCACCTCCTCGAAGGCCAATTCGGGATGCGCATGGATATCCTGGCGCCACTCGGCCATTTCGTCCCGCATGGCGGCGATGGAGTTGATGACGGGCATGGCGAGGGTCTCCTAAAGCAAATATTGCGAACGGTTCGCGCTAGACCCTAGCGTTTTCGCCGCCCGGTGCAAGCGAATGCTGTAAAAGGCATGACGTGCGCTCGCCGAGCGAATCGCGTTTTCTGCGGTCGTCGCTATGGTATCAACCGCCGTCCCTTGCCCCTCGCCCTTTATGTGCATCGCCCTATGAGTTCCGAAGACGCCGCCCCGACGCCGATGATGGCGCAATATCTCGCGCTGAAAGAGGCGAACGAAGGGTTTTTGCTGTTCTACCGCATGGGCGATTTTTACGAGATGTTCTTTGACGATGCCGTTCAAGCTGCGCCGGTGCTGAACATTGCGCTGACCAAGCGGGGCCGGCATGGCGGCGACGACATCCCCATGGCCGGCGTGCCGGTCAAGAGCCATGAAGCCTACCTGCATCGCCTGATCGGCCACGGCTTCAAGGTCGCCATCTGCGAACAGACGGAGGACCCGGCGGAGGCCAAGAAGCGCGGCGCCAAGTCGGTGGTTGCCCGCGACGTCGTCCGGCGCGTCACCCGCGGCACCCTGACCGAGGATTCGCTGCTGGATGTCCGCCAGCACAACTTCCTGGCTGCTCTGTCGGAGGTCGCCGGCGAATATGGCCTGGCCTGGGTCGATATTTCGACCGGGGCATTCACGGTACAGACCCTGCCCGAAACCGGGCTTGCCGCCGCCCTCGCCCGCCTGCACGCGAATGAGGTGCTGTTGCCGGAACGCCTGCTGGAGCGCGAGGCGCTGTTTGAGCTCTGGGCCGACCACAAAAGCGCGCTCACCCCGTTGCCGGGCGTCAAGTTCGATGCCGCCAATGGGCAAAAGCGATTGTTGCAGGCCTACAACGTCGCCAGTCTGGACGCGTTCGGCCATTTCACCCGGCCGGAAATTGCCGCCGCCGGAGCCTTGTTCGACTACCTGGAACTGACCCAGGTCGACCGGCTGCCTCGGCTGGACCCGCCGGCGCATTTCACCGGCGCCGAGGTGATGGAGATCGACGCCGCCACCCGCCGCAACCTGGAACTAACCGAGGCCTTGAGCGGCGGCCGGCAGGGCACATTGCTGGCCGCGATCGACCGCACCGTCACCGGCGCCGGCGCGCGCCTGCTGTTCGCCTGGCTGTCCGCCCCTTTGACCGATTCCGGCCGGATCGCAGGCCGGCTCGACGCCGTGCAATTCCTGGTAGAAGGCGCCAGCACGCGGGAAGACCTGCGCGAACACCTGGGCCGCTGCCCGGATCTGGCCCGTGCGCTGCAGCGGCTATCGCTGGAACGCGGCGGTCCGCGCGACCTGGCCGCGGTACGTGAAGCAGGGCGGACCGGCGGCATACTGCGCTTACTGTTGGAGGATGCCACTGCCGACCTAAGCGAGACCAAGCCGCGCCTGATCACCGACGCCTGCGGCGCGCTCGGCGATTTCGCGCAGTTGGTCGAACGGCTCGGCCGCGCCCTGGCGCCGGACCTTCCGGCCAGCGCCCGCGACGGCGGTTTTATCGCCGCCGGGTACGCCCCCGAACTGGACGAGTTGCGCGCGCTGCGCGACGACAGCCGGCGCCACATCGCGGCCCTGCAAAAACGCTATGCCGACGAGACCGACGTCGCCAACCTGCGGGTCAAGCATAACAACGTCCTGGGTTATTTCGTCGAGGTCAACCAGAACCAGGCGGAAAAGCTTCAGGCGGACGATCGCTTTGTCCACCGTCAGACTATGGCCAGCGCCATGCGCTTCACCACCGTCGAGCTGTCGGAACTGGAGGGCAAGATCCTGCAGGCCGGCGACCGGTCGCTGGCGCTGGAACTGCAATTGTTCGACGACCTGGTCGGCGAGGTTGCCGCCCGCGCCAGCGATCTGGCCCGTACGGCGGAGGCGCTGGCTTTGCTGGACGTGCTGGGCGGGCTGGCCGACCTGGCGGTGGAGTTGCGCTATGCCCGGCCCATCGTCGACCAGTCGCTGGCGTTCCGCATTGTCGGCGGCCGGCATCCGGTGGTGGAGGCCGTTCTAGCGCGCGACGGCCAGGCTTTTATCGCCAACAACTGCAATCTTTCCGCCGACCGCGAGCCGGCCGAGCGGCTATGGCTGATCACCGGCCCGAACATGGCGGGCAAGAGCACGTTTTTGCGCCAGAACGCCTTGATCGCCATCCTGGCCCAGATCGGCAGCTTCGTGCCAGCGGAGGAGGCGCATATCGGTGTGGTCGACCGCCTGTTCAGCCGCGTCGGCGCTGCCGACGACCTGGCGCGCGGCCGGTCCACCTTCATGGTGGAAATGGTCGAAACCGCAGCAATCCTGAACCAGGCAGGCCAACGGGCCCTGGTCATCCTGGACGAGATCGGCCGCGGCACCGCCACGTTCGATGGCCTCTCCATCGCCTGGGCCGCCGTGGAGCATCTGCACGACAAGCTGCGGTGCCGCGCCCTGTTCGCGACGCATTACCACGAGCTGACCCTGCTGGCCGACCGGTTGGAGGCGTTGCATCTTGCCACCATGCGCATCCGCGAGTGGAAGGATAGCGTCGTCTTTTTGCACGAAGTCGCGAGCGGCACCGCCGACCGATCCTACGGCATCCACGTCGCCCGCCTCGCCGGCCTGCCCAAGCCGGTGTTGGCCCGGGCCGAAGCCGTGCTGAAACTGTTGGAAGAAGGCGACCAGGGCTCCGCCGTGCGTCGGCTGGTCGAGGACCTGCCGCTATTCGCCGCCGCCCGGCCGAAGCCGCCAGTGCTGGAGCTGGAACCGGAGCCGTCAGGCGAACAAAGCGAATTGCGGCGCGTGCTGGATGCTGCCGACCCCGACGCGCTCACCCCGCGGGAAGCGCTGGACCTGCTGTACCGGCTGAAGCGTCTGGCCGGGGACGAGGGCTAGAGCGGATCCCGATCCGGTTGGATCGGGTGAATCTGCTCTAACCCTATGAATGGCGAGCAATCCGGATACTGCGCAGGGCGCAGGGCGCAAGGCCCATCACCCCAGCGCGGCGCGGTGTTCCTTGGCGTTGCGGACATAGCCCGCCGTCGCCACTTTGTGCCGCTCG
>JAYPXD010000185.1:0-3562 GCA_038135395.1 Alphaproteobacteria bacterium | reverse complement strand
TCTTCTTGGCCGGCGCACCGGCCCACAATTCTCCGGTCGGCACCACCTTGCCCGGCGTCACGACTGCGCCGGCGGCGACCATCGAATCGCTCTCGATCACCGCGCCGTCCAGGATCAGTGCGCGCATGCCAATAAAGGCGCGGTCATGGATGGTGCAGCCGTGGATGACGCACTGATGGCCGATCAGGATGTCATTGCCGATATAGGTGCCGAACCGACCGCCCGTCACGTGCACCACCGTGCCGTCCTGCAGGTTGGTGCGCGCGCCGATCCTGACCTCATGGACATCGGCCCGAACCACGGTGTTGTACCAGAGGCTGGCGTCGTCGCCGATTTCGACGTTGCCGACGATGATCGTGCCGGGCGCGACGAACACGTCGCGGCCCAGCTTTGGCAGGATACCGTTATAGGGCAACACTAGGCCTTCGCGGCGGGGATCGTGGATTAGGGAATCGGGGCTCATGGATAGAGAGGCTCCAGCAAAAGGCCGGCGGCTTCGTCGAGGCCGAACAGCAGGTTCATGTTTTGCAGCGCCTGGCCGGATGCACCCTTGACCAGGTTATCGATCGCAGAGATCACCACCAATTGCCCCGGCACGCCGGCATCGCCGACGCCGATGAAGCAATAGTTCGACCCCCGCACCTCGCGCGTCTGCGGCCACTTGCCGGCCGGGGTAACATGGACAAAGCGCTCATCGGCATAAGCTTCGGTCAGCGCCGCACGCAGATCGGCAACGGTGGCGCCGCCCTTTGGCCGGATATAGGTGGTGCACAGCATGCCGCGGTTGATCGGAACGAGGTGCGGCGTGAACACAACGTGCATCTCCCGCCCGTCCAGCGCCAGGCTCAGCGTCTGCTCGATCTCCGGCTGGTGCCGGTGCTTGCCGACGCCATAGGCGTGGAAACCGTCATGCACCTCGCAGAACAGCAGGTCCTGCCGCATTGAGCGGCCGGCGCCGGTCACGCCGGACTTGGCATCGACAATAATGCCGTCCGCCTCGATCAGGCCCTTGGTCAGCAACGGCAACAGCGGCAGCGCGGTGCAGGTCGGATAGCAGCCGGGATTGGCCACCAGCCGGGCGTTGGCGACGGCGGTGCGGGCGTGCTCCGTCAGGCCATAGACCGCTTCCGGCTGCAGGTGCGGCGCGCGGTGGGCATGGCCATACCATTTGTCATAGGTCGCAAGGTCGTAAAGGCGGAAGTCGGCCGACAGATCGACGATTTTCAGATGCGGCGGCAGCCCGGCGATCACCTCCTGCGTCGTGCCGTGCGGCAGGCAGCAGAACACCGCCTGGATGTCGGACCAGTCCACATCCTCGATTTTGGTCAGCGTCGGCAGCCTTTGCGGCAGCGTGTGCGGATAGACATCCACCATCTCGCCGCCGGCATTGCGGTCGGCGGTCAGGGCTGCGATGCGAAAGCGCGGATGGCCAGCCAACAGGCGCAGCAACTCCGCCCCGGTGTAACCGGAAGCGCCGAGAATGGCGACATTGATATCCCTTTGCATCGCTGGACACTCCTAATAGCGAGGGGTGAGGGCCGAGGCACCTTACACGGCTCGGCCCAAATGGGAACGGGCAAGACTGACGGAAGCGCAAACAGAAACGGGGCGCCGCAAGCGGCACCCCGTCCATATCCCAGCCCAAAGGCCGGAAGGGTTACCGCTTCGAGAACTGGAAACTGCGTCGCGCCTTCGCCTTGCCGTACTTCTTACGCTCGACCACGCGGCTGTCGCGGGTCATGAAGCCGGCATGCTTCAGGGCAGGGCGCAGGCCCGGCTCGAAGTTAACCAGGGCGCGGCTCAGGCCATGGCGCACAGCGCCAGCCTGGCCCGAGAGACCGCCGCCGGACACCGTGCAGATCACGTCGAACTGATCGGCGCGATTGGTGGTGTTGAACGGCTCGACGATGATCTGGCGCAGGGTCGGACGGGCGAAATAGTCGTCCAAGGTGCGGCCGTTGATCGAAAATTTGCCGACGCCCGGCTTGATCCAGACTCGGGCGACCGCGTCTTTGCGGCGGCCCGTGCCATAGGAGCGGCCGAATTCGTCGATGGTCGGCTCAGCGAAAGTGGCTTCCGCCAGACCCGGAATGCCATCTCCGGCAGCAGCGTCACCGGACGTCTGCGCGCCAGCCAGAGCGTCTTTCAGGTCCGCTAGCGAGGTGCGTTCTTCAGCCATGAGTCTAGGCGCTCCGCGAATTCTTGGTGTTCAGGCTGGCGACGTCCAGCGTCTCCGGCTGTTGCGCCGCATGCGGGTGCTCGGCGCCGGCATAGACATGCAGTTTGGAAATCACGGCGCTGCCCAGCTTGGTCTTCGGCAGCATCCGCTCCACCGCCTTTTCAATCAGGCGTTCGGGGTGGTTGCCGGTCAGGATCTGGTCCCACGAGCGCTCTTTGATGCCACCCGGATAGCCGGTGTGCCAAAAGAACTTGGAATCAGCCCGCTTGTTGCCCGTAATTGCAACTTTTTCGGCATTGACGATGACGATATGATCGCCACAGTCGATGTGCGGGGTGTAGAGCGGTTTGTGCTTGCCGCGGAGGCGGGTGGCTACCAACGCTGCCAGTCGGCCCAGTACTAGGCCATCGGCGTCGATCACGAACCACTTGCGCTCTACGTCGGCAGGTTTGGCCGAGTAGGTGTTCATTTCGGGTACTACCTGGTTAGAATCTTGCCGCTCCGCCTATTGGCGTTGCGATTGAGCGGCGGGTTTTGATGATATGGATCGGAACTGTCAATACCAATTTTTTTATATTGAAAAATCAATTAGTTACGATGATGTAATATAGTAGTGTCGTGAATTTTGATCCTACCCTTAGATTTTGCGCTTGCAATATAACCGAAACATTACTTTCTGTGCTCCTAGCTTGTGGCGTAGCTATGTATCGCCGCAACCGGCCACCATAGCATTCGGGAGTAGCCCATGGCCCTGCGAAACAGCTCACAGCAAGATTTGCTCCGGGAAGATCACGGCAAAGTGGCCGTCCTGACATTGAATCGTCCCGATGCTCGCAACGCGCTATCGGAATCGCTGCTCGACGCTTTGCAAAACTCGCTCGACCAGATCAGGGACGACCAGGGCGTCAATGTTGTCGTATTAAAGGCAGCAGGACCGGGATTTTGCGCCGGCCACGACATGCGTGAGGTGCTGGGCAACCGGCAGCGCTCCTATTACGAGTGGCTCTTCGCCAAGTGCAGCCAGATGATGAGCACAATCAAGGCGCTGCCGCAGCCGGTGATCGCCGCCGTCCAAGGCGCGGCCATGGGCGCCGGCGCACAGTTGGCTGCGACCTGCGACATGGTGATTGCGTCGACCGAGGCGCGGTTCGCCACGCCGGGAGTCAATATCGGCCTGTGGTGCACCACCCCTTCGGTTGCTGTATCGCGCAGCGTCGGACAGAAGGCCGCGATGGAAATGTTGCTGACCGGCGACATGATCGACGCGGAAGCCGCCCAGCGCTTCGGCCTGGTCAATCGCATCGTGCCGGCGGACGCGCTCTTCGATGAAGCGATGGCGCTGGCTCAGAAAATCGCGGCAAAGTCCCGTCTGGTGGTCAGCCT
>JAYPXD010000184.1:0-7711 GCA_038135395.1 Alphaproteobacteria bacterium | reverse complement strand
TCCCTGGATCAGGTAATTCAGACTCTGCTCGACGCCGCCGGCTCCCGCGCCGTCAGCAGCAAGGAAAACCCCCGGGCACGGGCCCTGTTGATCAGATGAAACAGGATGTTCGGGTCGACAGCGCCTTGAATATCATCCACCGCGACGGCGCGGCTTAGGCCCAAGGCCTGCTCCAACGTCACACTGTCGGCCGTTACCCGCGCGGCCGCCGTGCGGTTGGCCCAAATCGCCGCCAAATGGCTCTTGCCGCTGGCCTCCGGGCCATGCAGCAACAGGCCTCCGCCGGGCCAATCCGGCCACAGGTCCAGCCAGCGGACCGCACCCCGATTGCTGTCCGCCACCAGGAAGTCCGCCTCCCCCAAGGCAGAGCGTACCGGCAACGGCAAGGGCAATTGGGTTCCGGCCGATGTCTCAGTCACCGGGCAACTCGTGATCGTACAGGCGGCTCTGCCGGTATTGCGTCAACAAAAACCGCACGACCACGCCGATGACCGCGGCCGTCGGCAACGCAATCAGCATGCCGAGAAACCCCATCAGCGAGCCGCCGGCGAACAGGGCGAAAATCACCCATACCGGATGCAATTGCACACGCTCGCCCACCAGCTTCGGCGTCAGCAAATAGGCCTCGATCAACTGCCCGACGACAAATATCAAGGCGACAATGCCGATTCGGACAGGATCGGAAAATTCGATCAGCGCCAGGCCGACGCTGGAGACCAGGCCGAACATCGACCCCATGTAGGGGATGAACGACACCAGGCCGGCCATCAGCCCTACTGTAAAGCCAAATGGCAACCCGGCCGCAGCCAGCGCGCCGCCATAGCCTAACGCCAGGACAATACAGACAGACGATTGGCCCCGGACGAAGCCGGAGAGCATTTCGTCCACCAGCCCCACTTGTTGGCGGACGGTCGCGCGATGTTCCAGCGGCAGCAATTCGTCAAGAATGGCGACGATCCTATCCCAATCCCGCAACAGGTAGAACGCCACGACCGGCGTCACCAGGATCAGCGACAGAAACTCGAAAAAGGCGATGCTCCGGGCAAAAACCCCCTGCACCAGTCCAGAAAAGATCGACATGCCGCGGCCAAACTCCGCCGTCAGCGCATCGCGCACCTGCTGAAATTCTTCCGGGCTGAGCACGCCTTGCAACCGCTCGACCCCGGCGACCAGCCAGCGCTGCAACGCCGCGATGATATCGGGCAAGCGGCCCGCCAGACCGACAATCTGGCTCTGCACCACCGGAATCAGCAACAACAACAGCAGGATCGAAAGGATTGCAAACCCCAATAACGTCCAAGCGGCCGCCCATCCGCGGCCAATGCCACGCCGTTCCATCCAATCCGCGATCGGGTCCAGGAAATAGGCGACGGCCAGTCCGGCAACGAATGGCAATAAGATCGGCTGGAACAACCAAACCAGCAGCGCGAAGGCGGCAAGGATCAGCAGCCAAGCAACGGCCTTTTCTCTAACGGTCAACCGGCCCACTCCGTTGGCTATGTCACACTACCCATGGATGCGCAGAACCCAGCCGCCAGGCTCCTGAACCAGACGCATGCCATAGCTGTCGAAGGCCCGCTGCAATTGCTCCAGATCGGAACTGTATTTCAGGTCGAACTCCGCCGCCGTCGCTGTCAATCGCGCCAGCACCGCAGAATTCAGGGAGCGCACTTCGGCTATCCGGCGCAGCGCATCCGCGTAATCTCCGATAAAGGCCAACGGCACGGTCACCCGCAGGGTGCTGACGCCGATTTCGCCGCGCTGCAGGTTTTCTATCTTCCAAGCCGCAGCCAACGCATCGGCCATCGCGGCCGCCGCCGTCCGGGTCAGTTGTTCTGCCGCAAGCGCGGCTCTACCGCCCGCTGCGCCGGTAAAGGTCTGGGTAATCGGCCCTGCCGGCGCCGCACCATAACCTCGCAATGTTACGTCCAATACCGGCGCGCCCGTTCGCGGATCGACCCGCAATTGACCCAAAGCGACGATGGCGCCGCTGGCACGGTAAGCCCGGGCCAATTGCTGCATCCCGGGGCTATCGCCTGCAAGCGCCTGATCGGCGCTCAGCTGCAACTGGTCCTCTGCCGAACCAGCCGCCATCACTGTATCCAACAAGCCCCGCGGGCCGACACGCCCGCTCCAGGCAGTGTGCCAGGGATTCGGCACCTCCCACAATTGGCGCGCACCAACCCATTCATAGACCGGCAGAACCAACAGCGGCGGGCTGACGCGGTCGGTGAAGGGAATTTGCCGGGCATTCAACAAATCCCGCACACGGGCCCGGGAGAACGAGATCGCCAGTTCCGCCCGGTAAGCCGATGCTGTCGTCTGTTCACGGACGATATCCACAGCGGCAATCAGCGCATTCAGGTCGGGCTGCCCCAGGGCCGGGCGGGCACCGTAGTAGGTCTGCGGCACCAGCCGTTCGTATAGATGGACATAAGCCGCCTGCCGGGCCTCGTCCAAGCCCTGCTGACGCGCCAGAACGCCGGATGCCGCGGTTTTTTCAATGGCAATTTCCTGAACCGTATAGGCGCTCGTCGTCTGTTGGGCCTCTGCTGCGCCTTGGACCGCCGCCAGAACGAGCATCGCCACGCCCAGCACGGACCGCCATGGTCTCCCCTGCGCCAACTGCCTGCGTTGCATTGCCAAGGCCTTTCGCTATGGTCCCAGAATTCCCGCTTGTGCATCGCCGGCGGCGGCGCTTGCGGTTACGATTGGTTCTTATACAGAGGCAAGATGCGCATGTCCAAAGGCGGACGCAGCTATGCAGACGCCGGTGTGGATATCGAGGCGGGCGATGCGTTCGTCCGTTTGATTGGCCCACTGGTCGCTGCCACGGCACGGACGGGCTCACGCCCCGATCTGAAAGGCTTTGCCGGAGTCTTTGATCTGAAAGCCTGCGGCTTCCAGGACCCGCTGATGCTGGCTGCCACCGATGGCGTCGGCACAAAACTGCGGATTGCGATTGAAACTGGCCAGCATGACACCATTGGCCAGGACCTGGTCGCCATGTGCGCCAACGACCTGATCGTTCATGGCGGCGAGCCGTTGTTTTTCCTGGACTATTTTGCCAGTGGTAAACTGGAATCCGCAGTCGCCACGGCGGTTGTTGCCAGCATCGCCCGTGCCTGCAAAGAGGCGGGCTGCGCCCTGATCGGCGGAGAGACAGCCGAAATGCCGGGCATGTATGCCGCAGGCGACTATGACCTTGCCGGCTTTGTCGTCGGCGCGGTTGAACGCGACCGCTACATCGACGGCAGCCGCGTCATGCCCGGCGATATCGTGCTGGGGCTGCCGTCCAGCGGCGTGCACTCCAACGGCTATAGCCTCGTGCGCAAGGTGGTGAGCGACCTGGGCCTGCGCTGGAGCGATCCGGCCCCGTTCGACCCTAGCCGCCCCCTGGGCGAGGCGCTGTTGGAGCCGACGCGGCTCTATATCGCCCAGGCGCTCGCAGCCGCCAGGACCGGCGGCGTCCACGCCATCGCGCACATCACCGGCGGCGGCTTGCCCGGCAATGTGCCGCGGGTGCTGCCCGACGGCCTTGCCGTGGCGTTGGAGCCCAATGACTGGACGTTGCCGCCCGTGTTCCAGTGGTTGCAGTCGGCTGGCGAGATCGACGCGCCCGAGATGCTGAAAACGTTCAATTGCGGTGTCGGCCTGGTGCTGGTGACGCCGCCCGACCGGGAAGCCGAAGTGCGCGCGGCCCTTACAGCCGCCGGCGAGCATGACATCTATCGCCTGGGCACGATCCAACCGCTGGCCGATGCCACGGCGGCGCAGTTGACCTGGACCGGCAGCGCGCCGTGGAGCGACGCGTGAGTAGGGCGCGCCTGGGGATTCTGATTTCTGGACGGGGCAGCAACATGGCGGCGCTGGTTGCCGCTGCTGCCAATCCGGACTACCCGGCCGAGGCGGCGTTGGTGCTGGCGAACCGCGACGACGCTGTCGGACTGCAGCATGCGGCAGCGCAAGGCGTCTCAACCGCCGTGGTCGCCAGCAAGCCATTCGGCAAGGACCGCGAGGCCTTCGAGCGGGCGCTGGACGCCCGCCTCCGCCAGTCCGGCGTAGATTTGGTTTGCCTGGCCGGGTTCATGCGCCTGCTGACCCCCTGGTTCGTCGGCCAATGGCGCGACCGACTGATCAATATTCACCCATCGATCCTGCCGGCATTCAAGGGCCTCGATACCCATGCCCGGGCGCTGGCCGACGGCGTCCGCTGGCACGGCTGCACCGTCCACTATGTCCGGGCCGAGATGGATGCCGGGCCGATCATCGCCCAGGCGGTCGTGCCCGTGCATCCGGACGATACCGAGCAAGAGCTGGCAAACAGGGTGCTGGCGGCCGAGCACCGGATCTATCCGATGGCCGTGCGCCTGGTGGCGGAAGGGCGGGCGCCGGTCATCGCCGAGCGCGTCCTGCTGCACCCATCGGTCACTGCCCAGCCGACCACGCTCCTCAACCCGTCGGATGCCTGATGGGGCTGCGCCCTTGAACCGCATTGGGATGGCCGCGGTTGCACGCTAGGGAAATGTCAGAATAATTGCTGTCGCCGCCTGCCCGGCGGGCCGCCAATGAATGGAATGCCGAGCGCCATGGAAAATTTTGAAGACTCTGTCATCCGCCACCGCGCCAGCTGGGAAGGTTTCGCCCATCTGTTGAAATACGGCACGATTGGCGTGATCATCGTCTTGGTGCTCATGGCGATCTTCCTGCTGTAAACCGCCAGCACGCTGTACCCGCGCATTTTAGAACCGTCGCAGGACAATGATGTCCCGCGGCGGTTTTTGTGCGTCTGAAGCCGAGCCGTATTGTCGCAGCTTACGCGCGCGCCTATCTTTTAAGGACTGAAACCTCAAGGGAAGGCTGCCATGTCCAACAATGTCTATTCAGTGACCGAAATCGTCGGCACCTCCGAAACATCGATTTCCGACGCCATCCAGGTGGCGATTACTAAGGCCCATGCCAGCCTGCGCAACCTGGAATGGTTTGAAGTCGGCCAGATCCGCGGCTGGATCAAGGAAGGCAAGGTCGGCCATTATCAGGTCACGTTGAAGCTGGGCTTCAAGTACGACAAGTAGGCGGGACGGTCGTCAGACCGGCCCAGCCGGCCTCACCCATACCGCCGTATCATGGAACACCGCGCCACCGACCGGCGCGGCGGGCTCGGACGAGACCAGCAAGTTGATGCCGACTCCCTCCGGGAAGGCGTGGTTTGGCCAGATGCTCTCGACGATGACCGTGCCAGCACGGAGGCCGTCGAAGTGGCGGGCATGCAGGGTGACGCTGCCCTTCTCGTTGCCGATCAGCACGCGCGCGCCGTCGGCAACGCCTAGCGGTTCGGCATCGTCCGGCCGGATCATTACTTCAGGCCGCCGTTCGCGCGCGGCTGAGGTCGGCGTCTCCGTGAAGGTCGAGTTGAGGAACGAGCGCGCCGGCGCGGTCACCATGCGGAAGGGCTTGTCCGGCGTCGCCCGGTCGATCACGTCCCAGTGGTCTGGCAGCGCCGGCATGCGGTCACCGGGGCCATAGCGGCCTGTTCCTGTGCCGTCGTCATAGGGCGGCACGCCGGCCCAGTCCGGCTTGAAGCGGAATTTCCTGTCTGGCCAGGCAAAGCCGTTCCGGTAGTGCGCTTCCTCGAACGGCGGCTGGCAATCGACCCACTTCGTCACCAGCAACTCATCATAGCTGCCACGCTTCGAGGCCTTCAGCGTTTCGTCCACGAGGTCGCGCGCGCTCATACGGAAGGCCGGCTGCGGGCAGCCGAGGCGCTGCGCCAGCGCGTTGACCACCTCGACATTGGAGCGCGGCCCCAGCGGCGGCTCGATCACTTTCGGCCCCAGCGTGATGTACTGGTTGCCGCCGCCCTGGTAGACGTCGTCATGCTCCAGGAACATAGTGGCGGGAAGGACAATGTCGGCCATTTTCGCCGTGTCGGTCAGGAACTGTTCGTGCACGCAGGTGAACAGGTCTTCCCGCGCGAAGCCCGCATACACCTTGGCCAGTTCCGGAGCGACCATCATCGGGTTGGTGTTCTGGATGAACAGGCCGGTGACCGGCGGGCCGCCTCTCAGAGCCTCCGCATCGCCGGTCAGCACGTCGCCGATCCGGCTCATGTCGAGCCGGCGGATGCTGGGGTCGGCATAGTCGCGGCCCTCCACCAGGGTCTTGTTCCAGCGGTAGATGTCGCGGTTATTGTGAAACGCGCCGCCGCCCTCGTATTGCCAGGCGCCCGTCACCGCGGCGATGGAGAGCACGCCGTGCATGTTGTGTGCGCCGTTCCGCTGCCGGCACATGCCATAGCCGATGCGCAGGAAGTGCTTCTTGTTCTCCGCCAGCAGGCGCGCGAACGCCTCGATCTCTGCGGCCGGCACGCCGCAGATCGCCTCCGCCCACTGCGGCGAACGGGATTTCAGGTGGGCCGCCAATTCCTCCGGGCAGTCCGTGTACTGCTCCAGATAGGGCCAGTCGGCATGCCCGTCGCGAAACAGCACGTGCATCACCGCACAAGCGAGCGCGCCGTCCGTTCCCGGCTTGACGCACAGGAACACGTCCGCCTGCTTTGCGGTCTCGGTGCGGTAGGTATCGACGACAACGATCTTCGCGCCGCGGCTTTTGCGGGCATGGACCGCGTGGGTCAGGACATTGATCTGGGTCGAAGCCGGGTTGGTGCCCCAGATCACGACCACGTCGGCGACCCGCATCTCGCGCGGGTCAGCGCCATGCAGCGAGCCGGTGCCGGCAACAAAGCCATTCCAGGCCGTTGCCACGCAGATGGTATCGTGCTGGAAGCTGTACTTCTTGGCATGGCGCAGCCGGTGGATCGAATCCCGCTGCACCTGCCCCATGGTGCCGGCATAGAAATACGGCCAGATCGTTTCCGAGCCATAACGGGCTTCCGCCTTCAGGAAGGCTTCGCCGGTCTCGTTGATGGCGTCGTCAAAACTGATTTCGCGGAACTCGCCAGAGCCTTTCGCTCCGGTGCGTTGCAGACACTTGGTCAGGCGGTCAGGATGATGGATGCGCTCATGATAG
This sequence comes from Alphaproteobacteria bacterium, assembly GCA_038135395.1. Lineage (GTDB taxonomy): Bacteria > Pseudomonadota > Alphaproteobacteria > Bin95 > Bin95 > JACKII01. The sequence goes on along the minus strand of JAYPXD010000184.1, from coordinate 682 downwards.
CGCGCAACCTTGGCGCAAATAACGCCGTCCGTGTACCGATTCTCCTTGGCGCCCCGCACCCGGCCAATGGTGCGGGCATCCAGCCGCTCCACCTCCAGCGCGCAGGTAGAGGGGCAATCGTGCGGGCAGGCAGAAAACACAATTTCAGGGTGTGCAACACTGTCAGGCACGTAGAAGCTCCTATTGCGGGCGGAAGGCCCTATATTCTCAATTCCAACGTATGGGAGACTAGCAGATGGCCAGCGCCGACACCATTATCGACCGGATCAAGGACTACCACATTCACGTCTACTACGACGCGGCCAGCAAGCCGCGCGCCGAGGCATTGCGCGCCAAACTGGAGGCGGCGTTTCCCGGTGCAATCTATGGACGCTGGCATGACAGGCCCGTCGGCCCGCATCCTGAATGGTCCTACCAGGTGCATTTCCCGGTGGAGTTGTTCCCGCAGATCGTGCCGTTCGTAGCGCTGGAGCGGGATGGCCTGACCGTGCTGGTCCATCCCAATACCGATAACGATCTGGCCGACCACCGCGACTATGCCTTTTGGATGGGCAAGATCCCGTCGCTGGAACTCGGAATTTTCGACAAGGCGCATTAGAGCAGATCCCGATCCAATGACTCCATTTGATCGGGCGTTGCTCTAGGCCGAAGCGTTCGCTGACTTAAGCGCCTTTCGGACCAA
>JAYPXD010000183.1:2636-7717 GCA_038135395.1 Alphaproteobacteria bacterium | reverse complement strand
ATCTTGCGTTCTGTCACGCATCCCGGCAAATGCTTGGCCGAAACCATGGAAGATTTGGACAATGACTGAACTGGAAAGAACGCGCAAACGGCTCCATTACCGTGCCTGGCACAGAGGCACGAAAGAAAGCGACCTGCTGCTTGGCCGCTTCGCTGATGCGCACCTTGCGACGATGACGGCCGAACAGCTGGCTGATTTCGAGCAGGTGTTGGACCGTATCGACCCGGAACTCATGGATTGGTTTACCGGGCGGGAACCCGTGCCAGCTAATCTGCGCTCGCCTGTTCTCGATCAGCTGATGTCGTTCAAACCCGCGCCATGACCACCCAAGCGGTTCTGGAAGTCCCTCCGCGCCTGACGGCGCAGGTGTTCCGTTTGCCGGGCCATCTGACGCTGGCAGGCGCGCCAGAAGGCGCAGACGCCCAATGGTTGGCCGGGGCTATCGCCGATCCCGACATGCCGCCGTTGGTCGCGGTGGCAGTCGATGAAGAAAAGGCGCTTAGGCTGTTGCACGGCGTCGCCTTTTTCGCGCCGGACGCCAAAACCCTGTTTCTGCCGGCCTGGGATTGCCTGCCCTATGACCGCTCGTCGCCAAACGCTGAGGTTTTGAGCCAACGGATCGATGCTCTAGCCAAGTTGGCTGCTAAGCCGCCGCGCCTGCTGGTGACGACGGTCAACGCCGTGCTGCAGCGCGTGCCGCCCAAATCTTTCTTCGACCATGCCAAATTTACCGCCCAAAAGGGGCAAAAGCTGGATCAAGCCGCGCTGACCGAATTCCTCAGTGCCAACGGCTACAATCGGACCGACACGGTTATGGAAGCCGGCGAGTATGCCATTCGTGGCGGGCTGATCGACTTGTTCCCGCCGGGTGAAGCGCTGCCTCTGAGACTGGACCTGTTCGGCGATGAAATCGAAAGCATCCGCCGGTTTGATCCCCTGACCCAACGCTCCGATCAAGCGGTTAAGCGGTTCTCCATCGCACCCGTCAATGAATTGCGGCTGACGAAAGAAGCCATCGAACGGTTCCGGGTCGGCTATCGCACGCAATTTGGCATCCCAGGCGCGGATGATCGATTGTATGAAAGTGTTTCAGCCGGCCGGAAACACCCAGGCATGGAGCATTGGTTGCCTCTGTTCCACGAGCATTTGGCGACAGTGTTGGATTATCTGCCGAGCGGGACGGCGATTCTCCTTGATGACCAGTTTGGTGACGCCAAGCGCGCCCGTTTTGATACCATCGCCGACCACTTTGCCTCTCGCGTTGCCTTGGCGCAGACAACCTCGGCCGGTGAAGGTGGAATCTATCGGCCTTTACCGCCGGACCGGCTCTATCTGACCCCTGAAGAGTGGGACGCTCTGGCTGACGAACGCGCCGTCGCCACCTGGCACCGGTTCGAAGCCGACGAAACCCTCGGCGGCGAGGTCTTCGACATCGGCGCCCGCCGGGTTAGAGACTTTGCCGAAGCCCGCATCCAGGGCGATGCGGAATTGTACGCTGCCGTTGCCGCGCATATCGCGGTGGAGCACCGGCATGGCCATGCCGTACTGGTGGCAGCCTATTCCGCCGGAGCCGCTGCACGCATTTCGGACCTGTTGCATGACCGCGCCGGTCTGGATAGCCGCTCGGTCGAGACCGCGGCAGGCCTGCCGCCGCTCGGCACTACGGTCTGGGAGCTGGAACACGGGTTTCGCACGCAGAATCTCGTTGTTTTCACCGAACAGGACCTATTGGGCGAACGCATCAGCCGTCGCCCGCGCCGCCGCCGCCGGGCCGATCAATTCCTGACGGAAGTCAGCGAAATCGCAGAAGGCGACTTGGTCGTACACCTCGACCACGGCATCGGTCGATACGAAGGGTTGGAAACCGTGACCGCGGGCGGTGCTGCGCACGACTGCCTGAAAATCTTATATCACGATGATAACAAACTTTATGTTCCTGTTGAATCAATTGAACTTCTAAGCCGATATGGATCCGAATCAACCGCCGTTCAACTCGACCGCCTAGGCAGCGCCAACTGGCAATCGCGCAAGGCCAAGCTCAAGGATCGCATCCGCGACATGGCGGCGGAATTGATTCAGACCGCAGCCGCCCGAACCCTGCAGCAAGCCGATGAGCTTCGCCCGCCAGAAGGCGCATGGTCGGAATTTTGCGCGCGCTTTCCACACGCGGAGACCGATGACCAGCTGAAGGCGATCGACGACGTTCTCGACGACCTGGCCAGTGGCAAGCCGATGGACCGGCTCATTTGCGGCGACGTGGGTTTCGGCAAGACCGAGGTCGCGCTGCGCGCCGCGTTCCTGGCCGTCATGGAGGGCTTCCAGGTAGCCGTGGTTGTCCCAACCACGCTGTTGGCGCGCCAGCACTACAAGACCTTTGCCGACCGCTTTCAGGGCTTGCCGGTGCGGGTCGAGCAGCTGTCGCGCCTGGTGCCGGCCAAACAGGCTACCGAGGCGAAAAAAGGTCTGGCGGACGGAAAAGTCGACATTATCGTCGGCACCCATGCCCTGTTAGCGAAGTCCATCGAATTTAGCAGGTTAGGCCTCTTAATCGTTGATGAAGAACAACATTTTGGCGTTGCACATAAAGAGCGTTTGAAGAAGCTGCGGGCGGATATCCATGTCTTGACCATGACCGCGACGCCGATCCCGCGCACCCTGCAACTGGCGCTTTCCGGCGTCCGCGAGATGAGCCTGATCGGCACCCCGCCAGTCGACCGATTGGCGATCCGCACGTTCGTGCAGCCGTTCGACCCGCTTGTGATTCGCGAAGCGATCCAGCGCGAGTTGTTCCGGGGCGGGCAGATCTTTTATGTATGCCCCCGCGTTCGCCACCTGCGCCAGGTCGAGGAACAGGTCCGCGAAATTATGCCGGAGCTTAAAATAGCCGTTGCACATGGCGGGCTGGCGCCGCGCGAGTTGGAAGACGTCATGAACGGCTTCTACGACCGCAAGTTCGACATACTGATCGCCACCAACATCATCGAAAGCGGGTTGGATATCCCAAACGCCAACACCATGATCGTGCATCGCGCCGATATGTTCGGGCTGGGCCAATTGTACCAAATTCGGGGCAGGATCGGCCGCGGCAAAGTTCGGGCCTATGCGTATCTCACGCTTCCTGCCGACGTCAAAATAACCAAGCCGGCCCTACGACGTTTAGACGTCATGCAGACGTTGGATCACCTAGGCGCCGGCTTCACCGTCGCCAGCCACGATCTGGACATTCGCGGCGCCGGCAATTTGCTGGGCGACGAGCAATCCGGCCAGATCCGGGAAGTCGGCATCGAACTGTATCAGCAAATGCTGGAAGATGCGGTTGCCGAAGCTCGGGAAGGCGGCGCCGGGCGACCCCGCAAGGACGATCAATGGATGCCGACTATCAATATCGGTGCCTCTGTCCTGATCCCGGAAAGCTACGTTCCCGAACTCAACATCCGCCTCAATCTGTACCGCAGGCTGTCGGCGCTTGGCACCCGACATGAAATCGATGCGTTCGCGGCGGAATTGGGCGATCGCTTTGGCCCTGTGCCGGACGAGGCGAAAAATCTTCTAGAAGTCGTGGCTATCAAGGCGCTTTGCCGCCAGGCAATGATCGAGAAAATCGACGCCGGACCCAAAGGCGCGGTGCTGACTTTCCGACATGACCAATTTCCAAACCCTGCAGGGCTGGTGCAATTTCTCACCCGCCAGGACGGCAAGGCCAAGCTGCGGCCGGATCATAAACTGGTGATTGTCCGCGAGTGGCCGAAAGCGTCCAGCCGGCTCAACGGAGTCGCAAGGCTGACTGAGACCTTGGCAAAAATCTCCACCCAGGCGACCTGAGCCGCCTGGGCGTCATTTTTAATCTAATAGCGCAATAATATCGAATAATTTATTGATATTATTGCCTTATCTCGCCACCAAAGGCGCTTGCCCTAAGTGCTGGCCGCCGTCGGTCAGCAAGAACTCGCCGGTGATATGGCGGGCGCCATACAGGAACCACAGCACGGCCTCGGCCATGTCTTGCGCGGTGCCGCCAGGCTTATGCAAGGCTGTGCCCTTGGCCAGCGCCTCGCGCGTCGCCTCGTACCTGGCCTCGCCCATTCCCTGCTTCAGCCATTCCCCGATCACAAAGCCAGGGCAAACGGTGTTGACGCGGATCTCCGGCCCTAGGACACGGGCGAGCGACAACGTCATTGTATTGAGCGCGCCTTTGCTTGCAGCGTAGGCAATCGACGACCCTACCCCCATGACCCCGGCCACCGACGAGATGTTGACGACCGACCCACGGCCGCCGGCCCGCATATGCGGCTCGCACGCGCGCGTCATCATAAATGCGCCAACGACGTTCAACCCATAAATCTTATGGAAGTCGTCCTCGGATAACCCGCCGAGATTGGCATGATCGACAAACACCGTAGTGCCGGCATTATTGACCAAGCCTGTGATCCTGCCGAACTTTTTCATGGTTTCATCGACTAGGCGAAGGCGGTCGGCCTCGTCGCCAACGTCGGCTTGGCAAACCAGCGCCTCAACCCCGAAAGCGCGGCAGTCCTCGGCAACCTGGTTGGCGGCTGCGGCGCTCTTGGAGTAGTTGATGACGACATGCCCGCCGTTTTCCGCCAGCATGCGGACGGTCGCCGCGCCGATTCCGCTGGACGAGCCGGTCACGATGGTCACTGTATCTTTGATTGGCAGCATTGGCTTTCCCAGATCCATAGGTTGTTGGTTTGTGGATGGACAGCATACCGCGCTGGCCGGCATTGGCGACACCGGATTCTCGGACACCCTGTCGTTCGGCCAATTACCCGGCCGGGCCTACCGGCGCTTGACGACAGCGACATAGCCAATGTGATCGCTGGCTTCCCGATGCTCTTCAGCAATCAATCGGGATGCAATGGGCTCGAAATTCTTCGTATCGACGAAAACATAATCGATGCGGCGTCCCAATCCCGTGTCATACGTGCCCAAAAAACTCCCGGACGGGGCAGCCCTGGCCGTGTCGGTCATGCCCATACTGCGGATGACCTCCAGCCGATGGTCGCGGAAGCGCTCGAGCAGCTCCTTCATCGAGCGCGGCAGTTGCGGCGCGGCTTGGGCGA
>JAYPXD010000183.1:2074-2626 GCA_038135395.1 Alphaproteobacteria bacterium | reverse complement strand
CGCAGGTTCCATATTGAAATCACCTAGGACGATCCGCAATCCGGGCTCGCTTCCCATCCTGCCCCGGACCGCCTGCACGGCCACGTCATCTTTCTGCCGATTCTGCGTGTGAACATTCGCGACCGCGATCATATCGCCGCCAACCAGTACCTTTGCCACCAACGCGGATCGATTCTTGCCGGGAATGCCACCGATCGGAAATGCGCTAATGCCGGCAATCGGATAGCGCGACAAGAGCGCATTCCCCCACCAAGAACCGTACCCGGACCCATTGTGGGCTTGGAATACCGCGTGCAGCCCGGCTCCCCGGGCGATATCGTCGATTATTCCCTCATCGACTTCCTGCAAGCCGACGACATCCGGCGCTGCAGAGCGAATAGCATCGACAATTTCGACAAGATGTTTGCGGCAACTGCGAAAAAACCGCGATGAGGTATCGCCGAATGACGCACGGCCGCACCCATGGCGAATGTTGAAGGTCATGACGACCAGCTGTTGACCCGCAAGCGAATTGCCGGCGTGAGCACCGCTGCAGATAGACACACCAGTATC
>JAYPXD010000183.1:0-2064 GCA_038135395.1 Alphaproteobacteria bacterium | reverse complement strand
TGTGGCACGTCACTCAGAAATACTTTCAAGATATACCCACCGCCTTGATTGGCGCTACGCAATCTACTGGCGCCTGCCGCTTCCGTCCACTTGCCCTAGCAGCAACGCCCATGCAGAAACGGATCGCCAAAGCCGGCGCTAAGACCAGCGGCGAATTTCGCCAAGCGGAATGCTTTTGCCCGTTCGGGAAAGCTTGGACTTGAGTGCCGGTCAATGGTCCGGCAAAATAGGGATTGCCGTAAACAGGCCTGGACCGTGAATGTGTGCCGCGTTGACACGACACGGGTCTGGGCTTCTGATCGAATTCGAGAATTGACTCTGCTGCCGAATGGGAAAGCATCGAAATGAACGACGTCGCTGCAAGCAACAAGTGGATTGGCCAGCGCACCATCCGTCCGGACGGTATGGATAAGGTCACGGGCTCTGCCCAGTATGGCGCTGACTTCACCATGCCGGGCATGATCTGGGGCAAAGTCCTGCGCAGCCCGCACGCCCATGCGATCATCAAATCGATCGACACCTCGAAAGCGGCGGCGATGAAAGGCGTTCTGGCGGTGATGACCGGCGCCGACCTGCCCGACATCCCGCGCGACATTCCGGTGCCGATGGGCCCGAACGACCTCCGCTGGATTGCCCGTGGCGTCATGGCCCGGGACAAAGCGCTGTACGCCGGCCATGCGGTCGCTGCGGTTGCCGCAACCAGTGCGCGCATCGCCGAGGCTGCGCTGGCCCTGATCGAAGTCGACTATGAGGTTCTGCCCCACGTGATTGACGTGGACGAGGCGATGGCGCCCGGCGCGCCGATCCTGCACGACTGGATCAAGACCAAAGGCGTCGAAGGCCCGTCCAACATCACCAACATCATGACGGTCAAGACCGGCGACGTCGAAGCTGGCTTTGCCCAGGCCGATCTGGTGCTGGAGCGCACCTTCCGGTCCGCGGCAGTTCACCAGGGCTATATTGAGCCGCAAGCTTGCGTCGTCAGCTACAAGCCCGATTCCCAATCGACGGTATGGAGCAGCAGCCAGGGCCAGTTCATGGTCCGCAATCTGACGGCGTTGATCACCGGCATGGCGACCGGCGATGTCAAAGCCATCCCCGCCGAAATCGGCGGCGGCTTCGGCGGTAAAACCATTATCTTCCTTGAGCCAGTGGCGATGGTGCTGTCGAAGAAGTCCGGCCGTCCCGTTAAGATGCAGCACACCCGCGAGGAAGTGTTCCACGGCACAGGCCCCGCCTCCGGCATGTCCGCGACCCTAAAAGTGGGCGTGACCAAGGACGGCAAGCTCACTGCCGTAGCCGGCGACTATAACTTCCAGGCTGGCGCCTATCCTGGCTCGCCGGTTGGCCGCGCCTGCACCTTCACCTTCTCCAGCTACAGCATTCCGAATGCGCATGTGCGTGGGCTCGACGTCGTGTCGAACCGCCCGAACGTGACCGCCTATCGCGGCCCGGGCGCTCCGCAAGGCAATTATGTCTTCGAGAGCATGCTGGACGAGATTGCAGACAAGCTGGGCATCGACGCTTGGGAAATCCGCAAGCGGAACCTCCTGCCCAAGGACCAGGCGACCATCTATGGCGCCAAGCTGGGCGACGCCGGCATGGAAGAGTGCATTGCCGCGGTGGAGAACCATCCGAACGCTAAAGTGCCGCTGGGCCCGAACCAGGGCCGCGGCATCGCCGTGGGCTATTGGGGCAATGCCGGCGGCGAATCCAGCGCTCAGTTGCACATCAACGAGGATGGCACCGCGCTGGTCATCACCGGCCACCCCGATATCGGCGGCAGCCGCGCCTCGATGGTGAACATCGCCGCGGAGATGCTGGGCATCGACTACCGCAAGGTCCGCGCCCAGATCGGCGACACCAACAACATCGGCATCAGCGGCGTTACCGGCGGCAGCCGTGTTACCTTCGCCGCCGCCATGGCGGTGAATCAGGCGACCGAGCAGGTCATCAAGATCCTGCGTGGCCGCGCTGCGCAGATTTGGGGCATCGACGCCGCCGCAGTCGAGTGGAAAGACGGCGAAGCCCGCCCTGCCGGCCCGAACGCTGGTGAGTTCGAGC
>JAYPXD010000182.1:0-7718 GCA_038135395.1 Alphaproteobacteria bacterium | reverse complement strand
GATTACCCTGCTGGAAAACCTGCGCGCCGTGTTCTATGCGCCGTTCTATATGGCCGTGGACCGCGGCTCTTTTGCCGAGGCTGGCGTTGAAGTTCAGTTCGTCGAGTCCCCCGATCCGGGCGACACGCTGCCCCGCCTGTTGTCGGGCGATGTCGATGTCTGCTGGGGCGGGCCGCTGCGCGTCATGCGGACCATCGACCAGCAGCCGGATTGCGGCCTGGTCTGCTTTGGCGAGGTGGTCGGGCGCGACCCGTTCTTTCTGGTCGGCAAGGGCTTCGGCGCGGATTTCTCGCTGGCCGATCTGAAAGGCAAGCGCCTCGCCGTGGTCAGTGAGGTGCCGACGCCCTGGGTCTGCCTGCGCCAGGACCTGATCGACGCCGGCGTCGACGTGGCCGACATCACGGTGGTCGAGGGCCGGACCATGGGCCAGAACGAGGCTGCTCTGGCGGCGGGGGAGATCGACGCCTTCATGGCCTTTCAGCCGTTTGCGGAGCGCGGCAGCCGGCAGGACGGCGCGCGGGTGATCTATACCGCGGCGGACCGGGGACCGGCGGCCTACACCTGCTTCTACACCACAAAGGCAACGCTGGCGCGCCGGCGGGAGGATTTCCGCGCCATGGCATCCGCCTGCAAGCGCGCCGTGCAAAAGCTATACGCCGAGGGCGCGATTGCCGCCGTGCCGACCCTGCAGAAATACTTCCCGGAAGAGCCGGCGGAACTACTGGAAGCCGCCGTCGCCCGCTACCTGCGCCACAAGCTCTACAACCCGACGGGCGCGCTGCCGGAGGAAGGCGTCGGCTGGCTGAAGCGGGCGATGCTGACGACGGGTGTGATCAAGGGAGATGTGCCGTTTTCGGAGTGTGTCGACAACTCTCTGGTAGCCGACTAGAGCAACTTCTCCCGATCCTATCGGATCGGGATCTGCTCTAGGCGACGCCCCGCTCCAGCCTTCTGGCGCACCACCAGCTGGCCGCCGCCATCAGCGCAGCGGTGGCGAGGCACGCTGGCAGCCCGCCTGCCTGATAGCTCAAACCCGAAAGCAACGTCCCGACCAGCCGCCCCGCGGCGTTGCTCATGTAGTAGAAACCCACGTCCATCGTCACCCGCTCTGCCTTGGTGAACGCCAGGATCAGGTAGGAGTGGAGCGAGGAGTTGAGGGCAAAGACGGCCCCGAACGCCAGCAGGCCGGCGACCAGGACCACGGTCAGCCAGTCTGTTGCCTCACCGCCAGCGAAGAAAGTCAGCGCGGCCAGCAGCGTCGGGATCAGCAGCAGAACGCCGACCCAGAACCGGGCCAGGCCGACTGCGTCGGCGACAGACTTCTCCCGCGCGCGCAGGATTTTCGGGGCAAAGCCCTGGATCACGCCATAGCCGATGATCCACGCCGCCATGAACGTCCCGATGGCGAAGAAGGCGGTTCTGTTCGCCTCGGCGCTGCCGTCGGAGAGCACGCTGTAGAAGTAGATCGGAATACCGACCACAAACCAGACGTCCCGCGCGCCGAACAGGAACAGGCGGGCGGCGGAGAGGCGGTTGATGTTGGCGTTCTTGGAGAACACCTCCTTGAACTTGGCGTCTTTATTGCCCTGCGGCAGGCCCGCCGGCATGAAAGCGGCGACCGCAGCAAAGATCGCCGCCAGCACGACCGCCATGCCGATCACCGAGGCCTGGAACCCCCAGAGCGCCAGCAATGCTGCGCCCAGCAGGAAGCCCAGCCCCTTCACTGCGTTCTTGGAGCCGGTGAGCACCGCGACCCAGCGGAACAGTGCGCTGTTGTCGTCCGATGGGGCCAGCACCTTGACCGCACTCTTGGCGCTCATCTTGGCCAGGTCCTTGGCGACGCCGGAGACGCCCTGCACCGCCATGACGAACAAGACGGACGTTACCAGCGGCCAACTCGCGTCAAGCTGCGAGAGCGCCAGCAGCGCCGCGATCTGGAAGCCGAGGCCGGCATAAAGCGTCGTCGTCAGCCCGAACCGCGCGGCGATCCAGCCGGCAGACAGGTTGGTGACCACGCCCATAAACTCGTAGAGCAGGAACAGATAGGCCAAGTGCACGGCGGAAAAGCCAAGCGTATGAAAGTGCAGCAGCACCAGCATGCGCAGCGCGCCGTCGGTCAGCATGAACGCCCAATAGGCGGCGGTCACAGCCATATAAGCCGCCAGCGCGTTTCTGCGGTCAGGGGCGGGCCGGGTCGCGTCCGTCATGCTCTACATCCCCTCCGCCACCAGCCGCGCGACATCGGCGAGGCGGCAGACATAGCCCCACTCGTTGTCGTACCAGGCATAGACCTTCACCTGCGTGCCATTCACCACCATGGTGCTGGGCGCATCGACAATGGCGGAGCGCGGGTCGTTGACATAATCCTGGCTGACCAGCGGCCGGGTCTCGTAACCCAGAATGCCGGCCAGATCGCCCTCAGCGGCGGCAGCGAACAGGCCGTTGATCTCTTCCACCGTCGTCGCCCGCTCCATCTCGAACACGCAGTCGGTCAGCGACGCGTTCAGCAGCGGCACGCGGATGGCGTGGCCATTCAGCCGGCCCTTCAACTCCGGATAGATCAGGGTGATCGCCGTCGCCGAGCCTGTGGTCGTCGGCACCAGCGAGGTCAAGGCCGAACGGGCGCGGCGCAGGTCCTTGTGCGGCTTGTCCACGATGGTCTGGGTGTTGGTGACGTCGTGCACCGTGGTGATCGAGCCGTGGCGGATGCCGATGGCCTCGTGCAGCACCTTCACCACCGGGGCGAGGCAGTTGGTGGTGCAACTGGCCGCCGTCACCAGATGGTGTCGGGCGGGCTCATAGAGACCATGGTTGACGCTATAGACCAGGTTCAACGCCGGCTCTTCTTTGATGGGCGCGGAGACCACCACCTTGCTTACGCCGGCGTCGTAGTAGGGTTGCACCTTTGCCGGCGTCTTGAAGGCGCCGGTACAGTCGATCACCAGATTGACGCCCAATTCGGCAAGCGGCAGCGCCTCGATGCTGTTCTCTGTGGTGCAGCGGATGCGATGGCCGGCAACCTCCAGATGGGTCCCGTCATGACCGACCGGGCCAGCCCAGCGGCCATGTACGCTGTCGAACTCCAGCAGATGCGCATGAGTGGCCGGGTCGCCGGCCTTGTCGTTGACCAGCGCAATCTGACCGGCCATGCCCGCGTCCGCCATGCGGCGGAGCAGCAGCTTGCCCATACGGCCCAGGCCATTGATGGCGATGCTTGGCATAGATGGCGTATCCTCAGGCAAAGGGGATGGGCAGCGGCTTGTCGCGGCCGATATCGTCGACCATCCGCTGCAATGAGATGCGGCCGAGCGAAGCCATCGGCAGGGCAATGAAGGTCTGGATCCGCCGGCTCAACATGCGGAAGGCGTCGTTGAAGGCTTGTGCCTTCTCCGCGTCCGTGCCGACGGCGGCAACGGGGTCAGGCACGCCCCAATGGGCGGAAATCGGCTGACCGGGCCAGGGTGGGCAATCCTCGTTTGCAGAGCGGTCGCAGACGGTACAGACAAAGTCGAAGCGGGGCGCATCGTCGCCGGCAAAGACCGAGACATTCTTCGCCGACAACCCGTCGGTCGGATAGCCATTGGCCTGCAACACCGCAAGCGCCCGCGGGTTCAGTTCGGAGTAGGCGCGGGTGCCGGCTGAGTAGGCGTTGAACCGCCCCTGTCCGTCGCGGCGCAGAATCGCCTCGGCAAAGATCGAGCGGGCGGAATTGCCGGTGCAGACAAACAGCACGTTGAAGCCGGTTTCGGGCATGGACTTCGGAGCCTCCCCTGGCAGCGCTGAAGCGGCGATATCCGGCCGGCCGCGGCAACAGTCGCCCAGCAGGTAGGCGACCAGGTCGCCAGCAGCGGCCAGATCGAGCGCATAGTGGATCGACCGGCCATAGCGGGTCCGCCCGATCAGGCCAGCCCGCACCAACTGGTCCAGATGCGCCGACATCGTGCTGGCGCCGACGCCCAGCGCATCTGCAATCTCAGACGCCGGCACACCCTGCGGCGCCCGGCGCGCCAGAAGGCGGAAGGCAGCAAGGCGGGCGGGATGGCCGAGCGCGGCCAACCGCTCGGCAGCGGGGTCGAGTGTTTCGAGCATCATATTTCGTTTTTACGCGAAATAACGAAATATATCCAGCTATTTTATGCCGGTCACTCAATCCCCAATCGGCCTGATGCCGCTGGAGACCACCCGGAAGCGCCAGCCCTCCGCCTCCGAGCCCTCCAGGTTCAGGTGCCCGGCCAGAAAATACAGCCGGTCGCGGTCCGGTCCCTCGGCCGTGCAGAAACGGTCCTGCAGGTAGAAGGGCGGCGTCGCCTGGTAATGCAGGGTCGCCTGCACCGCGACCGGCGCGCCTGTCAGGTCGGACAGCGGCACAACATAGTCGAGCGCGTCGCCGCCCTTGCGGTCGGCGCCCGGCTGGTAGTGCAGATCGTCGCCGACATGGTGCGGCCCGGCCTCCATGGCCAATTGGGCATTCGCGCCGATGGATTCGGCGAGCTTGATGCGCTCCGCCAGCGGCAGGAAGCCATCCGGCAGCAGCCGGTTGTCCTTCACCACCCCGCAGATCGACAGGAAACTGGTGGTCAGATCGCCGCCCGCCACCGGATCGCCGCCGCATTGCGGGTCCAGCACCGGGGCCGGGGACGTCGCCAACTCCTGATAGATTTGCGCCTGATCCTGCCGCGTCACCTGTTGGAAATGCGGCTGGAACTGCGGTTTGCCCGGCGAAAGGCGGGCGCTGCAATCGTCTGCCCACCACAGTTCGCCGGCGACGGGCTGGCCCTTGCCGTCGACGATCACCCCCGCCGCATTGGTCCGCCCGCTGGCCCAGAGCGTTTGCCCCAGCTTGTCCAGCACCCGGAATTCGATGAACGCCCGACGGAAGCCGACGCCCGACGGGAATTTGTGGCCGACCTTGTTGTTGACCGCCACCGTCGCCGTCAGCAGTCCGTCCTTCACGCCGCTCTTCACCACGTCGATGCCGGCGACCTTGCGCCCGGCCTGGTCCAGCATGGCCTGCTCGGTCCGCAGCAACGGCGGCAGGCCTTTGCCGGTCAGCATCGGGTCAATGGTGGCGATACCGAACACATCCGGGAATTGTTGCGCCATCTTGATCAGAAACACGTTCAGGCCGGCCAATGTGTGCCGGGCAAAGCCTTCGCGCGGCTGCAAGTCGATGTCGGCTCCGCCCAAGGCGTTCTCGGCAGCCGGGAAATTGGTATGTTCCTGAATGCCGGCGATTTTCGAGACGAAGGGCTTGCCGTCGGGCCCGTGGGTTTTCATGTGGCAGTCGCCACAGCTCTTCGGCCCGGTTCCGGCTGGATAGGTCAGGCCGGTGGCCGGCTTCGCGTCGGTGCGGAACGCGCTGAACAGCCATTCGGGATAAGTGGTCTGCTCATAAACATGGCCGATGGTCTTGCCGCGGTGCAGGACGGGCAGATGCACAGTGTGGCAGGACCCGCACAGCTCCGATGACGCAAAGCCGCTATCATGCTGCGGCGTGATCCCCAGCGCGTGCTGCATCGGGATCGGCTTTGGCGCCGGGAACGGGCCATAAAGCTCGTCCGGCGGGCCGACGAAAAAGCTGCCCGTGAAGGTGCGGGCAAAGCCGGTCAGGCCTGGATTCAGCAGGTCCTGCCGCGCTGAAACGCAGGTGTTCTGTGGTTGCCCCTGGACGTTCGCCACCACCTTCGGATCCAGCACCGCACGATGGCAGGCCGCGCAGGAAATCCCGTCGCGTGCGAGCGCGCCGTAATCCGCATGCTTCGCGCCGGGATTGCCGGGCGGGTAGGGCACGGCGGCGACCATCTCGCGGGTGAAATTCCCGCATGCGCTCTGATCGCCCGGTTTGCCGCCCGCCAGCACGTTGTCGAGCTCGAATTGCCGCTGGCCCAGAATGCCGTGGCAGCCAAGGCAGGTGTTCTCGACAAACGCGGGCGTTGTCGGCTGGAACTTGGTGGCGGGGTGGAAAGTCTGCACCTCGCTGGCAAGCTGGGCGAAAAAGATCGGGTCGCGCCCAGCCAGCCCCATCGGCGAAGAGCGCCAGGTACCATAGGGCGACAGGTTCTCCAACTGATAGCCATGCGCATTGGTCAGCGGCAGCGGCTTGGTCATGTCGAATTGCAGGCCGGTGCCGCCGGCGTCGTGACAACCGACGCATTGGTCGGAGGTGATGTACTGGCTCTCCAGCCCGGCTACGTCGCTTTTGCCCTTCTTCACCCAAACCACGTCATAGCTCGCCGACGGGAATTTGCTGACCGATTCCCAGGTTGGCGGGCTGGCGACGGTCTTGCCGAAGGTTTCGACGAACGCGCCATTATAGGCCAGCAGCGGTTCGCCCAGGCGCGGCGCGGGGCCTTTAGCCAGGGTGATCTGGCGGTGATGGGTGGTCGGCGGCGTCGGGGCCAGCGCGTAGTCCTGGCTGAGGAAGGCCAGCGGCTGACCCGGTTCGCCCTGGATGTTGCTCAGGGCAGAAAAGGTCAGGTGGCTTTCGGCGGAAGCATGGCAATTCATGCAATATTGGCCGAAGCCCTGATAGGGCAGGCCGTTGGACGGCCGTGGCGGCCAGTCGATATTGCCGGCGCCGCAACCGAACCAGCCCCAATACCAACCGTCGTGGCTGGCCTTTGCATCCCGAACCATGAACGCCGCGCCGGACGAGGGCAGCAGCTTGAGTGGGTCTTCTTTGGCGCATCGGGCGGCGGGCGCCGTCAGCATTTCCTTGACGATCATCGCGCCGTCGGGGATCGGCGTGTCCGCGGGCTTGAGGCCGGAGCCCTCCGCCGGTCGGTTGGCTTTCAGCCAGGCGTAGAAATCCGGCGAATACCAGATCACGACGGGCTGGTGCGTGCCGTAGTACTGCCCCTGCCAGCCGCCATCGGTGAAAATGTTGGTATACGGCCCGGTATCCCGCACATGTTTGTCGCGTTTCCAGCCGCTGGCTTCGTCGCGATGGCAGAAATTGCCGAAGAATTGTTCGAGCTTGGCTTCGTACTGGCTGAGCGGCAGCGCACCCGGATGGCCGACGACCGACCGCAACTCAGCGCAGACCGCGGGGTCGGCAGGCGTCAGGGCTGCGGGCTGCAGGTCCGGGCAGTCGCCGGCGGCCATCGCATGGCCGGCTCCCAGACATACCAGCGCCACGGCGGCGCGCAAAAGCCATGCTCGCATCGGACCCATTCCTTCACTGCTGCCCGGACTAGCGCATTCTGCGGCAATTCGGCTCGAAATAAAACCCGCAGGCCCGGTATCGCAATCAATCCCCGGCTTCTGCGCCATCAACGAACGGCGCTCCCCTAAACCCCTTGCGCCCGGGCCAAAATACGTGAAACTAGCAGCGCTGAAATTCAGGCGTTACCGATCTGGACCGGCAACGCCCAACCTATCGAGAAAGGGACGGCATGCCCACAGTTTCCATGACCGTGAACGGTCCGGCGGTCTCGGCTGAAGGCGACGGCCGCACCCTGTTGGTGGAATTTATCCGCGAACACTTGGCGCTGACCGGTACCCACGTCGGCTGCGACACCAGCCAGTGCGGCGCCTGCGTCGTTCACGTCAACGGCGAAGCCGCGAAGAGCTGCACCATGCTGGCCGTTCAGGCGAACGGCGCCAGCGTCACGACCATCGAAGGCCTGTCCGAAGGCGACGACCTGCATCCGATGCAGGCGGCTTTCAAGGAGAAGCATGGCCTGCAGTGCGGCTTCTGCACGCCCGGCATGATCATG
>JAYPXD010000181.1:6020-7810 GCA_038135395.1 Alphaproteobacteria bacterium | reverse complement strand
CCACAGTAGTGCTCCGGCCAATCAAGACGTAATCGTACCCGCTTTTCGCCAACGGGCTAAGCACAGAATCTGCTAGAGCCCTGAGCCGCCGGCGCGCGCGATTTCGCCGGACTGCATTTCCAACCTTTTTCGAGGTGGTGAAGCCGATCCGTGCGGGGCCTAACTCGTTGCGCCTGTAAGCCTGGAGAACCAGCCCTACCGCCGAAGCATGTGTGCCCGAATTAGCGGCGCGTGTGAAATCTCCGCGGATTTTAAGGCGCGGCATCATCGCCTTACGCACAAATTGCTGACGCTATTTATGCTGAAAGCCGTTTACGGCCATGGGCCCGGCGATTGTTCAAAACCTTGCGGCCACCGACTGTCTTTAAGCGGGCCCGAAAACCGTGGCGGCGCTTCCGGACGATCTTGCTGGGTTGATAAGTGCGTTTCATTTGCTTCTAGCTCTTACGCAATGGCCGCTACATTTGTTACAGGAGCGCGCCGAAAAAATCAGGAAGCGCGGCTTATAAGGGGTTATTTACCCGTTTGTCAAATTTTGATCGTAGCAGAGCGCTTGCGGCGTGCAATTGCCTCATTTGGCCGGCATTTTTTGCGGGCTCGACCGGGCGCAATTGGCCTGTCTATGCCTCGCCTTATGTCTTTGAGAGCCCGTCGGTGGGGGGGCGATGGCTCTTGCCGGCGAATGACTTGCACTGACACAACAAATTGTGGTGGCCCATCCCGGACTTTGTGCTTATCCATCATCCAGAGTTGAAAAATCTTAGGATAGCTTCGGAATGCTTCTTAGTTCTAATCGTTACACGGTCGATGACATTGTTAGCGCTCAGGAATTCTTCCATTCGAGACGATGGACAGATGGCTTGCCGATCGTGCCGCCGACGCCAGAGGCGGTGCAGCAACACCTCGACTGGGCAATGCTTACTCCAGATCATCTTGTTGGTATCGAGCCGGTGCGCGCCCGTCAAATTACAGCGGAAAAATTGGCTGTGAACAGTGTGATGGCGGGTTGCTTGCCGATGTATTTTCCTCTGGTGGTCACAGCGTTTACGGCAATGCTGCAGGAGCCATTTTTGCTACATGGCGCAACCGCATCGACTGGCGGTTGTGCTATTCTAACCATTATTAATGGGCCGTGCCGGGCTGAGTTGGGAATGAACGCAACCTTCAACGCGTTAGGCTCCAGCGACCGTGCGACGACTACTATTGGTCGGGCCATTCGCCTTGCGTTGGGAAATTTGTTAGACGTGCGGCCCGGCGACGTGGATCGCTCGACGCTCGGCCATCCGGGAAAGATCAGTTATTGTGTCGCTGAAGATGAAGAAAACTCAACCTGGTTACCTCTTGCGCTGGAACGCGGAGTGCCTGAACATGCTTCCGCTGTTACCGTAATGTCTGCTGGCGCACCTCGGCAAATTATGAACGAGTGGACGACAGAGCCTGAGAAAATATTAGAGACCTTTGTTGCTGAAATAAAAGCATGCATGTTGCATTATTCTATTTACCCGGGGAATTATGCTTTAATAATTCCACCACAATTGCGCGCTCATTTCGAAAATTCGGGTTGGTCGAAACGCGATATTCGTCGCTACGTGTACGAGAATGCGAAGGTGCACCGACGCGACTGGGCCGATTGTGGAAAGGGAGCAGTTGTGGGTAGCCGTGGAGATATTGAGTATCTTGCGCTTTCAGAACCGGACGATTTGCTGGTCGTTGCGGCCGGCGGCCCGGCCGGCGGATTTGGCGCGGTCATTCCGCCATGGTTTGGGCCAAAGAGCAAAGCGTGTACTGTT
>JAYPXD010000181.1:0-6010 GCA_038135395.1 Alphaproteobacteria bacterium | reverse complement strand
GAATCACATGAGTTTCGAAGTGTTAGATCCAACCTATGGCGGTGGAACGGCGGCTTTTGCGCTGGCACCTCGATTAGGATCATGGGACGGTAAAACCGTGGGTGTGATTTCCAATGGAAAGAGGGGAACCCGCCCTTACTTTGCCGCCCTTGAGAGGGTGCTGTTGGAGCAGGGGGTAGGACGGGTCGTCGTTCGAACGAAGTCGAATTATAGCGCCCCGGCAGATGCTCATATTATGGCAGAAGCCGCGAATTGGGATGCGGCGTTCGTTGGCATCGGCGATTGAGGCAGCTGTTCTTCGTGCAGTTTGCATGATGCGATAGAGGTCGAAAAGCTTGGTGTCCCAGCGGTAGGGATCATGACAACCAAATTTACTAGCGCCGCAGATTTGATGGCCAGAGTTTTGGGCGCTGATCGCTATCGCTATGTTGCGATTGAGCACCCGATCAGCAGCGCTGGAGACGAGGCGCTCGCGGTTGAGGCCGCGCGGACTGTTGCAGAGGGTTTTGTCATTCTTGCCACGACCTGAATATGACAGGGGTGGAAATTTATTTGCACCCCTGTCTTTTGTTTCAAATCACGCCTTTTTTCTGTAGAGATGCAATATTATCAGGGGTAAGGCCTAATAGCCTGCCGAAAATACTATTGTTCGCGGAACCCAAGGCTGGCCCTAGGCTCTTTAATTGTCCTGGGGTTTCGCTCAATTTGGGCAATACTCCAGGAACAGTGACTGGGCCTAATTCCGATTCATCTAGAGTTACAAGATTTTTTCGGGCTGAGAAATGTGGGTCTTTGAAGATATCTTCAACAGAATTTATAGCGCCTGCAGGTACTTCGGAACTAACGCAAATTTCTATGACGGCTTCGCGTGTCATCGTGGAAACCCAATCGCACACCAATTGGTCTACTTGGGCGCGTGACCTAATTCGGTCCGCTGCTTTCCCATAGAGGCTCATCAGATCTTGCCTCTGCATCGCTTGGCAAAGCCTCTCAAACATCTTATCGCTGGTACAGGCGATTGCGATCCATTTGCCATCTCCGCACTCGAAATGGCCATGCGGGCATGCGTTGAGTGTCCCGATTCCTTCGCGGTCACGAATTGTACCATTGGCAGCATAGGCCGGCACGAGCTCATCAAGAACCCGGTAAACACTTTCGTAAAGGGCCATGTCTATCTGCTGCCCCATCCCGCCGGCTTCAACTTCGCGAAGTGCCATGAGCACGGCGATCGCTCCATACATACCAGTCATATAGTCTCCGAGAGACGTCGAGCCGGGCGTGACCGGCGCTCCCCCAGGCATACCAGCCAAGTGAGTAAGCCCCCCGAAACCGTGGGCAATTCGAGCAAACCCTGGTCGGTCTCGGTACGGCCCTGTCTGGCCGTACCCAGAGACCCGCATTAATATCAGCCTCGGATTGATCTCAGACAGGACATCATAACCTAGCCCCCATTTTTCCAGCGTTCCTGGTCGGAAGTTTTCGCAAACGACATCCGACAGCCCAACCAAACGGAGAAACAGGTCTTTGCCGGTACGAGACCGAAGATCCAGTGTAATAGACTGTTTATTCCGTGCTTCTGTAAGCCATGCCAAGGAGGAGTCCGCGCGTTTGCTTTGCGTGCCGTAACGACGCCATGGGTCGCCGCCATTCGGGTGTTCAATCTTTATGACCTCTGCACCGAATTCACCCAAAATTGTTGCGCAATGCGGCGCGGCAATAAAGGTTGCGATGTCGAGAACGCGAACGCCGTCCATTACGCCGGCACCTGGTTTTCTAGGAAGTGGCACGAATCAACACACTCATCGGATAGATTGTGGACAACTATTGTCACTCTCAGGTGACAGGGCTCGCTCGGCAGGATAAGCCAGAGGCTAAGATTGCGCCATGCCAAGCGCGCCGCAGTTTATGAAGGAGCCGTCGGCCCGTGATCAACCTAGTTCGCCAGGTTACCGATTTATCAGGTATTATTATAGTGTTCTGCTGTTTGCTGATGGTCTGTGGTGTCGCCACTTCGGCAGAACCTCGGTTGCTGTTGGTCACTGGTGAAAGTGTCATGGGCAGCAACCCAAGCCTACCATTCTTGCTAGAAGCGGACGTAATTCGCTTTGATGAACAGTCTGACACCGTTTTCGCAAACGGAAACGTGCAAATTGCAAGAGAAGGGCGTGTGCTGACTGCAGATGAGGTGCAATTCCGCCGGCGAGATAAAATATTGGCTGCCAAGGGTAGTGTGGTACTGGCAGAAAATTCTGGTGAAGTTCTTTTCGCTGATGAGGTCGAGCTGACAGAAGATTTGGACCAAGGATACGCCGTTGCTCCACAAATTCTTTTGCCGGATGGGTCCAGACTAGCCGCGCGAGGCGCGAAGCGGGTAAGCAAAGACAGATTCGAGATATATCGCGGTGTCTACAGTCCATGTGCGATCATGACGTTCTGCGGTGTCACTGCACCAATGTGGCAGGTTCGAGCAAACGTCGTTACCCATTCGGATGCGCGGCGTGAGATTGCATTCAGCGATGCAACCCTCGACGTTTTTGGCGTCCCTGTGGCCTGGCTTCCTTATTTCACCCAACCGGATCCCCGCGTCAAACGAAAGACTGGATTTCTTGCGCCGACGTTCGGGTCAGATTCTGATTTGGGATTTTTGGCACAAGTGCCATTCTTTTGGAATATTTCCGAAAACCAGGATTTGACTCTAACGCCAATTATCACCTCACGGGAATATCCGGTGGCACTACTGGAATATCGGCACCTGTTTCCGTGGGGTAAAACGGCTATTGAAACAAGTTTTGGGATGGTCGAACGGCGAGAAAATAATGATGTAATAGGGACTAACCCTAGAGGGCACATTAAATGGACGGGCGATGCCAATATAGATGAAAATTGGCGAGCGAAAGCACAGCTTTATCGATCAAGTGACGATACATATCTCCGCAAGTTTAAAATCGATAGTTCCAGTGTATTGCGCAGCTTTGCGACACTGGAGGGCTTTTATGCGAATGGATATGTTAATGCAACAACGTTTAGTGCCCAAGATCAACGAATAGACTTTGTTAGAGATGATACTCCAGATGCATTACCGTATATTACTGCGGAATATCGGATGCCCTTGGGTGCAACGGGTCTTGATTTGACTGCCAATACTGGATTTCGGACCTTGTTTCGAACTGATGGTGCAGACTCGCAGCATTTAGCAGGAGAAATTGGACTTGGCCGAGAGTGGCTAGTTGACGGTCACATTTTTGATGCAAAGGTTAGTATTCGGGGAGATCTGTTTGCTGCGCAGGAAATCCCCGGCCAAGCAAACGATCCGGGCTATAGCGGCAGGGCCCTGTCACGAGCTACTCTGGGTTGGGCTTACCCTGTGTTCCGGCCGATTGATGAAGTAAATATTCTTACTCTCACACCTAGGGCGATGTTAACGGGGACGACTGGGGAGCTTAACAGTGGAAATTTACCAAACGAAGATAGTCAGTCAGTCGAGTTTGACTCTACCGCGCTTTTTAGACCGGCGCTTTCTGCCGGTTGGGATCGGTTTGATGATGGTCAACGATTTGATTACGGCCTGGAAGGCAAGCTAGACACTCCAACCGGACAATTCACAGGCTTAGTTGGGCAATCCTACAGGATTGGCTCAGGGCGTGCGTTTGGGAGTGGTACTGGGCTCGATCGAACCGTTTCGGATGTGGTGATTGGCGCTGGTGCGCATATAGACAAATGGTTCGACGGTGCGGCACGCATGCGGTGGAACGCCGAGGATAGTTCTTTGTCCGCTGCGGAGGCGCGGGTCAGGGTTGGGTATGCCCCAATCCAATTGTCTGTAACTCATACCTTGCTCGACGCCCGAACGATTGATGGCAATACACTCAATGGTATTCATCAAATGGATGGAACTATTCGCGCTAAGTTGAGTGATTATTGGGTTGGGTTTGTACGCCACCAACGGGACCTGCAGGCAGACCGGCCACTCCGGTCCCAGATTGGCTTATCTTATGCGGATGAATGTCTCCGGTTTGAAACCGTTTTTACGCGCGAATCCTTCCAAAACCCCGAAGTAAAGGATGACAACTCCATTATATTCCGTATTGCGCTTCGTAATTTTGGTCTTGGAGCTAATAACCACCAAGGCTTTTTCCGTGAATGATTTCATCTGAGGATACGGGCATCGACTATCAGCAACAGGCGCCGTCATTGCCGCGGGGCTTTGCTGTTGTGCGGTCCGCGCTACACGATATGCCAAACAGGCCCGGTTGTTATGTGATGCGGGATGATGATGGGCAGGTGCTTTACGTTGGGAAGGCGGCTGCATTGGCGAAGCGCGTGCGCAATTACGCGAGCCCCACCAATCTGCCCAACCGTATCTTGCGCATGATTGCCGAGACCGCCACTCTCACTACAACCGTCACAGAAAGCGAGGCAGAAGCCCTGCTACTGGAGAACAATCTCATTAAGTCAGAGCGACCGAAATATAATATACTTTTCCGCGACGACAAAAGTTTTCCATATATAGAACTCTCCGAGAGGCATGAATGGCCGATGCTATCAAAGCATCGGGGTGAGAAAGTTCCGGGAAATACCTACTACGGTCCATTTGCTTCTGCGGGGTCAGTCGAGAATACGTTAGTTTCGTTACAAAAGGCATTCCAACTGCGATCGTGTAGTGACAATATCTTTCGTACACGTACCCGACCGTGCCTGCTGCACCAGATCAAGCGGTGCACCGCACCCTGCGTCGGGTTGGTTAGTGCGGCGGATTATGCCGAAACGGTGGCAGCCGCTAGAAAGTTCTTAGCCGGCTCCAGCAACGAAGTGCGTGAGGCCTGGACCCTGCGGATGCAGGCCGCTGCTGGAAACATGGCGTTTGAGCAAGCCGCCATTTATCGCGATAGGCTGCGGGCGCTTGGCCACGTCCAGGCGCGTCAGGGGGTCAACGTGCCAGAAATGGGTGATGCCGACCTTTTTGCTTTTGCACGACAGGGTCACTGGGTTTGCGTTCTGGTTTGGTTTTTTCGTGCAGGACAAAACCAAGGTGGTAAGCCGTACTTTCAGAATGTTGACCCAGGGGTTGCTCCTGCGGAGGTAATGGATAGTTTCTTGGCGCAATTCTATCATGCCCACCCTGTGCCTAAGACGATTGTGCTCTCGGAAACACCACTAGATAAAGATTTGTTGCAAGATGGGTTGAGTGTACGCGAAGCAAGACGGGTCACTCTGCTGACGCCGCAACGAGGGCCTCGCCGAAGGGTTGTAGAGCATGCTGTTGAAAACGCCGTGCATGCGCTTAAGCAGCGCCTGAATCAACAAGCTGGGCATGCTCAGGCCCTTGAAGCAATCGCTGCAGCGCTCGGGTTAGACTGCCCGCCGGAGCGTATAGAAGTCTATGACAACAGCCATTTAATGGGCACGCACCCCATGGGAGCCATGGTGGTCTACACACCGGAGGGTTGGCTTCGGCGGGCTTTTCGGCGTTTTAAGATCGGAAAGCATGAAAGTGGTACAGCTGGCGACGATGACTATGCAATGCTCCGCGAGGTGTTGAACCGCCGGTTGCGCAAGCTCGCCGCCGAAGACGGAGATCGGGATACTGAAAGCCAGATTCGCCCGGATTTACTGCTCATCGACGGCGGCAAGGGGCAGTTTACAGTAGCGACTGAGGTATTAGAGGCGTTAGGGTTGACCAATATCCCTATGGTCGCAATTGCGAAAGGGCCAGATAGGGACGCCGGCCTGGAACATCTAATCTCAGCGGAAAAAGGGGTTTTTCGGCTCGCGCCCTCTGACCCAGCATTATTACACCTGCAAAGGCTCCGAGATGAAGCGCATCGCTTTGCTATAGGTGCGCACCGGCAGGCCCGACAGGGAGCTATTCGAGGTTCACAACTCGATGCTATTCCTGGCGTTGGACCAAAGCGCAAAAAGCAACTATTGCTGCACTTTGGTTCGGTCCGCGGCGTAACGCGGGCAAGCGTCGATGAGCTTTCGAAGGTCGGTGGCATTAATCGCGCTGTAG
>JAYPXD010000180.1:4743-7842 GCA_038135395.1 Alphaproteobacteria bacterium | reverse complement strand
GTCTCGCAAAGACAACTGAGGGGATGGCAAGACGCATCACGCCGGCTTTGCGCCATAGCGCAGGATTTTGGGCTGCTCCACCACACTCCGCGGCGGCTTCAGCGTCGTATGCAGCGGTTCGACATGTTCGGCTGATACCTTCTCCATCCGCACCCGCAGGTCGTACCAAGCAGCCTGGCCCGTCACCGGGTCCGTATTGGCGGTTTTTTTGTCGGGCAACAGCTCGCTGAGCAGATGGTTCAGCAGGAAGCCTTTGTTTGCCTCTGCGGCATCCTCATCCAGATGCCAGGCGCCCTTGCGTTTGCCGATAGCATTCCAGGTCCAGACTGTGTCGGGGTTTACCCCCTCCATCAGCTTGACTGGCGCGACGATGGCGCCGTGATGCGAGGTCAGCTTGACCCAGTCGCCATCCTCCAGCCCATGCTTCTTGCCCAAAGAGCGGGCGATGAACAGCGGGTTCTGACCATGGATCTGCCGGAGCCAGGCGTTCTGCGAGCCCCAGGAGTGATACATGGCCGCCGGGCGCTGCGTCACTGCATGCAGCGGGAAATCCTGGCCGGCGACAGCCGCTTCCTCAAACGGCGCATACCAGATTGGCAACGGATCGAAATACGTTGCAATTCGGTCCCGCTCTTCCGCCGGCGGCAGAGTATCGCCATGGCCCTGCCCGGCCAGCCGGAACTTCTGCATCGGCTCGGAGTACATCTGCAACACGATCTGGTTGGCGTTCGGGATGAAGCCCATCCCCGCCGACCATTCCAGATAATCCTTGTTCGCATGCTTGAAGTAGAGCTGGCTCTCGTCCAACTCGTGGCTCCAGAAGCAACCGTTGTCGATATAGGCCTGCAACTGGTTTGGGTTCGGCTCACCCTTGCCATAACGCTCGCCATTGGCGCCGCGGAATCCTGCCAGCGGGCCGATATCCGGCGCGCCTCGTGTATGGTTCACCAGATAGTCGGGATACAGGCCCGGGAATTTCGGCGTGCCGTCTTCCTTGGTGAATGCCGGCAGACCCAGACGGTAGCCCAACTCGATCACGACATCCTGGAACGGGCGTACGTCGCGGTTTGGTTTGACCACCGGTTGCCGGATGGCATCAGCCGGTCCGTGCGCGCTGGAAATCGGGCGGTCGAGGATCGAGACCGCATCCCAACGCTCCAGATATGTCGTGTCCGGCAGGATCAGATCGGCATAGGCGATGGTCTCGGACCAGAAGGCGTCGGAATAGATGATGCGCGGGATCTTGTACTCGCCGGTCTCAGGATCCTTATCGGTCAGCATATCCAGCGTGCCGGACGTGTTCATCGACGAGTTCCAGCTCATGTTCGCCATGTACATGAACAGCGTGTCGATTTTGTACGGATCGCCGGCCCAGGCATTGCGAATGACCATGTGCATCATGCCGTGCGCGGCGACTGGCGCCTTCCAGCTATAGGCATGGTCGATGCGCATCGGTTGCCCGTCCGCTTGCAACAGCAGGTCTTCTGGCCCGGTGGTGAAGCCGAGCGGCGGACCCGGCATCGGCGTGTTGGCCTTCACATGCTCCGGCTTGCCCGCCGGCTTCGGCCCGGGCGGCGCCGGCCGCGGGAACGGCGCTTTGTAACGGAAACTGCCGGGCGTATCGATTGCCCCCAGCAGCATCTGCAACAAATGCAACGTCCGGCAGGTATGGAAGCCGTTGGTGTGGGCCGAAATTCCGCGCATGGCATGAATCGCCACCGGCCGCCCGATCATCTGTTGATGCTGCTTGCCGGTCCAGTCGGTCCAGGGAATGTCCAGGGTGACGGACTCCTGGAACGCCACATGCGCCATTTCCGCAGCGACCTGCCGGATTGTGTCGGCGGGAATGCCGCAGCGGTCCGCAACCGCGTCGGGCGAGTAGTCGTCGGCCATATAGCGCTCGGCCAGCAAGTGAAACGCCGGCACGGCCTTGCCGCCATCCGGCAGGGCTACCTCGCCGACCATCGCAGGATGCGTGCCGGGCGACTGCGCCTTGACTGTCGCATGCGCAACCTGATCCCAAGCCAGCGGCGCGCCGTCGTCATCGCGCACAAACAGGCCGTCGTTCGCCTCGCCCGGCGCCTGCCGCACCAGCCAGGTGGCATTTGTATACCGCGCCAGGTAGTCCAGATCGACCTGATCGGCTTTCAGCAGTTCATGCATGATGGCCATAACGAAAAGGCCATCCGTCCCTGGCCTGATTCCCAACCACTGGTCGGCAATGGCGGCATAGCCGGTACGCACCGGGTTGACCGACACCACCTTCGCGCCGCGGGTCTTCAGCTTGCCGAGGCCGGTCTTGATCGGGTTGGAGTCGTGATCCTCCGCCACGCCGAACATAATGAAATATTTGGTGTGGTCCCAATCGGGTTCGCCAAACTCCCAGAATGAGCCCGCCGCGGTGTACAAGCCGCCCGCCGCCATGTTGACCGAACAAAAGCCGCCATGCGCTGCGAAATTCGGCGTCCCGAACTGTTGCGCCCAGAAACCGGTCAGGGATTGGCTTTGGTCGCGCCCGGTAAAAAAGGCCAACTTTTTAGGATCGTCGTTGCGGATCGCCGAGAGCCATTGCGTCGCCGTGCTCATCGCCTCGTCCCAGGAAATCTCCTGGAACTCACCTGAGCCGCGCGGGCCGACCCGCTTCAGCGGTTTGGTCAGCCGGGCCGGCGACAGGTGGTGCATGATCCCGGCAGAACCCTTGGCGCATAGCACGCCTTTGTTCACCGGATGCTTTTTGTTGCCTTCGATATAGCGGATTTCGCCGCCTTTCAGGTGAACCTTAATCCCACAACGGCAAGCGCACATATAGCACGTGGTGGTCTTGACCTCGTCCGAAACGGGGGCGTTGGTCTCGACACGCTCCGGCGCGCCGGCGAGGGATTCGAGCATTGAACAAATGTCCGGGTGAAAGGCAAAGACGATGCCGACTATCCTAGAGGCGGCGGGGTCGATAGAGCAAGGCGCGAGGTAGTGTCATTGTCCCCATCCCCATGGAATTTATCAGGAGGCCAGACCGGCAACAGCAAAGTCGTGTCGGCTTTTCGCTGGGCCAAAACAATGAAACACTGGGAGCCTATTAAGCAAACGACTCGATTTCCG
>JAYPXD010000180.1:0-4733 GCA_038135395.1 Alphaproteobacteria bacterium | reverse complement strand
CGCCTCGGAGACGTTGCCGGGAACGATCACAATGGGGATATGCAGCTGGCCAACCCATTTACCCGTCAAGGCCGTAACCAAGGGGCCAGGCCCATCCCGTCCGGTTGCCGCGCCCAACACCAGAAAGGCTATGCTGGGATCTTCCTTGATCTGATCGATCACGGCGTCACGGCGTTCGCCCTCGCGGATATAAAAAATAGGCAGCTGCGGACACCAGCGCGAAACATGAGCGGCCGCCCGGTTCAGCACACGCTCGGCCTCTGCCTGGGCTTCCGCCTGCATCAGGTCGCCTACCGACGACCAGTGCTGAAATTCGCGCACTTTCTCGATAACATAAAGTAACCCAATATGCGCACCCGTGCGCTTTGCCCGCCGCGCTGCAAACTGCAGCGCCACCGACAATTCGTCCGTATCGTCGACAACACACAACAGCGTGCGCCCGACGGCTCTAAAATCTTCAGAATCGCTTGATTGTGGTTTAGATTCAGCCATTTATCGTCGTCCAAACAACATACCGGCACCATAGCCTGCAACTGCAGCGATCACGATCGCAACTACACCATACAGTGCTGGTTGCTCGTGCGCGAACTGGAAAATTGATTGTTCCAGTCCGACTTTGCCAACGGACAATGGAATAGTCGCAACCGACGTCACCCACCCGTCTTCAACGTGGTAGACGTCTACCCGATAGCGGCCAGTCGGCACGTTCGCCGGAAACGGCACTTTGGTGCGGAACAACGTATCCTTCAACACGTCGATTCGCCCGGTCGTGCCATTATAGAGCCCTCGCGCCACCTTGCGGCGCAATAAAGCTTCGTGAAATTCCTCCGATCGTCCCGGCTTGATTTCGACCGCCGGATACATGTTCAAGTATCGGAACCCAACGCCGTTTTCTTTCAGCACATCATCCAGGGTCGACTCAGACAGGTTATTGGTCGCGGCCACATGATAAAAGCCTGGAACCTGATCAAACCGGACGCTTTCGGTATTGATCCACAACCCACTGACACGTGACTTCTTGCGAACAACCTGGGTTGCATCCGGCCCACTGACTATAACGATGACGTCACCCCCGCCTTGCGTTACGCCAAACAACAAAAGCTCGGCGCCAGCAAAGCCCGCGCTGATTTTGATTTCATGCTCCGAGAGATCGGCAACCAGCACTTCAGCGCGACCGGTGACGGTAGCGGCCAACACAAACAACAGGGCATATACGATTTTATCTGCCAAGGGCCGTATCGCAAGCATCAGTGGCCACCTCCCTTGACCGGTTGCTGGCTAAAGCGCATTTGGCGCATCGCCTCCACACCGAGAAACAGCATGAAGCCACTCGGCAAGGCCAACAGCAACGTTCTAAACATTTGCAACGGGCGAATACCGAACAGTTCCTCGCCCGGTTCTGCGTCCGTCGGCTGCCACCTATTCGAAATGCAGACCGCTTTTGTTAGGCTTGTATGGGCTGGATCAAACATGATGACAAGGGGGCCAGATTAGGACGCGGAGGCGATTTGGGCATCACGGCGGGAACTTATCCGTTCAACTAGCCGGAATGCGCGATGGTTTGAAGGCTGAACAATTCCTCCGGCCTGATCGCCAGGTCCAGCAAAAGTTTCACGCAGGTTGCCAGCACCATTAGCGCCAACAAAATACGGAACTGCGCCCCAGAAATCTTGCTTCCCATCGCCGTCCCTAACTGTACGACAATTACTGAGCCTACCAACAAAAACAAGGCCAGAACGACGTAAACTGATTGCGTTGTGTAAGCCTGAAGAAAGGTGACGTTGACCACGACGAACAAGATCTGAAATAGCGACGTGCCGGCGACGACACTGGTTGGCATGCCCAACAGGTAAATCATGGCAGGCACCATGATGAACCCGCCCCCGACGCCCATCAGCGCGGCCAGCAAACCGACTAAAGCGCCAATGGTCAGGGGCATCAGCACGCTGACATAAAGGCGCGAGCGCCGGAACCGCACTTTGAATGGCAAGCCATGCATCCAGATATGGCGGTGCAGCTTGCCTCTGCGGGCCGTGCCCTTTCGCGTTCGCAAGATCGCCCGCAAGCTTTCCGCAAACATCAACAAGCCAATTGCGCCAAGGAACACGACATAGAGCAACGAGACCATCAAATCGACCTGGCCCAGTTGACTCATCAATTTAAAAACAAAGACGCCAATTGTAGACCCGACAATACCGCCAACGAGCAAAACTCCCCCCATCTTGAAATCGACGCTTTTGCGCCGCCAATGGGCTATCACGCCGGTAATCGAGGTGGCCACCAACTGGTTGGCGCCACTGGCGACCGCCACTGCAGGCGGAATTCCGATAAAAATCAGGGCCGGTGTCGTTAGAAATCCGCCCCCGACGCCGAAGAGGCCAGACAAAAACCCAATTCCGCCACCAAGACCGAGCAGCACGAACGCATTTACTGAAAGTTCGGCTATCGGCAGGTAGATTTGCATTGTCGTTCGGCCTTCAGCTAGGCAGCTTTGCCAGTAGAAATAATGTTACTACGGGCGCAAGAATCCCACCAGATCCTTAACTTCCGCCAAAATTGGCGCGGCAATGGCTTCGGCCCGTTCGTGGCCCTTACCCAGTACGCCATCGACGTACCCAGGGTCAGCCAGCATACGGGTCATCTCTCCGGTAATCGGCGCTAGAACCTGCACCGCCACGTCCGCCAGTCCTCGTTTAAAGTCGGCAAACCCTTTGCCGCCATACTCGGCCAAAACCTGGTCCACGGTCTTGTCGGCGAGTGCAGCATAGATGCCGACCAGATTATCCGCCTCCGGCCGGCCTTCCAGTCCCTTCGCCTCGCTAGGCAACGGCTCCGGATCGGTCTTGGCGCGGCGGATCTTGTTGGCGATGGCATTGGCATCGTCTGTAAAGGTGATGCGGGACATGTCGGACGGGTCCGACTTGCTCATCTTGGATGTGCCGTCGCGCAGGCTCATCACTCGCG
Source organism: Alphaproteobacteria bacterium (assembly GCA_038135395.1). Taxonomy (GTDB): domain Bacteria; phylum Pseudomonadota; class Alphaproteobacteria; order Bin95; family Bin95; genus JACKII01. The sequence continues at coordinate 1,769 of JAYPXD010000180.1, read as the reverse complement.
TCGCGGCTCCGAAGATACGCGGCTCGGGCAAGGGGAAAAAGTCTACGTCGTAGAAACGGTTGAATGCGCCAGCGATATCGCGGGCCAGTTCCAGGTGCTGCTTCTGATCCTCGCCAACCGGAACATCCGTTCCCTTATAGAGCAGGATATCAGCCGCCATCAGTACGGGGTAGGCATAGAGGCCGACCATGGCTTGGTCGCGCTTCTTGCCGGCCTTCTCCTTGAACTGGGTCATCCGGTTCAGCCAGCCCATCGGCGCATGGCACTGAAAAATCCATGCCAATTCCGCATGGCCGCTGACCGTGGACTGATTGAAGATAATACAGGCGTCCGGATCGATGCCGGATGCGATATAGGCCGCCGTCACCTCCCTGGTCGATTGGCGCAAGGCAACCGGGTTTTGCGGCACGGTGATGGCATGCATATCTACGATGCAAAAAATGCATTCATAGTCTTTTTGCATCCCGACCCAATTGCGGATTGCCCCCAGGTAGTTACCGAGGTGCAGGTTGCCGGTCGGCTGAATGCCGCTGAAAATGCGATTGGTCGGATGGGCCACGGGACTATTGCTCTGGTTTCGCAGGAGGTGAAGCGTTATCGCGGCGGCGGCGGACGCGGTCAAGCGGACGTTTCGCCAATGCGGCGATGCCAGCCTTGTCTGCTGCGCCGATCATCCAGGCGATTGCGAAATAGGCGAGCGCGCCAAAGCCGCAAATTCCCATCAGGACACCGGCCCGCACCAGCTCATGCCCCTGCAGGAAGTCGTCCAAAGCAGCCGTGCCGGCCAGGATCAAGGCGCCCATGGCCGTGCTGGCGGCAACCGCGCGTGGCGTCCGGGAAAATAATGTCGCGTCGGCACGCCAATGTCCGCGCCGGTGCAGCATCCAACCGAGCGCAACGACATTCGCCCATGCGGCGACCGTCGTCGCCAGCGCCAACCCAAGCACGCCCAAAGGGCGGTACAGGGCAAACCCCAGGGCGATATTCAACGCTATGCTGGCCGTCGCCCACTGGACCGGCGTCTTGGTGTCTTCGCGTGCAAAAAAGCCGGGGCTCAACACTTTGACCAAAACGAAAGCAGGCAGCCCCGCGGCATAGGCGGCCAGTACGGTGGCGGTAGCGGCAGCATCGGATGGCCCGAACTCGCCGCGTTCGAACAACACGTGGACAATGGCGTCAGGGATCGTCGCCAGGACCACTGCGGCCGGCAAGGTCAGGAACAGCGACAATTCCAACGCCCGGTTCAACGCGGCATTGGCCGCGGCAGGAGCGTCGCTTTTCAGCGTCCGAGACAGGCTTGGCAGTAATGCCGTACCGATAGCGATGCCGATCATGCCCAAGGGCAACTGGTAAATCCGGTCCGCATAATAGAGATAGCTGATGGCGCCAACAGGGAGCAACGACGCTATCAGGGTATTCACCAGCATGTTGAGTTGCAGGGCAGCCGCGCCTATGGCCCCCGGCCCCAGCAGCCGCAGGGTGCGTTTTACCACCGGATCGAGGCGAACCGGCACCAGCCTGAGCGAAAAGCCCGCCCGCCGCATGACCCAGGCCATCAGGGCCAGTTGGGCAAAACCCGCCAGGGCGACGGCGATGGCCAGCACATGGCCGGGCGTCTGCAATGCATTGGCGGCGAACAGCAACGCCGCGATCATGACCAGGTTCAGGACACACGGAGCAGCGGCGGCGGCAGCGAATTTTTCCAGCGCGTTCAACACCGCCCCCATCAGCGAGGCTGATTCGCCGAGACCATCGAGATGCTGAATGAC
>JAYPXD010000179.1:0-7845 GCA_038135395.1 Alphaproteobacteria bacterium | reverse complement strand
GTGCAAACAGCGCCAGGCCGCGCGAACCCGCCGGCGCACCCTCCGGCCTCGCCAGCAGCAAGGCCACGTCGCCGTCAGTGTGCGAACAAAACCACTTTTCGCCATAGAGCCGCCACTCGCCACCCTCATTCACCGCGGTCAATTCAATCTGCCCGACATCGGAGCCGCCCGACTTCTCCGTCATGAACTGCGAGCCGGAAAGGAAATCCGCAGGGTCCATGCTGGTCATGCGTGGGAAATAGCGGGCGTGCGTGTCCGGGTCGGCATAGCGGTTGATCAGAAAGGCCGATGTATCCGTCGCCGAAATCGGGCACATCAGGCCGAATTCCGACTGCACGAACAGGTACTGGAAGGCGTACTTGGTGATGTAACTGAGCTTGTCCGGCCAGCCCATGACGCCGCTGCGATTGGTCATCGCCTGGAAGCCGAAGTCAAAGAAGGCGATCTTCTCCATCTCCTTATAACTGCCATGATATTCGATGCGATCCTCGTCGCGGCCATAGCGGTCGCGCAGGTGCAGAATGGGCTGATGACGGTCGGCTTCCCGCGAAAGGGCATCCAGCTCATTGCCGGCAATGCCGCCCAGGCGGCGCATGTGCGGCAGGAAATGTGCGCGCTCGGCCGGGTCCATGTACAGATCAAGAATGTGATGCAGTGAAGGGTCGATATCATAAAAATTCTGCCCGCTGGCGTCCGGCGCAATATGCTCCGAAGGATTACGCGCATTGTCATGGCGGGTGGGCACCCAAACCGGCGGGACGAAATTCATGGCGGCAGTATCCTTGACCTTCAAACAAGATGACCGGTCATGCCTAGCACATCGCAATTGCAAGGCCAATCAGCCGGGCGCGCTCCCTGGGCGGGTCAGGGCTTCCCACCAGAAACTGCGCGAGGCAAGCATCCTCGCCCTCGCGCTTTCGCCCTGACGCCAGGCACGCCACGCAGCCCCCAAAACCCCGGCGGCGACTGTCGGCAGAGTCCAAGGCCTGTAATACCGGGCAAAACGCAAGCGGCCACCATAAAGAAGGCGGTCATGCCGGCCGCCACTTGCATGGTGATGGTGATACACTTCAGCTTCGGCGGCAAACGCCGCTTTGAAGCGACGGCCAGCGCGCACCTGCCAGCTCATTTCTTCAAAATACAGGAAAAAGCGTTCATCCATCGGGCCAACGCGGTTCAGATAGGCCCGCGACGCCAGCAGGCAGGCACCCATGACATACGCCAGGTGCTGCTCGACCAATTCCGGATCGACGTCATCATCGAACAGATGCCCCTCGCCCAAATGACCTGCCTGCGCGGTCCAGCCTTTGAACCAGGCTCCGCCGTAACATTGAACATGGTCGGGCAGTTCCAGATAGCGGAGCAAGGCGCAACAGGTGCCAATGCTCTGGTCCTCAGCCATACGGGCTCGCATGGCCCGCAATGCGCCGGGCGCAACCAGCACATCCGGATTCAGCAGCCAGACGTCGCTCGCATCCCGGCAAGCTTCGATATAGCGGAGCCCAATATTATTGCCTGCGGCAAAACCACGGTTGGCGGTTGCCGCAATCAGAACCAGACGCGCGGCCGGATCGACATCGCCATCCGCCGCCGAAGTATAGACCGGAATGGGTTTGTCCAGAGGCGGCTGCCAAAGTCCATCCAACGCCGGCGCGGCGTGAGAACGCGCCATTTCCCGGCCCTCTGCCCAGGCATGAATTCGTTCGATGCTGCCATCCCCGGACGCATTGTCGACCACGATCACCCGCGTCAGGTCCGGACCGACGTCCAGCAACGATTCCAGGCACGGCAACAGCCAGTCCGTGCTGCGAAAATTGACGATCAAAGCGGAGACCGGCGCGCCCGTCACGACGCCGCGGCATCCGAAAACGGCGACGCAAACGTTGCGAACGACTGCGCCCCCCTGTCCTTGTCGCTGACCAAGCAATCGGCCGCAGCCGCGCCCCATTCTATCGCCAGAGCTGGGTCGTCGAACCGAACCGCCAACTCGCTGGACGGTGCGTAAAGCGCATCGAGCTTGTATTGCACGAGGGTGTTCGCCTCCAAGGTTCGATATCCGTGCAGAAATCCGCTAGGGACATAGAGCATTGCACCGGCCGCCGCCGTCAACTCTATAGCCAAATGCTGACCATAAGTCTGTGATTCACGCCGTATATCAACTACTACGTCCAAGATCCGCCCAACCATCACCGAAACCAGCTTGGCCTGAGCGTTCGGTGGCGCCTGGGCATGCAGGCCACGCACGGTGGAAACAGCGCCAGACCACACCAGATTTTCCTGCACGATCTTCGGCATGCCGATCGCCGCGCCGAATCGCGCGAACTGAAAGGTCTCTGCCAGGTAGCCACGGTCATCGTAATGGCGCTGCGGCAGCAGCAACGCAGGGCCCGCAATGGCAAACCGCTCAATCCGCATGGGCCACCGCATTGCCAAGTAAAGTCTCCATCAACGCGCCACGACCAATATCGCCCGCGAAACGACGCAGCGCTGCCACCGGGTAGGGTAAGTCCACAGTAGGAGGCTGGCGCGACAGTCGTCGGATATCATTCGCAATGCCGCGGCGAGCCGCGTCATCCAGATCGCTCCAGAGAAACAAGCCAATTTTTGCTCTGGGCCAAGCCAGATTGATACCATTCGGCGCCAGCGCAAGCGACAGCCGCAACGCCTTGACAGCCAATGCGCGATCATCCCGGTTCAACGCGATCAGGGAAAGCCGCGCCCACGTCGAAGCCATGGCAGGGCTGAGCCGCACCGCACGCCACGTCGCTCTATCCGACAGGGACAGCAATCGCCCCCGTGCCTCCGGATCGCGGGCTTGGTGGGCAGCGCTGAGCAGTGCTTGCCCATATCCCGACCAGGCGCGGCCGTCAGCGCGCCCCGGCGGTTGCGCGATAACTGTCGCAAGCGCAGGAGGCTTGCCTCTCTGCCACCAGGCGGCGTGAAGATACCGCTGCAGCGGCCAAGTGCTGACCCCCTCGCTCAGGCGGCAACCGCCGCACCACAGCAGCAACACTGCAGGCAGAAGCCAAAACCAACCCAGTCGGCGGCTAAACGGAGGCACCCTGGCCTCCTTCCGCCCGCCGCTCGCGGAAATAGGTATCCAATGCCGCGCTGTAAGCGCCGGCATCACCATACCGCAATCCTTCTTCGCCAAGGCGTTTCAGGTCGACGTGCGTGAGCGCGGCGCCCAACAGAGGCGCTCCCGCCTCACGCAGGTGCGTAGCGACCTCCTGAATCGCAGCTAATTGCGTATGTTGCCAGCGAACCACGAGGACTACACCATCGCATTGCCGGGCTACCTCTCTCACATCCGAGATCAACAGGGCCGGCGCCGCATCGATAATGACCTGGTCGAATTCTTGCCGCCATTGCCCCAGCAGATGGCGCAGCGCCGGGGCAGGCATACTCAGTTCCCCTGCTCTGGCTCGACGGGAGCCAGCGCCGACGATGGCCAGGCCCGATACCGCATCGGACCGGGTCGCCAGCGGCCAGCCGGATGGGTCAGCCAGCAGGTCTGCCAACCCGGCTTGCTCCTCCAGACCAAATTGACCACTGAGCGTGCTTCGCCGCAGATCAGCGTCAACCAGCAATACACGCCGCCCCTGCATGGCCAGAATACGGGCCAGCGCCAGCGCAGTGCTGGTCTTGCCCTCCTGCGGCCCAGCCGCCGTCACCAGAACTACACGAGCATCCCCAAGGCCGCCGCCAACCATCCGCATCGCCTCGGCAAAGCCTCCCAACGGCGCTTCGAGGACTGCGTTCGCCACCGGGACGCCGCGTCGGCGCCGGACCAATGGGATTAAGCCGAGCACAGGCAACCCGACGCGGGTGCGCAGAACCGCCGGCGTCACGACACCCATCTGCCGCAATTCCAGCAGGATCGCCAACCCTACGCCCGCCGCCAGACCGATTATCGCTGCGCCAATCAGGATCAGGGCGCGCCGCGGCTCTGATGGCGCCTCCGGTGCTGTCGCTCGCGCCAAGATACGGGCATCCGGTCTTTGAATGCTGTCCTGGTCGTTGGTCTGTTTGTACCGCTGCAAAAAGGTCTGCAACAGGCTGCGGCTCGCTTCCGCCTCACGTTCCAGCGCCCGCAGGCGCACCTGAGCCTTTCCTTGTTCCGCTGCTGCTGCCTCTGCCTTTTGCAACGCCTGCTGCAACGACGCTTCCTGCGCCGAAGCGACAGCGACCGCGTTGCTGAGCCCGGCGACGATTTGGGCGACCTCCCCGGCAATCTGTCCCTGGATATCCCGCAACTCTGCCTTAACCGACAGCATCCGCGGGTGCTTCTGCCCGTATTCCTGGCCAAGGTCCGCCCGACGGCGCAGGACTTCGGCTTCCTGTTCTTTCAGGCGGTGGATCAGCGCCGACGACAGAACTTCGGAGGCCGACAAGGCATCGCCCTGCCGCTGCAACTGCCGTTCGACCTGGTTCAGGCGGGCCCTGGCGGCTACTGTCTGGCCCCTCGCCAAGATCAACTGGCTGTTGAGTTCCGCCAATTGCTGCGCCGAAACGGTCAGGCCGTCGCCAATAACCAGACCGGAGCGGCCGCGGTAATCTTCGACCGCCCGTTCCGCCGTCTCAACCTTGGTGCGCAGATCAGCGACGCGCTTGTCGAGCCAGACGCCGGCGAACTCCGTCGCCTTATGCTTGGCCGCCAATTGATCCGCCAAATATCGCTCCACCAACGCATTAGCGACATCGGCCGCCAAACCGGAATCGTGGCTGGTGACGGCGACGCGTACCGCCAGACTGCGGCCGATCCGATCGACCTCAAGACGTTCGGCAAAGGCGTTGAGAATGCGGACGGCGGCGCGATCCAACCGGCCCTCCGGCGTCAAAGGCACTGCTTCGGATAACCCCAGCCAAACGAACAGAGCCCCGACGCCAGCTTGGCGCAAGGCCGGGAGAACCTGAAATGGCGCCAGAATTTGCGGCAGGTCCGGATTGAAATCCGGATGTGCAGCCAATCGCAGGTTGCGAATGACGTCAGCAGCCAGCGCCGGCGCGCGCAGGACAAGAATTTCGCTGCTGAGCGTCTGGTCATCGGGCGGCAGGCCGGTCAGCAACTCCTCGAATTTCACTGCCGGTTGGCTTCCGGGGTCCAGCAACACCACCGCTTCAGCCTGATAGGCCCGCGGCCATTGCAAAATCAGCAGAACCGCCAGCAGCAATGCTCCTGCCAGAACCGAGCCCAACAGCAGACGCCGTCGCCACAGGGCGCGCGCCAGCATCGCCAGGTCAACTTCCCGCCGCATCCAGCGGTCGGCCTCGGATAGGGCCGCCGGCGGCGGCATGGGATAGAGCGGCGTAACCCGGCCACCGGCCGGCGGGTCGCCGTCAGAAATAGCGCTCCGGTACAATCAGGATGTCCCCAGGGAGAACCACCGTATCCGGCCCAGCCGGCACTTGCCGACGCGCGGGATCGCTGGCGCGTTGGATGCTGACGCGGGTTTGCCGGGCGCGATAGGTGTAGCCGCCGGCAATGGCGACGGCTTGGACGACGGTCATGCCATTGACGAATGCATAACTGCCAGGCTGCTTCACCTCCCCGAGGATATAGAATGGCCTGTAGTTCGCCACTTGGATGCTAACTCTCGGGTTGATCAGATAATCCGGCTTGAGCCGGTCGGTTATGATGGCTTCGGCCTGCCGCAGTGATTTCTGGCCTATGACGACATCGCCGATCAGAGGCAGTGCAATGCGCCCTTCGCCGTCCAATTCGAACTCACCGGACAGGTCTTCATGGCCGAATACGGTCACGATAATCCGGTCGCCGCTGCCCAGTCGGTAGACCAGTTGGTCCGCCGCGGCTATGCCTGGGTTGGGTGCCCAATGCGTCAGCAATATCGCCAGCACGGCCATCCGTAAGGTCATTGCCGCCTCTCTCATCGCTGCAACTCCAGGCGCAGCATCACCGCCTGCCGCAGCCAATCGTGGGTTGCGGCTGAGCCCTCGGAAAGCCGCTGGCCAAGTTCATAGTGCAATGACAACCGCGCCAGACGGTTGACAAGCCATTCCGCGCCGACGCTGACGCCCCCGTGGGTATCGCGGCGATCCACGCCATGAAAATCCAGCCGTCGCCCAGCAATCGACGCGGACAACAAAAGGTTGCGCAATAACTCGTGGTCGACCTGGAGGCGTGCAGCGGTTTGGGTATAGGACGATGCACCAGGCGTGACAGTCGCGCTCAAATCGCGGGTCAGAGCGCCAGTGACCGTTGTCAGGGCGGTGACATTCACAGTGACATCGCCGCTGATCGCCAATCCCATGACAGGTTGCAACCGGGCATCGGCAAACTGATGGCCCATCCATCCGACAGCAAGATTCAGAACCGTGACGCCTCCGAGGTCGAGCTCGGTACCGGCGACGATCTGTTGTAACCGGCTATCACGGTTGATACCGCTGTCATCGGTTGCGGCGGCAAAATCAATCAATCCGTATCGACCGGTCAGGTACACGCCAGTATCGGGAAGAGGTTCGTAATCGATGCGCGCCTCAACCGACCAGGTTTGGCTGTCGCGGTCATCCTGGTTCAGCGAGCCGCCGCCCTGTGCCGGGACGTCATTGAAATCCAACCGCTTGACGGCCGTGCCGATGGTATAAGCGAAACGGCCGGATTGCAGGCTAAGCGCGCCCTCCGCCGACCATTGCAGAAACCGTACCGGCTCGGCCCCGCTTGCGTCATCGACGCCGCCACGGGGTTCGTGCAGGTGCGCCAGCCCCAGACCCGCCTCGGCTTTCAGTCCATGGCCGATGTCGATCCGCCCGGCGGCGCGGGCCGCCGCGTCCAGATAGCTTTCACGCCGATAGACCGGGTATTCGCCCGACTCGGCCTCGGCAGACACTTCCAACGCATGCCGGCTCCAGTCGGTGACGATCCGCAGCGTCGGACGGACTCTGGCCAAAAGACCAGCGCGCTCGGCCGTGTCGGTGCGATCAATATTGCTGTTGTAGTCAACGCCAACGGCAATGCCTGGAAAAATATGCAACGCGCCAATCGAATTGCCGATCGGGTCATAATCGGGACGGGGCCGGTTCCGGACGGTGCCGCCCAATCCCCGCCCCGGCGCATCCGTCTCGGCTGAAGGGCCGGGGCGATATGGCGGCGCCTCAACCGAAGCCGCCATTGGGTAACGCGCAAGGCAGATCAGAACGCCGGCAGCAAGCGCGAATGCGGGCCAGTACCCAGAGATCACCGCCTGCTGCCAAGCCACCATATCAACTGACCCCGCCGTCCGCAGGCGGATCGACCACGCCGGGATCCGGCTGCTGCGCCACGACCGGCGGTGTTTGCTCCGGTGGTGCTGTAGGGGTTGCAGGAGTTGGATCGGCGGACGGCGTCTGATCCGCATTGGCATTGCCTGCCGTAGATGTACCAACGCCGCTGCTGGAGCCGACAAAAAGTCCTGCCGGCAACCCCGCCCCCGCACCGCCGCCAAACCCGCCGGCGGCACCATAGGTCACCGGCGGCGACAGTGGCGCGCCAACGGATGGTTCACTGTCGCCTTCGCGGCCGTTGGGGCCGACTGCAGGTTGAAGACTGGCAAGATTACCGCTGGCGGCGCCTGTTTCGGAAACTGAATTGACAGCTTTAAGTTGATCATTAAATTCCGTACCTTCCCGCGCCGCCTGTGCAATAGCATCCAGCAAGGTCGTGGCATCTACGCCACTATCCGGCTTTGCCAATACCGCAAGGCCCAAAGCCGCTAACCCGTCTGCGAGTTCGGGTCGGTTCCTTGCGACATAGATCAGGACAGCAACGCCATCGGAGACCCGCCCGGCCTGTGCCAGAACATGCAGCACGTCTTCAAGGCGACCGGAATCCACGGCGTCCAGCAATTC
>JAYPXD010000178.1:0-7870 GCA_038135395.1 Alphaproteobacteria bacterium | reverse complement strand
ATCCTGGCGAGGAGATCGTCGCGAAGGTCAGTATCAATCTCCTCCATCGCAGCGCCAATTCGATCTTCCGGTGTTTGATCGGTCTGCGGTGGAATCTCCACCACCGGAAGATTATTGTCGGGCCCTTTCCTTTGATGCGCGGTTTGGAAAGAAACAAACTCGGGAAATGCCTGCAGCGTACGTGTGTTTATGCCGTCTGGGCTTTGCTCATATAGTTCCCGCCCTCTCTTCGTCGCCAACGCAAAGCCCCGGCTTGGCCGCTCAGCACACCCAGCTTTGACCAAGTACGTAATGACCCATTGAACCCGGTCAACGATACGGGTTTTGCGTCCGCTGGGAACGAGTTCGTTTTGCTCGTCATCCGTAAGACCAAACTCCTCAATCATGCTTTCGGTTAACTGACGCGAATTTTTCGGCCCTTCCAAAATTTGACCGAGAATTGGCCGCATGAGCGTTTGAAAATCAGGAACAGGCATGTTCGAACCAAAATACAAGCATGAGATCATTCCATCGACGGGTACACGAGAAGAAAAACGCCTTTCAGCAGACTCAGGGTGAGGAAGTTGGGCATTTGCCGCCGGAACGATGGCGTTATGCAAATGCTACCATCCCTGCCGCCGCTGCGGTAGGCTTTCGGCAGACACTCGAACCATAAGGAACGCCCCCATGCGCCAGATCCGGATCGGCGACATCACCATCGACGCCGTCATCGAACGCGAAGGACCGTGGCGCAAGCCGCAGGACTTCTTCCCGGCCTTCGACCAGGCCATTTTCGACGCCCACGTGCCGCAGATGGAGCCGGAGGTCTATGACCCCGCCACCGGCATGCTGGTGATGACCTACCAGACCTTCGTCGTCCGCACGCCGCACCACACCATCCTGGTCGACACCTGCACCGGCGAGCACAAGGACCTGCCCGCCCCCTTCGACTTTCCCGGCAAGGAGCGCTGGCGGAACGAGCTGGGCGCGCTCGGCCTGAGCTTCGCGGACATCACCCATGTCTTCTGCACCCACCTGCACGTGGACCACACCGGCTGGAACACGCAGCTGAAGGACGGCCGCTGGGTCCCGACTTTCCCGAACGCCAAGTACATCTTCCACAAGAAGGAATACGCCATCTGGGAGGAAGAGTACAAACAGGGCCGCGACCCTTACGGCAAGATTTTCCGCATCAACTGCCTGCCCATTGTCGAGGCCGGCCAGGCGCTGCTGGTGGATGACGACTACCAGTTGGACGACCTGGTGACGCTGACGCCGACGCCCGGCCACTCGCCGCACCATTGCTGCGTGAATTTGCACTCCGGCGGGCAGACAGCCGTAGTGACCGGGGACATGATGCACCACCCGATCCAGTGCCGCGAGCCGACCTGGGCCGCTGCGCCCGACTGGAACCCGGAACAGGGAATCGAATCGCGCCGCACCTTCCTGGCCCAGGTGGCGGACACCGGCACGCTGATCCTGCCGATCCACTTCGCCGCGCCGACCGTCGGGCTGGTGAGTGCGGATGGCGCGGACCGGTTCCACTATCGCTTTAAGCGGGACTGACGCCGCTGCCGGACTACTCCGCCGCCGCTGCCGATGCGGCGGCGGAGCGCTCGCCATGGATCGCGCCCCGCTCCCACGCATCGACATAGTCGCGGATGTTCAGGGTCCAGCCGTTTTCCATATTACCGTCAAGATATTCGAACAACACGCCGTCCGGGCCGGTTGACAGTGACAGCAGCACCGTGCCGCCGCCCTCGCCGCCATGCTCGTTGTGCGGATGGGCGTCGCCGGCGGCAAGCGCGTAGTCGCCCTTGCGCCGATGCACGGTCGGCCCAAGCGAACCGTCCGGCAGCACATCCGTCACGAACTGCTCGCCCTCCAGCACCAGGGTCGCCGTCGCGGCAACATGGCGGTGGCGGCGGCAATGGCTGCTGCCGGGCGCATACCGCAGCAGCATATCGAGCCGTCCCGTCGCCAGGTCATAACCGAGCAACGAATACTCGAAGTCAACGGGATAGGCCTTGTCGGACAAATCGCTGACCCGCCGCCATTCAACGGACTTGGGATCGAAACTGGACGCGATCTTCGGCATGGATTTAAGTCTCCGTCAGGTGCAACGGCAACCTTACTGTTAAGCAGCGTCGGCGCACAAGCCGGCGGAAAAGAGCCCGCCTAGGTCTCTGTGGTGACAAGGGCTTGAACGGTGGCGGCATGCTCGCGCAGCGCAGCCTCGCCCATCGGAGTCAGGCCATAAACTCCCCGCGCCACCCGCTCGAACCAGCCATAATGGTCGGCGCGCATCAGCGCAGCGGCTCGGGCCACGCCGGCGGCTTGTGCAACCAAGGCAGCCTTCAATGGTCCCTCGGCGTTCAGAACAGCAGCGCAACGCAGGGCATCCTGGCGATAGGCGGTCATGCGCTTGATGCCGGTTGTGCCGCCGACATTCGGATCGCCCACCCGCCGTTCGAACTCGCGCAGCATTCGTCCTGCCGCCTTGGCGCGCTGGCGCGGCTGGTACGGGCCGGGGTCCAGATGCGCCTCGACTTGAGGTGCGTCCCCGGTCCGCACCGCCAGCAGGCCCAGCCCAAGACGCCGGCATAGCCGAACAATGTCCGTGTAGCGCAACTTCCAGCCGCGCTCCGACGACACCGGCACCGCCAGGTACACATGTTCGAACACTGCCTGCCGGGCTACGCCCTGCATGACCAGCGCCAGGGAGAAGGTCAGTTTCAGCTCAACCACCACCGGCGGCTCCCCGCCACGGCGGGCCAGCAGGTCGCAATCGCCGATTTCGGCCTTCACCTCATAGCCTTGGGCTTCGAGATAGGCTTTCAGCGGTGGATAGAGGTCGGCTTCGCGCATGCCTGGAACCTACCCAACTCCGGCAAGGCGCGGTAGGGTTTCCGGCAACACGCCATCAACAGGAAACGCCAGAGCCTCGCCATGCCCATAGACACAGCCAACGAAGACCTGCCGCTTGCCGGCCTGAAAGTGATCGACTGCGCCTCGTTCATCGCCGCCCCCGTCGCCACCACCGTGCTGGCCGACTTCGGCGCCGACGTGATCAAGATCGAGCCGCCTTCCGGCGAGCCCTACCGCCGCGACGACCCGGCCATGCGCACCCCCTACAGCGAGTACCCCTACAACTACATCGTCGACAACCGCTCCAAGCGCGCCATCACGCTGGACCTGAAGGTCGAAGCCGGCCAGCGGGTGCTGCACCGCATGTTGGAGAGCACCGATATCTTCGTCACCAACGCCCCCTTCCCGGCGCGCGAACGGCTGAAGGTGCGCTACCAGGACATGAAGGACCTCTACCCCCGCCTGATCTACGCCAGCGTCACCGCCTATGGCGAAACCGGGCCGGAGGCAGACCGCACCGGCTTCGATTCGACGGCGCTCTGGGCGCGCACTGGCCTGATGGACCTGTGCAAACCATCGGTGGACAGCGCCCCGGCCCGCTCCCTGCCCGGCATGGGCGACCATCCGACGGCCATCAGCATGGTCGCGGCGATCATGACGGCGCTGTACCGGCGCGAGCGCACCGGCAAAGGGGGCGAAGTAGCGACCAACCTGATGGCGAACGGCCTCTGGTGGAATGCGATCTGGACCCAGGCGGCTTTGTGCGGCGCCAGGGTCGAAGGCCGGCCGCCGCGGGAGGAAGCCGATAACCCGATGCACAATCTCTATGCCTGCGCCGATGGCCGCTGGTTCCATCTGGTGATGATCACCAAGCCGGACCGCTTCAAGGAGGTGGTGCGGGCTGTCGGCCTCGACCACATGGCGGAGGATCCGCGGTTCGAATCGGTCGAAAGCCGCAAGCCGCACGCCCGCGAACTGATCGACGCCTTCGACGCCGTGTTTAAGACCAAGACCTGGCCGGAATGGAAATCCATCCTCACCGCCAACCGCTTCACGTTCGGCGAAATCGGCACGGTGGATGACATCGCTAGCGACGTGCAGATGCGAGAGGCCGGCATCATCATTCCGCACCCCGAGCCCGAGCGCGCCGGTTCCTCCCTGACCCTCTCCAGTCCATTCTGGCTTACGGACGTGCAGAAACGCCCGCCCGCCATGTCGCCGGGCCTGGGCCAGCACAATGACGAGGTGCTGGCGGAGCTTGGCTTCAGCGCTGACGATGCCCTGGCCTTGAAGGACGGCGGCGCGTTCGGCTAAACACAACCAGCATTGCCGCTAGACCACAAACCTTCCCGTCCGCCCCCAAGCGTACCGAAAGCCCTATCCGGGCTCCGGTCGCTTAGGCAACCCGATCACGCGCCACGCCCCTAGATACGCTCCGGGCGAAATCTGAAAGCAGAACCTCCATGAATCTCGGCAAACTCGGCATTTGGTATTCTTCCGACAAGCTCAAGCCGGCGGAGATGGCCGCCTTTGTGCAGCAGGTGGAGAGCCTCGGCTTCGGCTCCTACTGGTATCCGGAGAGCCGCTATTACGAGAGCATCGCCACCGGCGCCTTCCTGCTGGCAAACTCCAAGACCATCCGCGTCGGCTCCTCCATCGCCAACATCTATGCCCGCGACGCGTTCACGGCCGCGGCGGCGCGGCGTTCGCTGAACGACATGTATGACGGGCGCTATATCTCGGGCCTCGGCGTCTCTCACATCCCGATGGTGGAGGGGCTGCGCAAGCACGAATACGGCAAGCCCGTCGCCACGATGCGCGCCTATCTGGACGGCATGGAAGCCGGCCGGCAGGAGGGCGAGCCGGACTGGCCCGTCGCCATCGCCGCCCTCGGCCCTCGCATGATGGAACTAGCCGCCGAAAAGTGCGACGGCTCGCTGCCCTACAACGTCACGCCGGAGCACACGGCTCGATCCAAGCAGGTGATGGGCAACGGCAAATCCCTGATCGTCGAGCAGAAATTCTGCCTGGAGAGCGATCCGGCCAAGGCCCGCGCCATCGCCCGCAGCGAATTGAAGCGCTACATGGCGCTGCCGAACTACTGCAACAACTGGCTGCGCATCGGCTTCTCGCAGGACGATATTACCGGCGAGGGCTCGGACCGGTTCATGGACGCCATGGTGGTCTGGGGCGACGAAGCCGCCATCCATGCGCGCATGAAGGAACACTTCGACGCCGGCGCCACCACCGTCGTCATGCAGCCCCTGCATGCCGCGGAAGACACGAATGCACGCACCCGCGGGCTGGAAGCGGTATCTAGATACCGCTAAACCCGTCGGCGCGGTGGAGCGGTGCATAAGGCCACCGCCCACCGCTGCACCGGCAAAAACCCGTCAAAATCCCGTTTTGGCAATATTCCGGCTCGACTAGTCAGTTCCGGTGCGGCAGTCTCTGTCACGTGCCAGCAATTCAAAACCGAGAAACAGGTGCTGGCATTGTGAAACTCTGGGACGAGGCGCGACCTGCAATGGCGCTTCTTGGACCGTTGCTGGAGGAAAGCCAATGCGAAAATTCCTATCCCGAACCGCAATCGCGCTCGCGGCGACCGGCATGATCGGTTTTGCCAATGCACCGGCGCAGGCGGAAGACATCATCTTCATGACCGGCCCGGCCGGCGGCAGCTGGTACCCGCTGGGCGGCGCGATCAAGAACCTGCTCGAAGAAGAGGTGAAAGGCCTGAGCGTCACCATCCGCCCGGGCGCCGGCCTGATCAACCTGAAGGGCGTTTCCGGTGGCAAAGCCCATATGGGCTGGAGCCTTGTGATGTCGGCCGTGGATGGCGTCAACGGTAACGAGCCGTTCGATGCGCCGCTGAAGGACATCTGCAACCTGGGTTCGTTCTACGATAACTATCTGCAGGTCACGACGACCGATGACTCGGTCAAGACCATCGCCGATATGAAAGGCAAGGCGCTGGTGACCCTGCCGCGCGGCAATACCACCGAATTGGGCACGCGCGCGCTGCTGAAAACCGAAGGCTTGACCTACGAGAGCCTCTCAAAAGTCAACTTTGCATCGCTGACCGATGGCGTGAACATGATGAAGGATGGGCAGGTCGTCGCCATGTCGACGATTACGTCGGTGCCGAACGGCTCGCTGCTGGACCTGACGAACTCGCGTAAGGTTCGCTTCCTGCCGATTACGGATGCCCAATTCGCCCACATGAAGAAGCAGAATCCCGGCTGGCAGCGCCTGACCATCAAGGCCAACAGCTACCCGGGTCAGGAAGAGGACGTTGTAATCGCGGGTTTCCCGGCGCACTTAATCCTCAACTGCTCGTCAGTATCGGAGGAGACCGCCTATAACATCACTAAGGCGCTGATCAAACGCGGACATGACCTGAGCACGATCGTGAAATCGTTGGCCACGCTCGACGCCAAAAAAATGGCGGTGGACATCGGCGTTCCGTTCCACAAAGGCTCGATCAAGGCGTACAAAGAAGCTGGCGCAATGTAGTTAACGCTCCGGCGCAATGATCCCCGGCGCCGCTCTTGCCGGGGATCATTGCCTTTGCCAGTCCGATCCGCCCGGGTGCCGCCAGCATCTAGGGCCAATGCTGCGGTTGTGGAGGTTTTGCGCATGTTGGGCGACAGTAAGCTTGGCATTTGGGTTCCAAGCGCAATTGCGTTGGCGATGTTGGCCTTCCATTTCTGGGTGGTTGCAACCGGCGCGCCGGAGGTGTTCCACTTCCGCGGCACCCATCTGATTTTCGCACTGGTGCTGATTTTTCTTTGGTACCCTGTCATGGCATCGGGCTCGCTGGCTCGACGGGCGACGGGCGCAGCAATCGACTGCGCGTTCATCGCCTTGTCGCTCGCGGTCGTCGGCTATCTGTTTGTTGAGCACGATCACGTCCTCACCCGCTTTGCCTATGTCGACGAACTGAGCCCGCTGGAGGAATTCCTGGGCGTCGGCATCGTCGTCATCGCACTGGAATCGGCTCGGCGCACCGTTGGCTTGGCGCTGCCGCTGACGGCGGGGGCATTCTTGGTCTATGCCCTGTTCTTCGAGAACCTGGGCACCGGCGAACTGATCGACCAGATGTACCTGACGACCGAAGGCATTTTTGGCATCCCGCTGAACGTCTCGGCAACCTACATGGTGTTGTTCATCGTCTTCGGCGCACTGGTGGAGAAATCCGGCACCGGCAAACTGTTCATGGACTTCGCCATGGCATTGGCTGGCGGCACGGCCGGCGGGCCGGCCAAGGTCGCGGTGATGACCAGCGCCATGTTCGGCACGATCTCAGGCTCGTCGACCGCCAACGTGATGACCACGGGCACGTTTACCATTCCGCTGATGAAACGCATCGGCTATCGCCCGGCCTTTGCCGGCGCTGTGGAGGCTGTGGCTTCAACCGGTGGCCAGATCATGCCACCTATCATGGGCGCAGCCGCCTTCGTCATGGCGGAGTTCATGGCCGTCAGCTACCTCACCGTCATCGGCATCGCAATCGTACCGGCACTGCTATATTTCCTGGCTGTGTTTGTCGCCGTGCACTTCGAAGCAAAGCGGGTCGGGCTTAAAGGCCTGCCGCGCCCGGATTTGCCGGAGATGGGCCGGGTGCTGCGCGAACGCGGCCACCAGTTCCTGCCACTGGCGGTGATCATGGTGGTGCTGGTGAACGGCTATAGCGCTCCCTATGCGGCGACGCTGGGCCTGCTGTCGGTGATCCCGGTCGCGTTGATGCGCAAAACCACCCGTGCCGAAATTACCGTGAAAATCGTTCTGGAAGGCCTGATCGATGGTATCCGCAACTCGTTGCAGGTGGCAGCGGCCTGTGCGTGCTCCGGTATCGTCATCGGCGTTATTGCGCTGTCCGGCGTCGGTATTGAATTCACCAGCTTCGTTATCTCGCTGGCCGACGACACCCTATTGCTGGCCCTGGTCCTGACCGCGATTGCCGGCATCATCCTGGGCATGGGCCTGCCGACGACGCCGGCCTACATCGTCCAGGTGGCAT
>JAYPXD010000177.1:1845-7923 GCA_038135395.1 Alphaproteobacteria bacterium | reverse complement strand
GACCCAATTGGCTCCCATCGCGGAAATTGCTGTGCAGCCGTCCGACACGCGGCGCAATCTGATTGGACTGGACAGGGAAGGCCTGGCGGAGGCTTTGGCGCCCTTTGGCGTCGAAGGATTTCGGCTGCGTCAGCTCTGGCAGTGGATTTACTGCCGCGGCGCGACGGATTTCGAGCAGATGACCAGCCTGTCAAAGGCGGTGCGGGCGATGCTGTCGGATTATTTTGTCGTCGGTCGGCCGATGGTGTCGATGCATCAGCAATCGACCGACGGCACACAGAAATGGCTGCTGCGGTTCCCGGATGGCAAGGAGGTGGAGAGCGTCCACATTCCGGAGACCGACCGCGGCACGCTGTGCGTTTCGAGTCAGGTCGGTTGCACGCTGACCTGCAAGTTCTGTCATACCGGCACGCAACGCTGGGTCCGCAACCTGGAGGCGCCGGAGATCGTCGGCCAGGTCATGCTGGCGCGCGATGCCTTCGGCGAGTGGCCCGCACCGGAGCATGACCGCAGCCTGACCAACATCGTGCTGATGGGGATGGGCGAGCCACTCTATAACTATGACAATGTTGCCCGGGCGATGCGCATTGTCATGGATGGCGAAGGCCTCGGCATTTCCAAGCGCCGGATTACGTTGTCGACCGCCGGCGTCGTGCCGATGATCGGGCAGGTGGGCGCTGAACTGGGGGTCAATCTCGCCATTTCCCTGCATGCCGTGCGCGACGAATTGCGCGACGAACTGGTGCCGATCAACCGGAAATACCCGCTGGAACAATTGATGCAGGCCTGCCGGGACTACCCGGGGCTTTCCAACGCGCGGCGCATCACCTTCGAATACGTGATGCTGAAGGGCGTCAACGACTCGTTGGCCGACGCCAAGGCAATGGTGGAGTTGTTGCAGGGCATACCCGCCAAGATCAATCTGATCCCGTTCAACCCATGGCCCGGCAGCGTGTTCGAATGCTCGTCGAACAATGCCATCCGGCGCTTTGCAGACTTTCTGAGCGAGCAGAACATGTCTGCGCCGATCCGGCACGCGCGCGGCCAGGACATCATGGCGGCGTGCGGTCAGTTGAAGAGCGAAAGCGAAAAGCTGCGCGCCTCCGAACGGCGCAAGGCGGCGGAGGCGGCAGCGAGCTAGCGAATAGCGTTAGCTGGTCGGGCGGTCCGCCGCCGTCGGGGCGGGCTTGTCTTCGGACTTCGCCGTCACCGGCTGCAGGACAATGTTGACCTCCGGGTCATACTTGTTGGATGCGCCGGATGCGGCGTCAATCGCAACGCCCACCAGACCGCCGAGGAGCACGTTGCCGACCGTTGCGCCGGCGAAATCGCTCTTGTTGCTCTGCGTGGCTTGCTGGAAGCCCTCTTTCTTGCAGACCACGTTGATGTTCTGCTTTTTCTTTTTAATCGTCACCCGGCCCGGCGTATTGGCGACCATGCCGATGACCACGCCGTCGCGCATCAGGTCGCAGGACGTGCCTGGCGGCTGCGTATTCACGGCGATTTCCTGGCTGGTGCCCTCCACGATAGAGGCGCATGCCCCCAGTCCTGACGCGCAAACAACAGCGGCGAACATCCGTACAAACCGTTTCATTCCATAGCCCCCTAGATTGGTTGTAAACTACGGGTGCAACTATCGGAAATGGTGTGAAATTTCAATTTTATTTTTCGGTTTATGCGCCCCGAAGCGTTGGCATCAGCGCACGGAACGGGATCAGCATGGCGAGCGCCATCGCGACCTTCACGAAAAAGTCGCCAATGCCCAGCGTCACCCACGGGACGGGCGTCGCATAAAAAGCCAGGCTGAAGAACAGCGCCGTATCCACTGCGGAGGCCAGAACCGAGGAGATCAGCGGCGCCTGCCACCAGGTCATGCGGCGCAGGCGGTCGAACACGGCGACGTCCAGCATCTGGCCGACCAGAAAGGCCGTGCCGGAGGCGAGGCCAATCCGCGGCGTGGCGAGCAGCATGGACATAACGATGGCCACGGGAAACGCGATCAGCACCATCTTGCGGGTGGCCGATGCGCCATGGCCGCGGTTCGTCAGGTCCGTCACCAGAAAGCAGACCGGGAACAGCAGCGCGCCCCAGGTCAGCCAGTCGTTCAGCGGATACTGAACCAGGATGTTGGAGGCGACGATCAGGCCGATCATCGCCGCCGCTGCCGCCAGAACGCCGCGGGGAAGCGCCATCAGTGGATGTCCTTCGGGCCCATGATGGCGGCGCGCAGCTTCTCGAACGAGAAGTCCGGACCCTTGGCGATGTCCAGAATGACCTTTTCCTTGGCCGCGATACGGGCAGCGGCGGCCGGAACCTCACGCGCTACGTCCATCGGGATAACCACGGCGCCGTGCTGGTCGGCGTGGATCAGGTCGCCGTGATTGACGATCATGCCGGAAATCATCACCTGGCAGCCATAGTCCACGGCATGGACATGCGCGTGGCTCGGCTTGATCGAACCGGCCAGCGCCTGGAATCCGTCCGCCCAATCCGGGATGTCGCGGATGCAGCCGTCCGTGACGACGCCCAGGCAGCCCAGCGCCTTGTGCACATTCGACTGCACCTCGCCCCAGAACGCGCCGTGGCCGACATGCGGGCCGTCCAGGTCCTGGATCACAGCGATCTTTGGCTCGTCGCCCTGGTTGACATAGCCATAGTACGCCACGCGGAAGTCGGTCGCCGGTTGACCCTTGCGCGTGCCCGGATGAACGCTGCGGCAGGTGGCGGTGCGGGCATAGCCGACGATTGGCGGCAGGTCGGGGAAGGGGCAGACCAGCGGGCGGGTGGTGAAGCCGGTGTCGCGGAACTTGGAATCGATTTCCTCCAGCGCATTGCAGACGGTGGGGGTGTCAAGCGCGCGGAGGGCGGCGAGTTCGGCTTTGGTCAGGCGGTCGGTCATCGGGAATGCTCCGGTCAGAAATTGGGTTGGCGCCAAAGGCCACGCGGCGCGACGCCTGTCAAGGATGGCAGGTTGTCTTTGGGTGCGGGGCACCCGATAACTATGGCTCCAGTAACGCTTGCATTTGGATTTTGGATTGATGATCGAGGGATTGGTCACCACGCTGTCGGCGCGGTTTGGTGTCGGTGAAGGGATGGCGCGGCAAGCCCTGGGAATGGTGATGAAAGGCCTGGGTAGCGGCGGTGAGCGCGAGCTTGCGGCGGAACTGACAGCGCGGATTTCCGGGTTGGGCGAAGTGGCGGCTGGCGGCGGCGGGCTGATGGGCGGGCTGGCCGGCATGATGGGCGGCGGCAAGCCGCCGGTGGCGACCTTGGCCGGCATGATCGGAGCCGAGAAAATGGTCGAGGTGATCGCGGTGGTCTCGGAATTCATCCGGGATCAAACGGATGACGCTTTGGCCGACCGGACCCAAGCCGCATTGCTGCGGTTGAGCCAGGGCTAGTGGCCTCTGCCAGCCCCGGTCGTGCCCTACGCCTGACATGGATCAAGGCGCCGGCGCCGATTGGCTGCTTCGATAGACTGACGGCGCTGCGACTGGTCGCCCTAATCCTGGGCGGGGGCAGCGCTGCAGTTGCGATATCCCGGAGGTTCTGTGTGATGTTGGAAGCATTGATCGATGGTCTGGCCAGGCAATGTGCAATCGACCACGCCTTGGCGCGTCAGGCGCTGGCGATGGTGTTGCAGGAACTGCACGAGGGCGGCGAAGGCCACCTGGCCGGGGAACTGGAAGCAAGCATCGACGGGCTGGGAGATTTGGAGGCGACCGGCAGCGGTGGCGGCGGGTTTGGCCTGATGGGCGAGGCCAGTGGGCTGGTCAGTGGTACCCCGGATTCCGGGCTGCATGGCCTGAATGCCCTGCTGGGACATCATAAAATTGAGGGCTTCGACCGGGTCTTATCCGGTCTTGTCGGCGCAGAGGCCGGCGCCGACCTCGGCGGGCGACTACAGGCCGCGCTTTCGCGCCTCAGCCGATAGTTCCGCGTGTAATTCAGGCAATTCACAGGGGAAGGCGGAGACAAGCCGCTTACCGGCGGGCAAAGGAATCAGTTAGGTTGGCGCCATGAATATTGCACCGACCTTCGCCCTGCCCGCTGCCCCGTCTTTTGCCACGCCCAGCCGCGAGCCGCCAGCCAATCTCGATGCCGAGATGGCGTTGCTTGGCACGTTGTTGGCCAACAATAACGGCTTTGACAAAGTCGGCGACTTTCTGTTGCCGGACCATTTCGCCGACCCTGCCCATCAAAAGATCTATGGCGCGCTCAAACGGGTGATCGAGAGCGGCGGCACTGCCGACGCGCGAACCCTGAAGCATGTGCTGGAGCGCGAGGAAAGTTTGGCGGAACTGGGTGGCATCCAATATCTGGCCGAACTTGCGGCAAACGCGCTGACCATCATCGATCCCAAGAATTACGGCCAGTTGATCTATGACCTATACCTTCGCCGCGCGCTGATCGCGCTGGGCGAGGATGTGGTCAACGACGCGTTCCGCCCCGACAACGAGCACAATGCCGTCGAACAGATCGAGGCGGCGGAGCAACACCTGTTCAATCTGGCCGCCACCGGCGACGGCAGCGGCGATTTCCGATCGTTCGGCCACACGCTGAAAGATACGTTGAAGATGGTCGAGGCGGCCTATCAACGCGAAGGCAAGCTGACCGGCATCACCACCGGCTTTACCGATATGGACCGGCTGTTGGGCGGCTTGCAGAAATCCGATCTGCTGATTCTTGCCGCCCGGCCGGCGATGGGCAAAACCGCACTGGCCCCCAATATCGCCTTCAATGCAGCTGCCGCGTCCAGCACGGAACGCGACGAAGCCGGCAACCTGATCGAACGCAATGGCCATAACGTTGCGGTCTTTTCGCTGGAGATGTCGGCGGAGCAGTTGGCGTTGCGTATCCTGGGCGAACAGTCGGGCGTTCCATCCGACGCCATCCGGCGCGGCGCTATCGATCAGGGCCAGTTCGAAGCGGTGTTCGAAGCAAGCCAGCGGCTGAATTCGCTGTCGCTGTTCATCGACGATACCCCGGCCATCACGGTAGCCAACATGCGCACGCGGGCACGCCGCCTGATGCGCACGCATGGCCGGCTTGACCTGATCGTGGTGGATTATCTGCAACTGATGCAAGGCTCGGCCGGGTCGAAGTCGGACGGGCGCGTGCAGGAAATCTCGGAAATCACCCGCGGCCTTAAAACCGTGGCAAAGGAGCTGGACGTGCCGTTGATCGCCTTGTCGCAGCTGTCGCGGCAGGTCGAACAGCGCGAGGACAAGCGGCCCCAACTGGCGGACTTGCGCGAATCCGGGTCGATCGAACAGGACGCGGACGTTGTCATGTTTATCTACCGCGAGGAATATTACCTGGGCCGCAAGGAGCCGGACCCCGGCACCGACGCCCACGAAAAATGGCAGCAGGACATGGACCGGGTGCACAATATCGCCGAGGTCATTATCGCCAAACAACGCCACGGCCCGACCGACCGGGTGAAGCTGTACTTCGACGGCGCCTATACCCGGTTCCGGGATTATGTGTCGGATGCGCAAGAGGACGATGGGTTTTACTGAGCGATGGCTCTTGGCCGCCTAATTATCGATCTGGCCGCCATCGTCGCGAACTGGCGGCAATTGGCCGGGCTCGTGCGCCCGACCGAATGCGCTGCTGTGGTGAAAGCCGATGCCTATGGCCTGGGCATGCAGCCGGTGGCCGAGGCGTTGGCCGAAGCCGGGTGCGCTAGCTTCTGGGTGGCGACGCTTGAGGAAGCCGCTGCGTTGCGCGCCTTTTTGCCTCGCGCCCGCATCGTGGTGCTCAGCGATCAGGTGGAGCCCAATGTCCGCGAGCTGACCGCGAACCGCCTGACACCGGTGCTCAATCATCCGGGAGCGGTGGCGACGTGGACACGGTGGGCGGCTCCGGCGGCGGCGTGGCTGCATCTGGATACCGGCATGCACCGGCTGGGGCTTTCGCCGGCAGAATGGCGCGCTCTGCTTGCGGAAACCCGGGATTGGCGGGCGGCGGGCATCGGCGGAATCATGAGTCATTATGCCTGCGCGGACGAGCGCGAGCATCGGCTGAATGTCCTGCAACGCGACCGCGCGGTCGCCGCGGCGCGGGCGGCCGGGC
>JAYPXD010000177.1:0-1835 GCA_038135395.1 Alphaproteobacteria bacterium | reverse complement strand
CCTGGGGAATTCCAGCGGAATATTTTTAGGCGCTGATTTTCGTGGCGATGTGGTCCGCCCCGGCATGGCGCTCTATGGGCTGAATCCCATCCCTTATGCCCGAAATCCGATGCGGGCGGTCGTGACGCTGGAGGCGCAGGTGTTGCAGGTGCGCACGGTCGAGCCGGACGGCGGGTCGGTCGGCTATGGCGCGTCGGCCTTGGCAAGGCCCGGACAGGTGCTGGCGACGGTCGGGCTGGGGTATGCCGATGGGTTGCACCGGGCGCTGTCGAACAGCGGGCGGCTGTATTTCCACGGCGAGGTCGCGCCGATGGTCGGCCGGGTGTCGATGGACTCTGTCATGGTGGATGTCTCGCATCTGGCCAGGGCGCCGGTTCCCGGCGATTGGGCTGAGGTGATCGGCCCCAATCAGTCGGCTGACGCCCTGGCAGACATGGCCGGCACAATCGGCTATGAAATCCTGACAAGCCTAGGGGCGCGTTATGCCCGCACTTATTTGCCAGCAGGAACCGGCTAGTTGGTTAATCCGTTTGCTTTCGTCGGCCGCATCGTCCTGGACCTGTTCCAGACCATAGGCGGCGTTGCTGTGTTCGCGGCGATGGGCTTGTCTCACGCCGTGCGGCCGCCGTTTTCCTGGCGCAACTACCTCCGCCATTTTATCGAAATCGGATACCTGTCCTTGCCCGTAGTGGCGCTGACGACGCTGTTCAGCGGCATGGTGCTGGCATTGCAGAGTTATTCCGGCTTCAGCCGCTTTTCTGCCGAAGGTGCCGTGGCGATGGTGGTGGTGCTGTCGATCACCCGCGAACTGGCGCCGGTGCTGGCCGGCCTGATGGTCGCGGGCCGGATTGGTGCGGCGATGGCGGCGGAAATCGGCACGATGCGGGTGACCGAGCAGATCGACGCGCTGGAGGCGCTTTCGACGAATCCCTACAGCTATCTGGTGGCGCCGCGGCTGGTGGCCGGCATTTTGATGATGCCTTTCCTGGTGGCGGTCGGCGATGTGATCGGCGTGTTGGGCGGCTATATCGTCGGCGTCTACAAGCTGGGCTTCAACGCGCACTCTTACATGGCTCAGACCTGGGACGTGCTGGAGGTCGAGGATGTGGTCAGCGGCCTGACCAAAGCGGCGGTCTATGGCTTCATCGTTACCCTGATGGGGTGTTATCACGGCTATCGCTCGACCGGCGGCGCGCAGGGCGTGGGGCGGGCGACGACGCAGGCCGTCGTTTCCTCTGCCATCCTGATCCTGATCGCGAACTATTTCGTGACAGAACTGTTTTTCTCGAAGTAAGCGCCATGCTTTCGATCCAGGGACTAACCAAGAGCTTTGGCGGGAATCAGGTGCTGCGCGGCGTCGACCTGGAAGTCGAGCGCGGCGACTCGCGGGTGATTTTGGGCGGTTCCGGCTCGGGCAAGTCGGTCACGCTCAAGTGCATCATGGGCTTCATCCATCCCGATGCCGGCACGATTTCGCTGGAGGGCGACAATCTCGTCGGCCTCGAAGGGCGGGCGCGTGCAGACATGAACCGGCGCGTGGGGATGTTGTTTCAGCATGCGGCGCTGCTGGACAGCCTGCCGGTGTGGGAGAACGTCATGTTTGCGCCGCTGCGGTTCTGCAAGGTATCGCGGCGGGAAGCGCGCAAATCAGCCGTGGGCTGGCTGGAGCGCGTCGGCCTGGATGAGGCGATTGCCGGTATCCTGCCCGGCGAACTCGCGACAGGCGCGCAAAAACGCATCGGCCTGGCGCGTGCGATTGCGGCCGAGCCCGACCTGCTGTTGTTCGACGAGCCGACCACCGGGCTGGATGCGCTGGTCGGGCGCCAGATCGACGG
>JAYPXD010000176.1:7492-7962 GCA_038135395.1 Alphaproteobacteria bacterium | reverse complement strand
GTCTCCAGATGGTTTGAAAATACCGACAAAATTGAAAAATCCAACGAATCGGACGCATCTTCCATTTTTGACAAAATATTATCAGTCTTTTGAATGTAAGCATTTATTTCAAGATGCATCACTTAAAGCATCCGTCGCTAGCTTAATTCTTCCTGAGACAATAGGCTCGTTCGATGTAGATTCACTTGTGAAATTTAAAAATGCGCCATTATTCAATAAATTATTATACGCTAATTTATTCTGCTCACCTGAAGCATGAGGATTACGCGCGACAGCAACCATGAACGCGTCAAAGATTGAAACATTCATCGTATTTGTTCTTCGGAAAGGTTTCGACCCTAGCGCCTCTATTACCCTTCTAGTTGTTCCTAAAAAAATTCTCTCATGTTCTTTTCGCACGATATCATCTATCTCCCTATGTTCATTCATGTATTTGTTAAGAAATATATTCATTGGACTCTCGTATAAAT
>JAYPXD010000176.1:0-7482 GCA_038135395.1 Alphaproteobacteria bacterium | reverse complement strand
ATTAGCTCGCGATCCTTGGATCGTCGATGCTCAGGACCAAATATTTCACGCCAGTCTTCATTTTGGTTTAACTCTTCCAACATTTCTTGGAATTTTCCATGATAAATCGCAGCGCGCATTTCTTGTGGTTGCAAGGGCGTGCCATTAGAATTGAGCCGATCAAATATATGGTAAACTGAGCTATTGTCGTTCCCAGGAGACGTTTGCTGGATAATCATAGCATGTATTACTGCGTCCCCAAAACGACGCTGATCTTCTTCCGACAAATCTTCTAGGGTCTTACCATTAAATCTATTCTTTACGTCTCTTAAAAGGAAAACGCGATCATTATGTAAAAACCTACCTTTATGAAAAGCGTGAAGTGTTGTTAGTCGCTGAAGTCCATCAACTATTAAATGCTTTCTTCCTCCCTGCACAGGAAAACACTCGGAATTGGCAATCCTAGTAAAATTGATTCTATAAACTAAGAGGCCTGCCGAATAGACCAAACAAAATTTCTCTAGAATTGTGGTCGAAAAATATCCCCTCGATCGAACCGCTTCACCAGACCATCAACTGTAAAGTCGGCACCAAATGTGTTTATTTGATAAACAATTTCTTCATCAGATATTACTTCGATTTCCTCACCAGAAATTGCCTCATCGCTATTTTCATCGGTCGGCATGGTTCACCCAAATTTGTTTGATCAAGCGCGGTACAGAACGTCACCCTAAATATAGTCACAGAGAAAAGCGGATTTTGTCAATGATCCGCCCGTAACAACACCCTCTCCTCCAGCCCCGTCTCATAGTCCACGCCGTCCGCCGTCAGCACAATCGCCTCCGGGTAGAGCGACCTTGCCAGGCCCTTGCGTTCCAGGGCGTTCCAGACGTTCGGGTTGACCAGCCCCGTCGCGTCCTTCGCCATCACTTCGCAGTAATGGAAGTCATCGCCCTGCCGCCGTCACCGCCCGGCGTATTGATCAGGCTGTCGATGATGACGCTCAGCAGGTCGCCGCGGCCGGAGGTGCCGGATTTGCGGTAGATTGCGTTCAGGTGGGATTTGATCGTGCCTTCGGCGCTGCCGCGCAGGTCGGCGATTTCGGCGATGTTCAGACCCTTGACCAGGAAGGTGGCGATATCCCGCTCGGTCGGCGTTAGCGACCACTGCGCGAAATGGGCTTCGATCACGTCATACATCGCCGCCGACGCGATCGAAGCGCTGCGCTCCAACTGCGCCTTGCGCTGCATCAATCCGAAGATCGACCGCACCTCGAAGAAAATGGCCGCACACAGCGTGAGCGTCGCTATCATCTCCACCAGCAGATGCAGGCCAATCGTGCCGCTCAGGATGGCCTCGTCGAAATCCGACGCAGCGTCCACGACAAAGAAGACGGCGCAAAAGACCTGGAGCCCGATCAACGCCAAAAGCGCGTAGGACTGTTTCAGCATCTCTTTGGTATTCAATACCCGATCTCGGACCGCCGCCGGCCCGACTCCCTATTCCGTCAGTAGGGTTTTATAACCGGTAACCATGGCGAGCGGAAGGTTGGTCCGGGTGCGCCGGCTCTCGACGATGACCGCAACGATATGGGCCACAACCGAGATCTCGGCCCACGAAACCACGGCCTCATGCAGCGCTTCCGGCCATTCCAGACCCCAAAACGCGTCCATGGTCATCATGTGGCCCGTCATGCCGATCAACGCCAGCGTCACAATCAGGTTGTAGATCATCCACGCGCCCAGCGGCGTGTGGCCGCGATGCCGGGTGATTGGGGCGCCCGCAATCTCCCGCACCTGGGCCAGCGCGCCGGAGAGACTGGGCGGAAAGCTGTCGAAGCGCGCATATCCGCGACCGAAAAAGCCCCAAAGCACCCGCACTGCCACCAGCCCGACGATCCCATAGCCAATCCAAATATGCAGGCGGCTGTCTTCCGGGACAATCAGCGCATTCGCGGCAAACCCGATCACCAACGACCAGTGAAACAGGCGGACCAGCGGGTCCCAAACGCGGACGGTTTGCATAGTGTGCT
This sequence comes from Alphaproteobacteria bacterium, assembly GCA_038135395.1. Lineage (GTDB taxonomy): Bacteria > Pseudomonadota > Alphaproteobacteria > Bin95 > Bin95 > JACKII01. The sequence goes on along the minus strand of JAYPXD010000176.1, from coordinate 5,471 downwards.
TCCTCAGGAACGGGCCGTCGCCCTCAAGCAGCTTCCATCCGCCCGGACGCGGGTGGAATGCAGGATTGCCGGCGGCGGGTAGCGCGTCGCCCCCCGCCGGCGCGGGACCAAATCCGGGTTAGTCTTTGCGTTCGGTGCGGACGATCTTGAGGTCGCCATCCAGGAAAATTTCCAGTCGATGTCCGTCTTTGCGGGCATAGGCTTCATACAGGCCGTCTTCGGTCTTGATCTTGGAGACCTTATAGCCATCGGCGGTCAGCTTTGCCCGGATGTCTTGGGCAACCTGTTCGGTCAACGCTACGGAATGGCCGGCAGCATGGGCATTGCCGGCAAGCGCGCCAAGAGCGACAGCCAGGGCGATGGCTAAAGAGCGGGCGGTCATGCGATGGGTCATGGGTATCTCCGAATTGGGAAGAATGAAGGACATTGCGGGGCAGGACTGTCCCCGGCTCCAATCAGCTAGGCCCGGGCGACTGCGGCGGCTATCCCCTGGTGGTTGGAAATCGCCGGCATACCCTTCTGGTTGCCAGGCCTATAACTCCGGTTTAGGCCTGCATTCTTCGAAAATCTCTAGGCGGGAGGCCGCTTTGGGCGCTAGTGTCGGACCTAGACCAATGTCCGGGATACACAGGTCTGCGGTTGTTCAACCGGCTGGCCGCGCACCCGGCGCCGTGCACAAAAAAGGGAAACACCCGTGAACTATGCTGACGATTTGGGCCTGAAGGCGCGCGACGACCGCGAGATCGCAACCGAATGGCTGAGCGCCTTCGAAGACGCACTGGCCGGCTGCAATGCCCAGGCGGTCGCCGCCCTGCTTTGCGACGACAGCCATTGGCGAGACGCACTGGCCTTCACCTGGCACCTGACGCCCTGCGTCGGCGGACCGGCCATCGCCGGGCGTCTTGTCGAGCGCCAGCCGGCAGTTGGCGCCTGCAACTTCGCCCTGGACCCGAACCGCACAGCGCCGCGCCGGGTCAAGCGGCTGGGACGCGCCTGCATCGAGACGCTCTACCGGTTCGAGACCAAGGTTGGCCGCGGCGCCGGCCTGTTGCGCCTGGTCGAGACTGCCGACGGTTCCGGCGCTGGCGGCTACAAGGCCTGGGTCGTATCGACCGCCTTGGATGAGTTGAAAGGCTTTGAAGAGAAAGTCGGCAAGAACCGGCCGTCGGGGTCGGCCTACTCCCGCAATTTCGGCGGCGACAACTGGGAAGACGTCCGGCGCAAGGCGCAAATCTACGAGGGCCGCGACCCAGCGGTTCTGGTGGTCGGCGGCGCTCAGGCCGGGCTTTCCATCGCCGCACGGCTGAACCAACTGGGCGTCGACAACCTGGTGGTCGAGAAATGGCCACGGATCGGCGACAGCTGGCGCAAGCGGTATCACTCGCTGGCGCTGCACAATTCAATCCATGTCAACAACCTGCCCTATCTGCCGTTCCCGCCGACTTGGCCGAACTACATCCCGAAGGACATGCTGGGGCTGTGGTTCGAATTCTATGCCCAGGTGATGGAAATCAACCACTGGACCAATACCGAATTCACCAAGGGCGAGTGGGACGAGGCGGCAAAGCGCTGGAACGCCACCCTGAAACTGGCGGACGGCAGCGAGCGCACCCTGCACCCACGCCACATCGTTTTCGCCAATGGCGTCAGCAGCTATGCCCTGCAACCCGATATTCCCGGCCTGGATACCTTCAAGGGCGAAGTGTTCCACTCGGAAGGCTTTGACAATGGCGCGCCCTATGCCGGCAAAAAGGCGATTGTCATCGGCACCGGGTCCAGCGCCAACGATATCGCCCTGGACCTGCACAGCTTCGGCTGCAAAACGACCATCGTGCAACGCGGCTCGACCACGGTGGTGTCAATCGACCCCTCGGCCAAGCTGAACTACGCGCTCTATGACGAGGGCATGCCGGTGGAAGAATGCGACCTGATCGGCGCCGCCGCAACGCCGCCGCTGATCCTGGAGGCCTATAAAGGCGCCGTACAGCGCATGCTGGATTTGGACAAGGACATGATCGCCGGACTGAAGGGGATCGGCTTCAAGTTCGACATCGGTGAAGACAATACCGGCCACCAGATGAAATATCGCCGGCGCGGCGGCGGCTACAACCTGGATGCCGGCAGTTCGGCTCTGATGATCAAGGGTGAGATCGGCCTGCTGCAGAACGACGATATCGAGCGCTATTGCCCGGAAGGTGCATTGTTGAAAGACGGCTCGGTCGTTCCGGCCGATGTGATCGTACTGGGCACGGGCTACTATCCGCAGGGCGAACTGGTGCGCCGGGCGCTGGGCGAGGAGATGGCGGCCAAAATCGGCCAGATCTGGGGCGAAGACGAAGACGGCGAACTTGCCAACATGTTCAAACGGACGCCACAGCAAGGCGCCTGGTTCATCGCCGGCAGCCTGACTCAAGCCCGCGTGTACTCCAAATACCTGGCCTTGCAGATCAAGGCGATGGAAGAAGGGCTAATCGACACCGACCCGTTCGCGTAACCGGCAACGATAGCCTGCTCCTGTATAGCTTCGGAATGACCGGTCGCAGAGGCGAGCAGATGCAACTGCTCGCCTTCGCGGCTGGGGGTTCAGTTGGCCTCAGATCACGCCGCTCTCTCGCAGCGCCACCAGTTCCTCCTCAGACTTGCCGAGCAGGCCGCCGTAGACCTCCGCCGTGTGGGCGCCGATCTCCGGGCCTGCGTGGGTGATGCGGCCGGGAGTACCCACCAGACGCGGCGAGATGCCGGGCATGACGACCTCGCCCAATTCCGCGTCCGGCACGTGCGCAATATTCTCACGCGCCGCGAAATGCGGGTCGCGGGCGATATCCTCGGCGCGGTAAATGCCGCCGAACGGCACGTTCAGGCCGACCAGCAGCGGCTCGATCTCGTCGAAATTCAGCGAGGCGACCCAGTCCTCGCACATCTGCTCCATCTCGTCGGCGCGCTTGTTGCGCTCTGCAGCGGTCTTATAGCGCGGGTCTTCGGCCAGTTCCGGTTGGCCCATCGCCTTGGCCAAACGCGGCCAGACGCCATCGCCACCGGCCGCGATCTGCACATAGCGGCCATCCTTGGTGAGGAAAGTGCCGGCGGGTGTAAAAGTCGGATTGCGGTTGCTGATGCGCTCGCGGTTCGTGCCGTGCCGGAAGTAGTCCACCATCATATCGGCGGTGATCCGGAACGGCGCCTCGTAGAGCCCCTGGTCGATTAGTTGCCCCTGGCCATTGCCGCCATTGGCGTCGCGGTGATAGAGCGCAAACATGGTCGCCAACGCCGCAAACGTGCCGGTGTTGTAATCCGCCGTCGCGAAGGCCGGACGCACCGGAATGCGGTCCGGGAAACCTGTGGGGTACATATAGCCGGAAAAGCCCAGCGCGATGCGGTCATAGCCGGAGCGCTTGGAATACGGCCCGACCTGCCCATACCCGGAGACGCGGGTCATGATCAGCTTCGGATTGAGCGCATGGACCACGTCCCAACCGAGCCCCCATTTCTCCAGTGTCCCAGGCGTGAAGTTCTCCACCAGAACGTCGGCGGTAAGGATCAATTCTTTCAGGATCGCCTGCCCCTCCGGCACGCGCAGGTTCAGGGTGACGGACTTCTTGTTCCGCCCCTCCACCAGCCAGTTGCCGGAGCGGTTGGCCTTGCCGTTCACCGGCGAACCGCGGAGCGCGTCGCCGCGGCCCGGCTGCTCCACCTTGATCACCTCAGCGCCAAAGTCGCCCAGCATGGTGGCGCAGAAGGGCCCGGCAATCAGCGTGCCGATATCGATCACGCGGATGCCGGAAAGGGGCAGGTTTTCGGTCATTTTCTTCTTGTTCCTTGTGGTGCGAGCGGCGTCATCCTCTGATGTCATTGCAAGCGGAGCGAAGCAACCCAGGCCAAGTTTGCAACTTGCATTGGCCCTTCCTGGGTTGCTTCGTCACCCCTTCGCTACGCTTCCGGGGCCCCTCGCAATGACGAACTAGGAGCTACTCCGCCGCCGCGGCTTTGCCGCTGCCGTCTGCCTCGCGGCGTTCTTTGGCGACGCGCTTGACCTCGTCGAACTCCGCCCGGCGGCGGGCGATCTCGTCGGCCGGAATGCGGTCCAGGTTCTGGTAGTCGAGCTTCCAGTCGGCGTCGTCGTTCCAGTGCTGCGGGTTCTGCCGCGTGGTCCGGGGACCCGTGGCGCTCTCCAGCAGATCCAGCGCCAGCGCCAGCGTCTGCCGCTGCGATTCCGGCTCGTGCGGCTTGCCGGCGGCGTTGCCGAGCGGGAAGTCCGAAAACAGGAAGCGCGGCACGCCGCATTGCTCGACGATGTCCTTGGCGCAGCCCATAACGACGGTGGGGATGCCTCTTGCTTCAAGATAGCGTGCGGTCAGACTCACGGTCTGGTGGCACACCGGTCAAGCAGCAACGAGAATAGCAGCCTCAACACCATCCTTTAGCAGTTCGGCCAACACGTCCGGGCAATCCTGCTCGACCGTGGTGATCTGGCTGCGGTTGGTCGGCGCGCCGATGAAGCGTTCGGAGAGCTTGCCGATGCGGCCCGCAACCTCCGCCTCTTTCAACGCCTTCAGCGGGAAGTAGCTGTTGATGTCGGCAGCAGTCGTATGCTTGCGGTCGATGCCGATGTGCGAAATCCGCACGTCCGGCTCGCCCTCGATCGAGTCGGTATAGACCCGATAAAACTTCGCCGCCGCGTTATAGGGCGCACCCGGCCCCTGGTCGCCTTTGCCCGGCTGGTAGGGGGCTCCCGTTATCACCAGCCCGACCTTGGTCTGACTCAGCGGCTTGGCGAGTTTCGTGAAGGGGACATCCCGGTATTGCGCCCACCGGTAGGGATTGCCGTAGCCGAGTGCGAGATAATAGTCTCGCAATCGCTGCATGTACGGAATGGGCGCGTCATGGGCTGGCGCAAAGCCCATCTCCGCGTCGATTTCCGACTGACTGCTCATAAGATTCCTTTCCAGATTGCCTTCAGGCCTGCGCTGAAGGAGCGGACGGCGGCGCATTGCGGCCGCAACCCATTGGGGGAAAGTATGGAGCTTTTCGCCATGCGAAATCAACCTCAACCCGGCAATCCGCCTGTCTGCGCGTCAAAAAACGCCTAGCGCGAGACCGGCGGCCATCGCCGCCCCCAGGTCACGGCAACGACTCAGCTGTTCCGCAGACAGCGTCTTTTCCGCCAGAATGGCCTCGGCAGTCTGCGCGTGGGTGCAGACGATCAACGGCGGTTGAACTTCGCGCAATCGCCAACCGGTGGCAATGCGCACTGTCTGGCGCGCCGCATTCTGGCCATCCGATCCGGCGCAGACCATTTGCGCATAGGGACGCCCCTCGATACGGCCCAGCACAGGATAATAGCAGCGGTCGTAGAAATCCTTCATGACTCCGGCAATGGCCGCAAGGTTTTCCGGGGCGCAAAAGATATAGCCATCCGCAGCCAGCAGATCGTCGGGCCCGGCCTCCACCGCAGTTTTGAGCACTGTGGGCGC
>JAYPXD010000175.1:0-8015 GCA_038135395.1 Alphaproteobacteria bacterium | reverse complement strand
CACCATTACCGACACGATCAAGCGCCTGAACATGAACATGCACGGGGATGACCCTGCTTTTCTGCGTCTGCCGGCGTCGCGCGAGGAGGCCTCGCAATACCTGTTTCTCTATGAACTGTCACTGAACTACGGCATGGACCTGACCGACCAGATCAATGTCAGCCGTTCGACCTTGCGCATCAATGCCTCGATGCCGTTTGTAACGACGCAGCAAATGCGTGGGCTGACATCCCGGGCCGATGCATGGTTCGATGCCAATGCGCCGGAACTGAAGACAACGCCGACAGGCTTGAGCCATGTGTTCTCGCTGATTTCGCATCGCGATGTGCGGGCGATGTTGAGCGGCACGGTGGTGGCGTTGATCCTGATTTCCGGCGTGATGTTGCTGGTGCTGTGGGATTGGCGGCTGGGCCTGGTTTCGCTGGTGCCGAACCTGGTGCCGGCGCTGATCGGTTTTGGCATTTGGGGCTATACCGTCGGCTATGTCACGTTGGCGATTGCGGTCGTCATCGCGGCGACGCTCGGCATCGTTGTCGATGACACCGTGCATTTCCTCGTGAAGTACAAGATGGCCCGCCGCCGTGGCCTGACGCCGGAGGCATCGGTGCGTTACGTCTTTGACAAGGTCGGGATGGCCTTGCTGGTAACGACGTTGGCGTTGGTGGCTGGGTTCTTCGTCCTGTCGTTCAGGGGCTTTGCCGTGAATGGCGATCTGGCGAAGTTGACGCTGATCACCATCGCGTTTGCACTGCTGGCGGATCTGTTCCTTTTGCCAGCATTGTTGATTTCGCTTGATAAATTCTCGGAACAGATGGGAGCAAAACATATGAAAACGACTGTAGCGGCTGGTTTGGCGATGTTGGCAATTGGTGGTGTCTCACTGGTCACCGGTGAGGCTTGGGCTCAATCTCCGGAAGAAAAAGGCTTGGCGATTGCCGTTGAGGCTGACAAGCGCGACGATGGATGGGGCGACCAGAAAGTGATCGGCTCCATGGTGCTGCGGGATTCGCAAGGCACCGAAAGCCAACGCTCGTTCGAATCGTTGTCGCTGGAGGATCGCTCGCATGGAAATGGCGACAAAAGCATAATTGTGTTCAGCACGCCGCGCGATATTCGCGGGACAGCATTGCTGACCCATTCCAAGATCGAGCCTGACGATGACGACCAATGGTTGTTCCTGCCGGCGATCAAGCGGGTGAAGCGCATTTCGTCGTCGAACCGCACCGGCAAGTTCGTGTCGTCAGAGTTCTCCTACGAGGACTTGGGCAGCCAGGAAGTCGGCGATTATGACTACAAATACCTGAAGGACGAAGCCTGCCCGGGCGAAAGCGGGCTCACCTGCTTTGTGGTGGAAAGCTATCCGAAAAATCTGCGGTCGGGGTATTCGAAAAGGCTGGGGTGGATCGATCACCAACACTATCGGATTTACCGGATCGACTTCTTCAACCGGCGCGGGGAGCTGGAAAAAAAACTGACGTTTGCGGGATACAAACAGTATCTGGACCGTTATTGGCGTGCCGACCGTCTGCGGATGGAAAATAGCCAAACCGGGAAATCGACGGACCTTGTCTGGGAGCGGTATGAATTCCGCACCGGATTGAGCGACCGCGATTTCGATAGCCAGGTATTACCGCGGATGGCGCGCTGACGCGATGATGCGCAAACTGGCATATTGGGCGCCGATTGTGGGGATAGTGTGCTTGTCCGGGCCTGCTTTGGCGGACAGCAGTCTCCAGCCGCAACGATGGGAGTTCTTTGGACAGGCCGAGACGGAAGCCACCCTGTTTGTTCAGTCGCCGGCATTCGCAGGGCAAGAACGCCATGACGCCTCAATCGCGATACGGCCGACATTGCTGGCGGAATGGATGGACGGCGACCTGACCGCCAAGGTGACGCCCTTTGTCCGCTTGGATGCTGTCGACGATCGCCGCTCGCACTTTGATCTGCGGGAGGCCAAGATCGACTACCGCAGCGGCGACTGGGAGTTCACCGTCGGCCTCGACTTCGTGTTTTGGGGCAAGACCGAGGCCGTGCACCTGGTCGATATCGTCAACAGCGACGACACCGTCGAGGACCTGGACCTGGAAGACAAGCTGGGGCAACCGATGTTTCGCCTGACCAGGCATACGGACTGGGGCGCGTTCTCGCTGTATTACCTGCCGTATTTCCGCAAGCCGACGTTCGCTGGAGCCAATGCGCGCTTGCGCGGCCAGTTGCCGGTCGATACCGGATCCGCCGATATTCGTGTTGATGGCGCGGAGTGGGCCCCTTCATTTGCGGCCCGCTGGGCGCACGTCGTTGGTGATGTCGACTTCGGGGTCTCTGCTTTTTCCGGCACCAGCCGCGACGCAGCCTTTCTGCCAACCGGATTTACAGCTTTTGGGCCTAGCGCACTTCAACCGGTCTATTCCCGGGTGGCGCAGGTCGGCTTCGATGGCCAATACACCAGCAATGCAACGCTGTGGAAGCTTGAGGCGATCGGACGGCGTGGGCAATTGGACCGCAGCGGCGACAAGTCGGCCTACGTGGCTGTAACAGGCGGATTAGAGTACACATTGTTCGGCGTGGCCGACAGCAATGCCGACCTTGGCCTAATTTTGGAAGGCGCGTGGGACAGTCGCGGCGAACAGGCCCTGACTCCATTTGAGGAAGACGCGATCTATGGCGTTCGCCTTGCTTTAAACGACGAACGCGATACCTCGCTGCTTGTCATCGGTACAACCGATGTATCGAGTGGCGGAACCTCCGTCCGACTGGAGGCGCAGCGGCGGCTGTTCGGTAGTTGGAAAGCGGAAGTGGAGGCGCAGGCGTTTCTGAATACCCAGCGGTCCGATCTGGAGTATGATCTGCGACGGGACACGTATGTTCGGTTGAAATTGTCGTATTTTTGGTGAGTTACGTAGAACATGATGCGCCTTCAAGCTTCGGAAGCGGCGGACGAGACCAGGGACGAAATCGTCCGGCAGGCAACGCAATTGTTTACACACTATGGGTATTCGAAGACCAATATCGGTGATATCGCCCTGGCCTGCGATATGTCGGCGGGCAATCTGTATCGCTATTTCCGCAACAAACAGGCGATAGGTCATGCGGTGGTTGCCCGCTTTTTCGACGAGGTCGATGCCTGCATCGAACGCGGGCTGGATGAGTCGCAATGTGCAGAAGCAAAAGTTCGGTTTGTTATCACCGCTGCGGTTGAGCACACAGTGCGGGAATTGCGGCAGGCGCCCAAGATTGTCGAGCTGTCGGAGATGATCCGCGAGACCGAAGAAGGCCAGGCGGTCGTTGGCGAACATGTGCAGCGGAATCTCGCCCGCCTGACGGGTTTGGTGCGGGAAGGCGTGGCCAACTGCGAATTCGACGTGAACGATGCGGAAGCTGCGGCGCGGGCGGTGCAGATGGGCACGAAATTTTTTCATATCCCATTCGCATTGGCGCAGCACGGCCTGGACCGCGTCGAAGCTGATTTGGCCGTGACCTTGGACTTGCTGTGCGCCGGCCTGCGCGGTCGGGCGGCAGGCGTCCGGTCAGCGGCGTGATCGCCGTTGCCGGCAGCCTGAGGGGTCAGGCGAGCCCGATGCCGCCGTCGACGTGCAGCACCTGCCCGGTGATATAGCTGGCCTCGGGGCTTAGCAGAAATGCTATCGCCGCGGCCACGTCATCCGGCTGGCCCAGGCGGCCAAAGGGAATCCGCTCGGTCATGGCGCGGAACTGCTCCGGCGAGAGCGCGGCGTGAGCGCCGGCGTCCTTCTGGATATAGCCGGGGGAGACGACGTTTACCGTTACCCGCGATGGCGTCATCTCCGCCGCAAAAGCTTTTGCCAACGCCTCCAATCCAGCCTTGGCCTGCGCGCTTGCGGGAAACAGGTTGCCGCCGGGAGGGAAGCGATGAGCGACGAAGGACGAGACCCTGCTCGCTCTGCTGCAACAGAGGCTGGGCGTTACGGATCAGTTGGAAAAAGGCGTCCGTAATGCCGGCATGCTGCTGACGCACAGCGTCGGCGGGCAAGTCTGCAACGCGCCGGTTGTTCGAAAAGCCGGCATTGCTGACCAGCCAATCGAGCTGGCCGCCGCATGCAGCGACAGCGGCTTCGCATGCGGCAGGGGCCGAAAGATCGCCGTAGACCAGCATGGTGCTGGACCCGGCGGATTCGGCTGCCGCTGCTGCCGCCTCCAGCCCGGCCTGGTTCCTGCGGGTGTGCAATACCAGGCGCAGGCCGGGGCGGGCCAGCCGACGGGCCAAGGCCGCGCCGATGCCGGACGCCGCGCCGGTGATCAGGCAGGTGAGGGGAGTGTTCATGCTTTGGCCGCGCGGGCGCCTAAGCCTTTGGCCGCTTGTGCATCAGACCGGTGCGCTTGCAGTAGGCGATTTCCTCGCCGCGCTGGTTGAAGCCCCGGTGTTCGAACACGACGATGCCGGCGTCGGGGCGGGACTTGCTCTCGCGCTTTTCCAGGATGGTGGTCTGGCTGCGGATGGTGTCGCCGTGCAGCACTGGTTTGCGGAAGGCGACGTCGGTCATGCCCAAATTGCCGATGGTGGTGCCCAGCGTCGTGTCCTGCACCGAAACCCCGATCACCAGGCCCAGCGTGAACAGCGAGTTGACGATGCGCGCGCCGAATTCGGTTTTTTTGCCGAACTCCTCGTCCAAATGCAGCGGCTGCGGATTATGGGTCATGGCGCAGAACATGACATTGTCCATTTCCGTCACCGTGCGGGTGAGGGCGTGGTTGAACACCTGTCCGATTTCAAACTCTTCGAAATAGAGACCGCTCATGGGGCGTTTCCTTGGTCGTCAAAAGGGTGGGTCAAAGGCCGTTGATATGGCTCTGGATCAAGGTATCCAGGTCATCCGCCGGAGGGAAGCCCAGGGCGAGCGCCCGCGGCGTCTCGAACAGGGCGGGCCAGGAGCCAACGATAGCGTCGATCGCGGGATCGTGCCGGAACTTGACCAGCGAGGTGTCGCCGCCGGCCTTGCCCAGCGCCTCGACCATCTGGCGGACGGTGACGGTGATGCCGGGCACGTTCAACGTGCGCCACGGCGCGAGTTGTGCGTCGTCCAGGTCCAGGGCGTGCGCCATCGCCTGGGTCACGCTGGCGGGAGAGGCGATCCAAAGCGCCAGGTCGGGCGAGACCGGGCAGATCGATTCTTCACCCGCAAGCGGTTCCCGCAGGATGCCGCTGGCGAAGCTTGATGCCGCTGCGTTCGGCTTGCCTGGCCGAATCACCACCGTCGGCAGGCGAAGCGTACGGCCTTGGATAAAGCCCTTGCGGCTGTAGTCATTGACCAGCAGTTCGCCCAGCGCTTTCTGCGCGCCATAGGAGCTTTGCGGCATGGTGGCTGTGGTATCGTTCACCCGCTCGACAGCCCCGAACACGGCGAGCGAGCTGGTGAAAAGGAATTTCGGGCGGGTCGCCAAGTTGCGGCAGCGCTCCAGCACCGCCCGCAGGCCGGTGAGGTTGACATCATATCCATGCGCAAAATCCGCCTCCGCGCCTGCCGAGACGACCGCGGCCAGATGGATGACGGCGGTGGTGTCCTTGGTGATGGCGTCTTGCAGCGTTTCCGAAAGATTGCCTTTCAGCACCTTGGCCCCGGCAGGTGGATTTGGCGGTGCTACGAGGTCGGCGAGAACGAGTTTCTCACCGCGGCTGGCAAGAAGCTTGGTCAACCTCTGACCGAGAAAGCCGCCGGCGCCGGTGATGGTGATGGTCATTGGGGCGACGTTCCTCCGCAAAAAATCAACGGACTTGGGAAAGACCCTGTTATCGCGGGGAATGAGCCATTATGCAAAGCTCTTAAATTTGTCCCGTTCCTTTTGACCTGGAAACATTCCGCTCATGCTCCCCCTCCAAGGCGTCCGCATCCTAGCCGTCGAGCAATATGGCGCCGGGCCGTTCGGCACGTTGCAGCTGGCCGACCTCGGCGCAGAGATCGTCAAGATTGAGAATGCCGGCGAGGGCGGCGATGTCGGCCGGCATGTGCGGCATCCGCAGGAGCCTCTGCCGAAGGGCGACTCGCTGTTCTTTCAGGCGTTCAACCGCAACAAACGCTCGATCACGCTGAACCTGAAGAGTGCCGAGGGCCAGGCTGTGTTCCGCAGGCTCGTGGCCGGTGCGGATGCGGTGTTCAACAATCTGCGCGGCGACCTGCCGGCCAAGCTCGGGCTCACCTATGACAAGCTCAGGGACGTGAACGAGAAGATCGTCTGCGTCCACCTCTCCGCCTATGGCCGCGAGGGGCAGCGGGCGGCTTGGCCGGGCTATGACTACCTGATGCAAGCGGAATGCGGCTATCTCTCTGTGACGGGAGAGCCCGGCGGGCCGCCGTCGCGCATGGGGCTTTCGTTGGTGGACCTCTCGACAGGGTTGCAGGCGGCGATTGCGCTGACCTCCGGCATTCTCGGCGCGCGGGCGAGCGGTAAGGGCGGCGACTACGACGTCTCGCTGTTCGACGCAGCGATGGCGAATATTTGCTATGTGGCCGCCTGGTACATGACCATGGGCGTGAACACGACGCGCGAGCCGCGATCCTCCCATCCCAATCTGACGCCGAGCCAGCTCTACAAGACCAAGGACGGCTGGATCTTCATCATGTGCAACAAGGAGAAGTTCTGGCCGGCGCTCTGCAACGCCATCGGCGAACCGTCCTGGGCCGAGATTTACCCGGATTTCGCGACGCGCCTGAAACACCGCGACCGCCTGACCGAACTTCTGGACGAGGCTTTGAGCGCCAAAACCACGGCGGAATGGATGCAGGAGTTCGGCGGGAAGGTGCCGGCTGCGCCGGTCAACGATATCGGCCAGGCGCTGGACAATCCCTTCGCCCAGAGCACCGGGCAGCAGGTCCGCTATACCACCCCGGACGGAACCCCGATGGGCTCAACCGGCGCAGCCATCCGCCAGCCGGGCATTGCGCCACTCGCCAACCCCGCGCCGCCGTTGGCCGCCGATCAGGCCAGCATTCTGGCAGAGCTTGGCCTGTCCGCGACAGAGATCGAGACCCTGCGCAAAGCTGGAGCGTTCTAGAACGGAACCGCGCCGGCTGTCAGCCCGCCGTCCACGTTCAACACCGCCCCGGTCATGAAACTGGCATCGTCCGACAGCAGGAACGCTACGACGGAGGCAACCTCTTCAGGCCGTCCGGCCCGCCCGATGGGGTGGGCTTTGCGGATGCGGGCTTGGTTTTCCTCACCCTGGAACATTGGCTCGGTCATCGGCGTGCGGATCATGCCGGGCGCGATGACGTTGGCGCGCACGCCAAACGCTGAAAGCTCCAGCGCGATGCCGCGGGTAAGGCCCACCACGCCATGCTTGGCGGAGACATAGGCCAGGCGGTTCGGGACGGCCTCCACGCCGGCCTGCGAGGAAATGTTGACGATGGCGCCGCCGCGCTCCATCTCACGGGCATAGCGGGCGAAGGCCTGGCAGGTGTTGAAGGAACCCTCCAGGTTCACCGCCATGTTGCGCCGCCAAAGCTCGTGCGTCGTATCCAGGATCGAACCGACGCCGCGGATGCCGGCGCAGTTTACCACGCCATCGACCGCGCCGAACCGCTCGACCGTACCGGCAAAGGCATTGTCGACCTGCGCAGCGTCGGCAACATCGACCGCCATCCCGACAAACGGACTGGATGCCGCCTTATCGGCGTCCGGGGCAGCAATATCCCAGCCGGATACGGTTGCGCCTTCCGCCAGCAGGCGATGCACCTTCGCCTTGCCGATGCCGCTGCCAGCGCCGGTCAATCGGCACTCTCCGTTTGCTGCTTGCGTTTGCAGCAGCCATGGTAATCGGCCTGACAGCAATTTCCTATGGTGGAGGATCGGGTCGAATGGAAATCGGTTATATTGGTCTCGGCATCATGGGCGCAGCAATGGTCGCCAACCTTCTAAAGGCTGGGCACAGCGTGACGGTCCACGATATCCGGCGCGAGGCTGCGGCTTCGGCGCTCGCTGCGGGGGCCGGCTGGGCGGCCTCGCCGGCGGAGATCGCCAGTCGCTGCGATACCATCTTCACC
>JAYPXD010000174.1:394-8044 GCA_038135395.1 Alphaproteobacteria bacterium | reverse complement strand
GAGTAGCTTCGGCCCTTGCGGCGAGCCCTCATAGGCGATGCCGGTCATGGCTTGGGCCACCTGCTCCCAACCGGCGCGGTGGCTGAAGGGGCCGTCGGCGCCATAGCAACTGATCGAGGCATAGACGATCCCGGGACGCAGCGCCGCCAACTCCTCCGGCCCGAAGCCCAGGCGCTCCAACTGGCCGGGACGGTAGCCCTGGCTGAACACGTCGGCCTGTTGTACCAACTCTTTCAGCCGGGCGTTGTCGGCGGGGTTCTTCAGGTCCAAAAAGCACGAGCGCTTGCCGTGGCAGGTGTCCGTCACCAGGTGCAGCACCTGCGGCGTGTGCTCGGCCGCGACCATCAGCACGTCCGAGCCGTGCTCGGCAAGCGTGCGGGCGCAGGTCGGGCCGGCCAGGATGCGGGTCAGGTCCAGGGTGCGGATGCCGGATAGCGGGCGGTCGCCGGCGGGCATCGGCTCCGGCGCGCTGTCGGCGATCTTGATGACCTCCACCACGGGTTTCGCCGCCAGCGCCTTGCCATGATCCGTCGCGAGCCATTCGGCATTGCTGCGCACCATGCCGCCGCAGACACGGGCTTCGTCGATGGCGGCTTCCAGGTCCAGCGCATCCCATTTCGCCACGGCCCTGGCGACCGATTCCGGCGTCGGCTCGCAGCCGAGCAGCTTCAGCGTGCGCTCCTTCAGGTGCGGCAGGCTGAAATGCGGCAGGGCATGACGGCCGTCTTTCGTGGGCCAAGGCTGGGTGAGGGCGACGGAGAGGTTGACCTCCGCGTCATGGGTGGAATGAAAGACGCCACTCGCATCAGCCTTCTGCACATAGTCGTGCCCACGCAACGTCGCGCCGGCGTGTCGCACGTCGATGGCGACCTGCTGCCGCCGGCCGGTTTTCAGCTCCCACAGGTCATTGGCGGCAGTCCCGACGCCCGCAAGCACCGCGGCGCAGGTCTCGGCGATCCGGAACTTGGTGGAGAAGACCGGGTCAGCGCCGGTGATCGACACTTCGCCCGCAGAGGGCATGCCCTTGCCGCGGATCGCCATGACTTCTTCGAATGCGGTAGGCATGGGAGTCAGCCCTCCGCCGCGGGCTTGGCGAAGGCCGGGTAGAGGTTCACATAGCCTTTCTCAACCCGGTTCTTGGCATGGTGGGCCGCCGTCTCGCGGTCCATCGGGACAAAGCCGCAGCCTTGGGTCAGGCGCTGCATGAAGGCGGCGCGAGCAGTGACGGCAATGGCGTCATGCAGCGCGTGCTCGTCCCAGCCGGCATCGAAGACAGCGTCAGCGTCGGCCTGGGTCATCTGAGCCGGAGTCACTGCCAGCTTTTTCACGAATTTCAACAGCGGGCGCAACTTGTCTGACACAGGGGCCGTATCGATATCCGTCAGCAGCTTGTCCAGCAGACCTGCCTCAATGCCCCAAGCATAGGCGACTTCGGAGTGCGCCACATAGACGAACTCGCCGCCGCCAGCGCCAGCCGCCAACGCCAGGATTAATTCCCGCTCCGCCTGACTGAGCGGCGACGGCCCGTTCATCATTGCCTGGCTCATCTCCGACCAGGGGCGGTAGAGGTCCGGGTAGGTGACGAAGACCTTCGGCGGACCAGCATTCTGGCGCATGGACTTGAAGAAGGGCATGGGGCGGCCTTTCCTGGAGAGGCTGTCGGTTCCGGAGCAGGGCGTCAGTCTTGCCATTTCCCCGCATTCGGTCAACGCTGATCCGACCCGCGACGACACACAGGAAAGTGAACCGAACCATGGCGCCCCAGACCTTTGATTTCATCGTAGTCGGCTCCGGCTCCGGCGGCGGCGCGGTGGCTGGCCGGCTCAGCGAGAACGGCAAGTACACGGTGTTATGCCTGGAAGCCGGCGATAAGGACCAACGCTATATCTGGAGCCGCCCACCCGCCGGCACCGTGTTCCTGGTCGATAACCCCAAGGTCAACTGGCGCTATCAGTCGGAACCGAACGAGACCACCGGCGGCCGGCCGATCTATGTGCCGAGGGGCAAGATGCTGGGCGGGTCCTCGTCGATCAATGGGACGATCTATAACCGCGGCCAGGCCATCGACTACGACACCTGGGCCCAAATGGGCAATCGCGGCTGGAGCTATTCCGACATCCTGCCCTTCCTGAAAAAGATCGAGACCACGGACGTCGGCTCGGACGAATACCGCGGCCGGTCCGGGCCGATCCGGGTGACGGAGGCGGCCAAGATCTCGCCGTTTTACGACATGTACATCGCCGCAGCGAACGCCGCCGGCATCCCCTCCAACCCCGACTACAGCGGTGCGTCGCAAGAGGGCGTCGCGATGGCCCAGCAGACCGTCTACAAGGGCGAACGGCAAAGCACGGCGACTCAGTACCTGGCGCCCGCCCGCAAACGGGCAAACGTCACCATCATCTCCGGCGCTGAGGCGGAAAGCCTGATCCTGGAGGGCAAGCGCTGCGTCGGCGTCCGCTATCGCCGCAACGGCCAGTTGGAGGAATCGCGGGCTGGCCGGGAGGTCGTGGTCTCCTGTGGCGCGGCCAACACGCCGAAATTGCTGGAGCTATCCGGCATCGGCAATCCCGATATCCTCTCCAAGCATGGTATTCCGTGCGCCCACGAATTGCGCGGCGTCGGCGAGAACCTGCGCGACCACTTCGCCGCTGTCATGAAATGGCGTTTCAATCGCGAGGGCATCTCCATCGCCAACCGCGGCCAGGGCCTGGGCCTGGCCAAGGAGGTGATGAACTACCTGCTGTTCCGCAAAGGCTTCATCAGCCAGGGCATCGGCACGATGCGCGTGTTTGCCCGGTCCCGCCAGGACCTGGAAAACCCGGACATTATGATGGTGGTCGCGCCCTACATCATCGAACTGCGCGAAGGCCGGGGCCGGCGCATGTCGCCGGTGCACGGCTTTTTCTGCTATAGCCACGTCCAGCGGACCGAGAGCACGGGCACCATGCACATCCGGTCCGCCAATCCTGCCGCCCCGCCGCGGATCAATTTCCGCTTTCTGGATACGGTCAATGACCGCCTCACCTCCATCGCCACCGTGCGCAAGGCGCGGGAGATCGTGGCGCAGTCGCCCATCGTGGAAGCCATCGCCGAGGAACTGACGCCCGGTCCGAATGTACAAACCGACGACGAAATTTTGGACTTCCTGCGTCGCGAGGGCCAGATCACTCACCACATGGTCGGCACCTGCCGCATGGGCCAGGACCCCATGGCCGTGGTGGACGACCGGTTACGGGTGCGCGGCATCCAGGGGCTGCGCCTCGCGGACGCCTCCGTCATGCCGACCATCCCGTCGGGGAATACCAACATCCCGTGCATCATGGTCGGCGAGAAATGCGCCGCCATGGTGCTGGAAGACGCGGCGTGAGGCGGGCGGCGCTATCGCGCTGGAGCAGATCCCGATCCGATAGGATCGGGCGCAGCACGGTGCGGCGGTTTGAGGTTCAGCCCCTGCGGCGGCGCGCAATGCACCCAAACACTACGGTTGCGCAGACCGTGGTCAGCAGCAGGGCCGGGTCGGGCTCGGGGGTGTCCACCGCTGCAATATCAGCGTTGTTGCCGTCCGTGTCGGCGAAATTCACGGAAAAGTCCGGAACTCCAATGAAGCCATTCACCAGAACAAGGGCGTAGGGCGATGTTGACAGATATTGCCAGGCGGCCCCGCCGGTCAGGTCATCGAACAACAATTGCACCTGACCGTTATCGGTGCCGATCGCAACCAGATTGGCGCTGAAAAGGCTCTGGTCGCCATCGCCGGGAACGGTATCCAACGCCTCCAACGATCCAGAGGCAAAGGTCAGGTTCGGTTGAAGCCCATTCACGACCACGTGGAAACCGCCGAACAACTGGTCGGTGTTATCGAGGAACAGGGCGGTGCCGGTGATATCCAGAACGCCGCCGGCAAAATCTATGGAAACGCCCGTGACAGAGATATCCGGGCTGGCCAATTGCAGCGCCGCCTGTGGCAGGGATGTCGCGGAAAGCGGGGACGAGAATGATGCCGCTGCTATTGCCAAGGCCCCGATGCATACCGATTTCATGGTGCCATCCCCTTGTAATACCGTGTGTACTACCTTCGAGCTAACGCCAGCGTTACTGACGCACACCAGCGTCGGTACGGATGTAAGGAAGTTGCAGGAAAAACCCTACAAAAAAATGCGTGAAGCTGCGGCAGACCGCATACGACTTTAGACGCAGTCGGGACATTAGACGTAGTCGGGACATTAAATGCAGCCGGATAGCCGATGCTGCATTCAAAGGCTTTCGCGAATGCCGATGTTAGCGGGGCAGCGGCCAAATGCCGGTCTCTGGTAGTTTTGCCCAGAGACCGGAGAAACTGACCCTGCTAATCGCGGAAACTAGCCCCGGCGGGTCATGAACCTTGCAGCGGCGATGCCACCCAGCGTCAAGGCGAGCATGCCGGGCACCGGAACCGCAGTCTCGACCGCAGCGATATCGGCGTTATTGCCGGACGCATCGCTGAAATCGCTGGCAAAGCTCGGAATACCGGCCAAGCCGTTCACCAGGATCAGGGCATAGTTCGACGACGCCTGATACAGCGGTGCCGCGGGGCCAGTCAATCCATCGAACAGGAACTGAATTTGGCCGTTATCGTTGCCAACTGCCACCAAGCTGGCGCTCGCCAGACTCTGGTCGCCGTCAAAAAGCTGAGTATCGTCCGCGGAAAACGAACCACTGGTAAAGCTCAGGTCCGACTGTAGCCCCAACACTTGCAGGGTGAAGGTGCCGAACAAAAACTCTGTATTGTCAAGGAAGAGCGTGGTGCCGGTGATATTCAGCCTATTCGATGTAAAATCGATCGACACACCATCGACAGTAATATCCGGGCTCGCCAACTGTAGCGCTGCCTCTGGCAACGGCGCCGCCGATGCGGGCGCAACAAAGGCCGTAGCAACAAGCGCAGACGTGGCGAGCGCGAGCGCGCCCATAACAATCGACTTCATGGTGTCTCTCCTTTGAGGTCAGTTTCTAACGCAAACAATGACACATTTGGGTGGCGCGCCCCATTCGACATTCGGACAAATACTCCGGAGCCGCGCCACCTCTCATAGTATACTGCGACTTACGAACATATGCAAACTATGTCAGTTGAATACAGCTCGCCCTTCGCAGTACCCATGAAATTTGCGCTATAATCGTAGACATTGGGCATCCCCTCTGCGATCCAGCTGATCGCGACCAGCGGCGAGTAGTCGGCCGCCGCCGTACCGCCGGTCACTTCCAACAGGGCGTCGAACCATCCGTTGTCGGCGCCGCTCAGGTCCGACCCCAGGGCAAGGATATTGGCGGTCAGCACCACCTGCTCGCCGTTGTTGACGATGTCGTCGCCATTCGTATCCTTCCAGTAGACGAAGTCGAAGCCTGAATTGGCCACATTGCCCGCCCCGCCTTGGAAGATGCCGTTCTGATCGACTTCCGCCCCGATACGGATGGAATTGTTGCCGCCGAGCGGTGTCAAGCCGCCATCATAAAGCACCAGCGGCGTGGTCAGGTTGAACGACAACAAATCCGTCGTGGCGTTGTAGGTCGTGTGGCCGGTGACATCCGACTTGAAGAAGAAATGCGGCTCGAACAAATGATCGGCCGGTATGTTCAACCGCGAACCATCGTCCGGCGCTTCCAGGCAATATTCCAGGCCTGCGTCGATGGTGCTGTCGAACTCGCCGGATGACAGTGTCACCAGGTGGCTCACACCCGTCAGCGGATCGGCATCGGAGTCAACTTCGTCCGCCGTCGGTCCAACGCCCTGATCCTGCGGCGAGAAGTCCAGCCCGACGTTGGAACCCGGCGCGGTCTCCGGCTTGAGGAACTGAACGTAGTAGTCACCGGCGTTCAGGCTGGTGAACTCATAATATCCGTTCTCATCCGTGGTCGTGTTGCCGATTTCCGTTTGGGTATCGTCCAGCAGCAGCACGGTCACGCCCTGGATGCCGTTCACGCCGACGTCCTGGATGCCATTGCCGTTGGTATCGAGGAAGACGAAATCGCCCAACCCAGCGTCGCCGGCGGAACCGCCTGGCCCGTTGTCGTCAACGCCGACGTCTACATCGGTCTTGTTCTCGCCAATACCCAGGCTCATCACGCCCGTCGTCAGCGTCGCCGCGCCGTCCACGATCGTCAGGCCCTGCACCGGATTCACATCCGAAGCGGTGGGATCGAGACTTTCGTTATTACCGTCCAGCGCACCTTGCGCCACGAACAGCTTGCCCGGCTCCAGTTCGAACTCGACGCTATAGTCGCCAGCGTGCAATCCGGTGAACAAATAGTCGCCGCTCGCGTCGGTAATGGTCTGGTCGACCAGATTGCCGTCGCCATCCAGCAGGAACACCCGATTGCCGACGATCCCAGGTTCAGCCTCGCCATTATCGAGATCGTCGTCATCCGTATCCAGGAAGTACGTGCCCGCAATCGAGCCAACTGGCACGATGCCGACATCGACGTCCGACTTGTCCTCGCCGACGCCCAGGCTCATCACCCCGGTCGAGACCGTCTCGAAGCCCGAGATCGTCGCCGGCGTCTGGCTCGGATCGACGTCGGAAGCATCCGGGTTGGTGCTCTCGTTGTTGCCGTCCAGCGCGCCCTGCGCCACCAACGCCTTGTCCGCATCGGTCTCGAACGCCACGCTATAGTCGCCTGCCGAAAGGCCGGTGAAGCTGTAGTTGCCGTCCGCGTCCGTCTCGGTCTGGCCGACCACGTTGCCGTCGCCGTCCAGCAGGAACACCTGCTTGCCGGCCACGTCGACGCCGTCGTTATCCAGGTCGTCGCCGTCCGCATCGCAGAAGTACGTGCCGGCGATTGAGCTTGCCGGCGGCGGCGGCGCAACCACACCGACATCGACGTCCGTTACGTCATCACCCGCACCGACCACTATGTCACCGGTCGAAACGGTCTCGACGCCGGAAATCGTCTCCGGGGCCTGGGTCGGATCGACGTCAGAGGCCGTTGGGTCGATGCTTTCGTTGTTGGCATCGAGCGCGCCTTCCGCAACCAAGCTCTTGTCGGACTCGGTCTGGAACGCAACGCGGTAGGTGCCGGCCGCCAAGCCGGTGAAACTGTAGTTGCCCTCTGCGTCGGTCTCGGTCTGGTCGACAATATTGCCGGCGCCGTCCAGCAGGAAGACCACCTTACCGGCGACGCTGGGCTCCGCTTCGCCATTGTCGAGATTATCGTTGTTGGTGTCGCAGAAATAGCGGCCGGAAAGGGGTGCTGTATCGTCGTCGCAGGTACAGCAAACCGTCGGGATCAGGCCGCCAACCTTGACGGAACCATCGCGGCCGCTGGAATCGCCACCACTCGACCCGTCGTTGCAGTCGCTACCGCTATCGCCGTGGTCAGAATCGCCGCCTTTGCCGGAGTCGTCCTTGTCGGAGCCGTCCTTGTCGCCCTTATCAGACCCATCCTTGCCGTCGTTGTCGCAGTAAGCGCCCTTGCCGTCCTTGTCGGAACCGTCCTTGTCGCCCTTGCTGCCTTTGCCGTCCTTACCGTCTTTGTCGGAGTCGTCCTCGCAATAGGCGCCGCTGCCGTCCTTGTCGGAACCGTCCTTGTCGCCCTTGTCGGAATCGTCGTCGCAATAGGCGCCGGACTCGCTACCGTCGCCAAAATCCACACTGGTGTAGCGCAGCGCAATGC
>JAYPXD010000174.1:0-384 GCA_038135395.1 Alphaproteobacteria bacterium | reverse complement strand
TCACCCTTGACGTTCGCCCCGTTCCCCAGGCCGTCGACACTATTCGCCGCGAACTGGTGGTCGGTGACGTCCGCGCCGGTCACCACCAGGTTCGACAGCAGGGATTCGTCGCCAATATCGAAGAAAACGCCCCGCAGGTCCGCCTGGACTCCGTCCACCTCCTGCGCAGCAATCGAGATGACCAATTCGACCTTGCCGGTATCCGGGTTGGTCACTTCGGTAATCGTCACGAGGCTGTCGATAGGGCCTTCGAGGACAAACTGCACCGATTTGCAGTCAACATCAGGGTGCGGCTCCGGATCGCCCGGAGGATCCCCCGACGGATCGCACTGGTCGCCGCTATGATCATCGTCGCCGCCGCCGGAGTGTTCGTCATCGCCGCAA
>JAYPXD010000173.1:0-8110 GCA_038135395.1 Alphaproteobacteria bacterium | reverse complement strand
CCATCAGCGAACCCAGCACGGTATTGTTATTGGAGATATCCACGCCGACGCCACACAGGTCCTGCTCGCCAAACACCGGGCCGCTGGTTTCCGTCACCGTGCGGGGCAACTCGATCAAAGGCTCCGCCGGTGCGGTCAGCGTGGTGCGGAAATAGGCCTTGGTGCGCAAGTCCGGCTGGGTCGGGCCGCTGAACGGTTCGTAGATGCGGGTCATGGCGAGATTCTCCAACAAAGGGCAGCAGCAAATGTAGCCCCCTAAACTGTCCGAGGCTAGGACCTACGGATGCCGACAGGCAGGTTTTGCGGGTCGAGGTAGTGCAGCGCATCGCCGCTCCAACCGACACCGGTCGGAACGGTGTAGTCGAACTCGATGGTCATTTCAGCAAACCTCCAGCCGTCCGGCGTGCGGCGGTATTTGTCGTCATAACGCCCGACGACCCAGTACGACGTACCAAACCGGCCATAAGTGGCCTGCAGGTAGGAATGGCCCGTGCCGGTATCGCCATCGACGAAGATGCGGTGGCTGTGGATGTACTGCTTGATAAAGAACCGCTCGCGTTCGCCCATGCCGCAAAAGCCGGCGTTGATGGCATCGCGCCCACGATATTCCGCCAGATAGCCGAGCCGGACAAAGGCGTCGTCGGTGAACAGGTCGACGATTTCGGCATAACGACCATCGTTGATGCAGGCATGGTAGCTGTCACGCAGGTGGCGGATTGCTTCCTTGTCCTCCAGCAAGCGCAGACGGGCCTCAAGGGCGGCGATACGGTCGGCATCGGTCATCTGAGCGAACTCCTCTACAGAGCCAATATTTTGGCGACCGCGGTAAGCGGCGCGGGGGCATCGGACAGAAGCAACGCCTCCGCCGCTTCGTCGAACGCGGTATCGGTGATGGCGAGCGGGTCTTGCGGCGACAGTCTGTGCTCCAGCACCATGCGGGCCAGGAGCAGGCGGCGGGCGTCGCCGCCCGGTTCGGCGCCGGCAGTGGCTCCCTCAACGGCGAGCAAGGCCGCCGTCATCGCGTGGTAGAGCGCGCCGGCGGCCAGTCGTGCATGGCGCTCGGTGGCATCACCTTTGGCGGCCACCTCTCCGGCGAACGACACGGCCCGGCGCACCTGGGCCTGCAACTGGCTGCCGAATGCCTCCGGCAACCCGTCGGCCGCTGCGATTTTCTCGGCCAGAATATCCCCCAGCGCCACATGCGCCTGTTCTTTCGGTATGGCCCTTGTAACAACGTCGAGGGCGTTGATGTTGCTCGTCCCTTCCCAAAGCAACCCGACATGGGCGTCGCGGATCAGGCGGGGGTTGACCCAGTCTTCGATATAGCCGTTGCCGCCGCGCACCTCCATTGCGCCGGTGGCGACCGGAAGGTTGTCGCGGCAGGCGCGGAACTTGAAGATCGGCGTTACGATGCGCAGCGCCCGCTTCGCACGAACATCGCCCTGCGTCTCCTGCTCCATCAGCCAGCCGCTGAACAGGAACGCGCTCAGGGCCTGTTCGGTCGGCACCAGGATTTTCATCAGCTGTCGGCGCATCAGCGGCATATCCGCGGTGGCCTTGCCAAAGGCGACCCGACTGTTGGCGGCGGCCTTCGCTTCGTTCCAGCAGCGGCGCATCATGGCCGCAGCCCGCACCCCATGGCTGAGCCTGGAGAAGTTGACCGTGCGCATGATCTGTTTGATGCCGGCCCCCTGCTCGCCGATCAGGTGCGCCTCTGCGCCCTGGAATACGATCTCGCCGCTGGGCATGCCGCGGGTGCCGAGTTTTTCCTTCAGCCGTTGAATTTTATAGGCGTTGCGCGAGCCATCCGCCCGCCATTTCGGCACGTAAAACATGCTGAGCCCACGCGTGCCGGCCGCCGCACCCTCCGGCCGCGCCAGCAGCAGAATCACCTCGGCATCGGGATTGGAGCAGAACCACTTGTCGCCGTGAATACGCCAGGCTCCGTCCGCCCCCTGCTCCGCCCGCGTTTCCAGGTTGCCGACGTCGGAGCCCGCCCCCTTCTCCGTCATCAGATGGGCGCAGCGCCACAGGTCATCCACATTGTCCGCCAGCACATGGGGGCGGAGCTTCTCGCGGATCTCGTCGCTAGCGAAGGCGTCGATCAGCGCCCAACCGCTGTCCGTCATGCTGACCGGGCACATCAGCCCGAACTCGCCTTGGACGAAGAGGTATTGCAGCGCGTACTTGGCGAGGGGTGTCCAGGGCCGGTCGCGCCCGAACTGGCCCGGTGCATGGCTCGCCCGGTGAATGCCAAAGCGGGCGTAGGCGATGCGCTCCATCTCACGATAGGCCGGGTGTTGTTCGATCCATTGCGCGTCGCGGCCAAAGCGGTCGCGATGGTGCAGCACCGGCGGATGCTTTTCCGCCTGATCGGCCAGCGCATCCAACTCATTGCCGGCGATCTCGCCCAACTCCTCCAGATGCGGCCAGAGGGCCAATAGCGACTGACCATCCATGTACTGCTTCAGGCCGTCCTGAAGGCCCCGGTCGATGGCAAAGAAGTTCTGGCCGTGGGCGTCCAGCGCGACCCAGTCCTCCAGGCTCAGCTTCACGAGAGTCAAGTGCGCACCTCCCGCGCCACCGCCTTGACTGCCGCCAACGCCTTATCGATGCCGGCTGCGTCGACATCCAGATGGGTGACAGCCCGCATCAGGCCGCGGGGACCATAGCCAGCGCCGATGCGGACGCCATGCTCCAGCAATCGCTTGTTCATCTCGACATTGGTAATCCCAAGGCCGGCGCAGTCGAAGAACACCATGTTGGTGGCAATGTCCGGCGGGTCCAGCTTGATGCCCTCAATCTGGGCAAGGCCACGGGCAAGGCGGCGGGCGTTCTCATGGTCGTCGGCCAGACGGTCTACGTGATGCTCCAGCGCGTAAACTCCTGCCGCCGCAATAATGCCCGCCTGGCGCATGGAGCCACCGAACTGGTGCTTCCAATGCCAGGCCTCATGGATCGCGTCCTTCGACCCCACCAGCACCGCGCCCACCGGGCAGCCGAGGCCCTTGGACAGGTCGATCCAGGTGGTGTCGCATAGCCGGGCGAATTCCTTTGCCGCGACGCCGCTGGCCGCCGCCGCGTTCAGCAGCCGCGCCCCATCCATATGCATGGCGAGCCCCCGCTCGCGCGCCGCCGCCGCAACGCCCTGCATCGTTGCCAGAGGCCAGACCGCACCGCCGCCGAAGTTCGACGTCTGCTCAACCGACACGACCTTGGCCACCACGCGGTTGTGCTTATAGGGTCGGATGGCGCCATGCACCTGTTCGCCGGTAAAAATCCCCCGCTCGCCCTTGACCGTAATCAGCATCGCGCCTGAAAGCGCCGCCGGCCCGCCGGCCTCCGCATGGATCGGGTGGGCCAGTTCGTCCAGGATCACCCCGTCGCCCTGCCGGCAATACAACCGATAGGCAATGGCGTTGCACATGGTGCCGGACGGCAGGTAGACCGCGGCCTCGTGCCCGGTCAGTTCGCACGCCATCTCCAACAGGCGGTTGACGGTCGGGTCCTCCCCCGCCTGTTCATCGCCGACCTCGGCATTGGCCATGGCCTGGCGCATGGCGGCGGTGGGGCGGGTGCCGGTATCGCTGATCAAGTCGACTTCAAGGGCCGGCGGCATGGCAAAGGTCTCTCGCGAAAGGGGACAAGCTTGGTTGGCCTAGAAGCTAGCAAGCCAGCGCCCGCCCCGCCAGCGGACGCATTGCCTCCGCCGCAAGCACCTGACCGCAAGTCATGGTGAACCAGGAAAGCCAGGACGACCTGCTCGACAAGTTGGACATCTGACCCACGCGAGCCGACTACAGCATGTGCGCGTTCCTGATTGTCCTGATGCTCCGAGTGGCGGAACCGGCTTATACCCGCCACACCGGCGTTTTCCTCGCCGTCAACCGCGCCGCCGCCCTGACCGGGCGCTCAACATCCACACGCCGACAACACCGCCAAATGCCAGCATCGCCACAGAGGGAACAGGGACCCCTTGAGCACCCGCGGCGTCAACCGCATTCAGGACCAGTTGCACGCCGGTCGGGTTGAAGATGTTGTCGGTCAGAAAGTACGTGTCAGCAATCGCCAGGATGAACCCGCTTCCGACGGCTTTGCGAATGATGAAGTTGTCATCCGCGCCCGCGCCCATGGCCAGGACATCGGTTCCAGTCGGAATCACATCGTAGAAGCCCCGGTTATCGATCGGGAAGTTCATTCCCGCTATACCGTTCAGCAGGTACGGATCGGTCGGCTCATTCTTGAGCGGGGCCGGCACATTGTAATTCGCAGCAACCCCGTCCAGTTCGATCCCAAAAGGGTTGAGCCAGGTGTTGTAGGTGTCTTTAAAGCCCGAATGCTCGCCGGTGATAATGAAAGTACCGCCGCCATTCAGCCAGGATTGCAGCGCAGAAAGTTCACCCGCCTGGACCGCACCAGGGGACGATGCGCCGCCAAAGCCTTGCAATGCTCCTGTTATGAACACATCGACAGAGGCCAGGTAGCCAGGCGTCAACAAGGCCGAGCCGGAAATAGTGTGACCTGCGTCCAGTATTGCGGTCCTGAACTGTGAGGTGGCCGATCCGGAGACCAGGTTCGACGTAATGAAGCCGCGGTTAAAATCGAAAGCGCCGATGACTTTGGCATCTACAGTTCCAACAAACCCAAGAATGGACGACAACGCTATAGTGATCGCTGCAAACCGTTCTTTTATACCGGACATATCTCTCTCCAAATCGTTCGGCATGGTAGGGTTGCGCTTCCATAATTCCCGGAAACGCAGAGATTCTGGATTGTTAACAATAGCGTGAACCGTGACGACAAACGGGCAGCAAGGCCCATTTGAGCCGTGCCCATCATCGCCTGGCGTCTCAGACCCGGCTCGCCTTGCCGCGGTGCCTCAGGGCTTTCTCAATGCGGGCAAGCGCCGCGAGCAATAGTTTGGCCTGCGCTTCTCCAGGAAGGCCGCAATGCCCTGGCTGCTCCGATTATTGCGGGCCGGCTACCACTTTTGCATCATGCAACTTGGCGATTTCGCCATCGGCCATGCCCAACACACCGGAGAGAATTTCGTCCGTGTGCTGGCCAAGGCGCGGCGCCGGCCTGGGCTCCATGCGCTTCAGCGCTTCGACATCGAACGGCGATCCGGGCATGGGGAAAGCGCCGATGCCGGGTTGATCGACCGTTGAGAACATCGGGTGGGTTGCAGCGTCCGCGGTCATGTCGGCAAAGCTTTTGTACGGACCCCACAGCGAGCCGCTCTTGTCCAAACCTTCGGCAACTTCTGCAAACGGTCGGCTGCCGACCCATCCTTCCAGGGCGGCGCTGAGCGCATGGCGGGCTTTATAGCGGTCGGCCTCGTCCATCAGATTGACGCCCTCCGCCGCCTCGATCGCCGCCACCTTATCCGCGCCGATCAACTCGCCAAGCGCGGTGACGTGCCGGCCGGTGAACATGCACACCATGACATACCGCCCATCGGCGCATCGGAACTCGCGCCCGAATGTGCCGAAGATATGGTTGCCATAGCGCTCGCGCACGTCGCCAGTCACCGCCGACTCCGCCACATAGCCGAGCGCCGCCGTTGCCGCCAACGCCACGTCGAACAGCGAAAGCCGCAGCCAACTGCCGGCGCCGGTCCGTAACCGCCGCCGCTCCGCCGCCAGCAGGCCGGTCGAGATCGACAGCGCGGCGGCGATATCCCAGGCCGGCAGCACATTGTTGACCGGTCCCTCATGTCCTTCCGGGCCTGTCACCATCGGAAAGCCCATGGCGGCGTTGACGGTATAGTCCACCTGCGCCTGGCCGTCGCGCGTGCCGGTCAGGCTGACCATGATCAGATCCTGGCGCAACTTCACCAGGTTCTCATAAGCGTTCCAGCCGCGCACCGGCAGGTTGGTGATGAACAGACCGGCGTCGTCGCCCGGCGCGGTGATCAGGCGTTCCAGAATATCCCGCCCCTCCGGCTTGCGCACATCCACTGCCAAAGAGCGCTTGCCCTTGTTCAGGCTGGCCCAATACAGGCTTTCGCCGTCCCGGGTGATCGGCCAGCGCTTGCCGTCCAGCGCGCCGCCGATGTCGTCGAAGCGAATCACATCGGCGCCCAACTGCGAGAGTGTCATGCCTCCCATCGGAGCGGCGACAAAGGCCGAGCCCTCGACAATGCGCATGCCGGCGAGAAGATCATACATGGCAAACCACCTTTGAAATGCAGACGAGAGGGTTATGCTACCGCAAACCGAAATCCCAATAGGCGCGCAACGACAGCGCGCCGCTGAAACCATCCTGAGAGGCCGCCCATGTCAAGTCCCCGCATCGCCCTGCTCGGATTCATGCTGGAGGCAAATCAGTTTGCGCCCGTCACCACAGGCGATGACTTCCGCAAATCCTGCTACTACGTCGGCCAGGATATCCTGACCGAGGCCAGCAAGAACGCGCCGCGCCTGCCCGCGGAGATCAACGGATTCATTCGTGACATGAATGCCGCCGGGGATTGGCAACCGGTGCCCATCGTCGTCACCAATGTCGAGCCGGGCGGCCCGGCTGAGGCGGGCTTTGTCGCCGAAACTCTGGAAAAAATGCGCCGGATGCTGGTCGAAGCAGGCCCGCTGGATGCGATCTATCTTTGCAATCACGGCGCGATGACCGCCACCGATTCGACCGACCCCGACGGCGCCTATTATGCCATGGCGCGAGAGGTCGTCGGACCGAACGTGCCTATTGTCGCCACGGTCGACCTGCATGCCAATATCTCGGACCGGATGGTGGATTCCGTTGAGGCCATCATCAGCTATCGCACCAACCCGCACGTCGACCAGGCTGAGCGGGCAGCAGAGGCCGCACAACTCATCCGCTGGCTGCTGGCGGGCGGCAAGCTCTCCAAGACCTTTATCCGCATGCCTATCGTTGCGCCCAGCGTGCGCCTGCTCACCGCCGCCGGCCCCTATGCCGACCTGATCAACCGTGGCCAGGCGGAGAAGCCAGCCGGCGTGCGCGTCGTATCGGTCGTTGGCGGCTTTGCCTGGGGCGACACGCCAGAGAACGGCCTGGCCATCCTTACCTACGGCGAACCGGGCGCCGAAACGGACGCCAGGGCTCTTGCCAACACGCTGGCGCAGCAATCCTGGTCCGAGCGCGAACGGTTCAACGTCATCCTCACCTCGCTCGGCGAAGCGATTGCCCAGGCAAAAACCCGCGGCGAAGATTCAGCACTGCCTGCCCTATGCATCGCTGACGTTGCTGATAACCCCGGCGGCGGCGGCCGCGGCAATACTACGGATGTCCTGGAAAGCCTGATTGCCGCCGACGTACAGGGCGCGCTGCTCGGCCTGTTTGTCGATCCTCTCGTCGCCAGCCAATGCCATAACGCAGGGGTAGGCGCATCGATCGAGGTGACCTTCAATCGCAACAACGCCGACGGGCACGGACGGGTTGTTCCCGCCAAAGTTGAAATTCTCGGACTATCGGACGGCCAGATCGTTGGCCGTAGGGGCATCGTCGCGGGGCGCACCATCGACCTGGGCCCAAGCGCGTGCGTCCGCTTGAACGGCATCACGATAGTGGTTGTCTCCCGCCGCATTCAGGCCGCAGACCCAGCGTTTTTCGAGGCATTCGGGCTCGCGATCCCCGCCTTCCGAACCGTCGTACTGAAAAGCCGTGGCCATTTCCGGGCGGGGTTCGATATTTTCTTCGATAACTCGCAGATCATCGAGGTCGATGCGCTTGGGTTGACCAACCCCATGTTGTCCCGTTTTCCATTCGCCCGGCTGCCCCGACCAGTCTATCCACTGGACCAAAACACAACCTGGACCGGTCCAGCTTCCTAACGATTGAAGCATTATCCCTGTAAACCACAGCTTACACGTTTATGCAGATTGTCAATTTTTTCGACTAGGCATTCGCCAACAATCAAGGCCAAATTCTACTGAAATCCTATGGCCTATGGTCCAATTGCGACAGTGGCATGCTTATTGCATATTTATACACACGACGGACGGAGCGAAGTCCGGAGAGAGCACCTAAACGAGCAATCAATTGCTTGTGTGGTGAGGCCCAACCGTCCACCACAGACGGCAAAGGCGCTGCCCAATACGGACAGCGCCTTTCCTTTTATGCGGTCCCGGGCACCAAC
>JAYPXD010000172.1:0-8137 GCA_038135395.1 Alphaproteobacteria bacterium | reverse complement strand
CTGGCGGGGCGCCATCACCGAGTCGACGCCGAGCAGGGAAACGCCGCGCAGAATTAACGGGTAGACAGAGGCAGGCAGGTCGCCGCCCTGCGCCAGACCGCAGGCGGCAACCGCACCACCATAGCGCGTCTGCGCCAGCACGTTGGCCAGCGTGTGGCTGCCCACGGCATCGACGGCCCCGGCCCAGCGCTCTTTGCCCAAAGGCCGGCCTTTTTCTGACAATTCGTTGCGGTCGATAATCTCTGCGGCGCCCAGTCCTTTCAGATAGTCTGCCTCGCTAGCGCGCCCGGTCGATGCGATGACGCGACAGCCGCGCTTCGCCAGCAGCGCTATGTCAACACTACCAACGCCACATGCCGCACCGGTGACCAGGATATCGCCACGGTCCGGGGTCAGGCCTGCGCGCTCCAGTGCTTGGACGCACAGCATGGCGGTATAGCCGGCAGTGCCGATTGCCATCGCCTGGCGGGGTGAAAACGCGGCGGGCAGTTTAATCAGCCAATCGCCTTTCAGGCGCGCCTGTTGCGCCAACCCGCCCCAATGGCCTTCGCCGACGCCCCAACCGTTCAATACAACAGTGTCGCCGGCTTTGAACTGCGGATCGGCAGACTCAATGACGGACCCGGCCAGATCGATGCCGGGCACCATAGGGAATTTGCGGACGACCGGCGCCGATCCGGTGATCGCCAGACCGTCTTTGTAATTGATTGTCGAATAGGCAACCGCAACCCGCACGTCGCCCTCCGGCAGCGCGCTTTCGTCAAGCGACTGGATCGAATGGCGGACGGTCTTGTCCTCATTTTGCTCAAGGACCAAGGCTTTGAACATGCGATTTCTCCAATGCGATACTGCGGTCAGGGATGCTGCCAGCAAGCAAGCCGGGAGCGGGGCAAAAGTCAACAACCGGCGAATGCATCAGCCGGCTCGGGCCTCGCGGGCCTTGCGCGCCAAAGCCACCAACAACAGGCGGACACCATCCAGGTTGGCTATCGGTTCGGCGAACCACAGTCGCCGGCTTTCATCGCCCAGCGAAAGGTCCAACCCTTCCACGTCAATTCCGCTCAATCGCCAGTTGCCGGCGGGCGCGCCGCACAACACCGTGGCGTACAAGCTCACTGCCTCCGCATGATCGTCGTTCATGTGGCCGACGATGTCCGCCTGCGCCGCCGCCAGCCCATCGGATACGGACGATTGGGACAGGACCAGATCATCGGTCAGCATCTGGTAGGCTTTGCCGAAGCCTCCGTTGAAGCTGGCGCGCTCCGGGCGCACCCGCCAAAATGAAAAGTCGCCGAAATCCGCATAAAGCTCGGCTTTGGGATGGCGCGCCAGATAGCGGAAGCGCGCCTGCATACGTTCGGGTCCGTCGGCGACCCTTTCGGCCTTGCCGATGATGCTGACGCGCGCGTGCGCCAGCGGATCGCCCTTGCCGGGTTCGCCGATCAGGATCGAGCAACGGGGGTCGGCGGTCAGGGCGCCTGTGTGGGCGGTCAGGGCGGATGTCAGAAACAGCGGCGCACCCGTTACATCGGTCGCTAGCCCGATGCGGCTGACCAAGGGAGTTCCGGTTTCCGGCTCCAGACAGGCCAAGGAGGCAAACCGGGCGGTGCGCACCCAGGTGGGCACCCGCCCCCCGACACCGTCGGGGACGGTCTGGAGCAGTTGCGGGGGCTCTTGTGGGGTCGGCATGGAAACTCCTCGGCTAAAGCGATTCAGGTGTGGCGGCGGCCGTCGAAAATCAACAGGCTTGCCGCCACTCGAACCGGTTCGTACCTTGGCAAGGTTTCCTGACTGTCCGCAACCCGATAGCCCCACTGCATGAAGCAAGATATTCCGCGCGGCATCCTGTGCATCGTGCTGTCTACCTTGGTGCTCACCGCACAGGACGGTATGACTAAATGGTTGGTCGAAAGCCATCATGCGGGCGTGCTGATGTTTTGGCGCGGCCTGATCGCCGTTCCGGTTGCTGCCGTCTTTCATTTGCTGGTGGGCCAGAAGTTATCGCGGCTGGTGTCGCAGAAACCGCTGTTTACCGCCTACCGTTCGGTCATGGCCGGCTCGTGCAGCATGCTGGTGGTGCTGTCGTTCGCACACATGCCGCTGGCGGAAGCCCTGGCCGTGATTTTCGTCAGCCCGTTGCTGATTACGGCGATATCAGCCGTGTTCCTGAAAGAGCCGGTCGGCTGGCACCGGTGGGGCGCGGTCGTCGTCGGCTTCTGCGGCGTGCTACTGATTACCGAGCCCGGACAAGCGCCGCTGACCTGGGTTATCCTGATCCCCCTCGGCGCGGCATTGACCGGCGCATTGCGGGATATCGCCAGCCGTCAGTTGGGCGGCATCGACCCGCCGACGACCACGCTATTTTGGGCGATGGCCGCCAGTTCCGCCGCCGGCGCGGTGACGCTGCCATTCTGGGGGCTGACCTGGCCGACCCTGGCCGAATGGGGCCTTTTGGCCATCACGGCCGTCATGATCGCGGTGGCGATGTGGCTGATCGTTCTGGCATTCCAGATGGCCAGCGGCGCCGCGGTTGCGCCGTATCGGTATCTGTCGCTGGTATGGGCGGGCTTGATCGGCTATGCGGTTTGGGGTGATGTACCTTCAGAGACCAAATTGCTTGGCGCGAGCATTGTGGCAGCAAGCGGCCTATACATATGGTGGCGCGAAACCCGGATACGCCGGCAACAAAAGCGAGAATGAAACATGGCTGAGGCAGAGATCAAACATGTGCAGACCGAGGCCGGCCGTATCGCCTACCTGGAGGCCGGCGAAGGTCCGGTTCTGGTGTGCATGCATGGGCTGGGCGGCGGCGCACGGTCGTGGACCCAGCAATTGCAGGCGCTGAGCGACAGGCGCCGGGTGATTGCGTGGGATTGTCCAGGCTATGGCGGCTCCGACGACTATCCCTCGAAAATACCGACGCCGGCGCAATACGCCGATGTGCTGGTCGCCATGCTGGACGGGATCGGGGTCGATGGCGCGTTCGACCTGCTGGGCCATTCGATGGGCGGCGCCATCGCGCCGCATGTCGTCGCGAACCACAAGGGGCGCGTGCGTCGGCTGGTCATGTCGTCGACCCGCGTCACGTTCGCCAGCCGGTCCGGCTATGAGCAACGGCTTCTGGAGCACGCGTCGATGTCGCCGGACGAGTTCGGCGCAACCCGCGCCAAGTCGATGTGTTCGCCTGATGCGCCGGTTGCCGCCAAGGCTGCAGTGGCCAGCATTGCTGGCGAGATACGGGCATCCGGCTATGCCGCCGCGGTGCATTTGCTGTCCGTTTGCAACAATGCCAAGGTGTTGAAGGCGTTGCGATTGCCGACTCTCGTGATTGCCGGCGCCGAGGACCGGATCGCCCCCGAGGCCGAAACCGCTGCCCTCACTGCCGCGATTTCCGGGGCCCGGCGCGAGGTGATCGGACAGGCGGCGCATGCCGCCTATCTGGAGCAGCCGGCCGCGTACAACGCCTGCCTGACCAACTTCCTCGACGCTCAGGATTAGGAGCCGCAGTATGACCCTTAGTGTCGGTATCGGCAGTTTCGGCACGATTGGCCGCCAGGTTGCCCTCGAACTGGACCGCGGCAATATCCCTGGATTGTCTTTGGGCCTGGTGTCGGCCCGGGACAAGGCCAGAGCGGCAGAGCGCATGGCCGGGTTCCGCCAACCTGTTCCGGTCGTCGGCCTGGCGGCGCTGGCGGAATGCGACGTGGTGCTGGAGGCAGCGCCAGCCGCCGTCTTCGCAGAGATTGCAGAGCCGACAATTGCGGCCGGCAAGCTGTTTATCCCAACCAGCGTCGGCGCGTTGCTGCCGCGGATGGACCTGGTCGACCAGGCGAAAGCCACCGGCGCCCGGATCATCGTTCCCACGGGCGCTCTGTTGGGGCTGGACGCAGTGCGGGCCGCTGCTGAAGGCGTGATTCATTCGGTGAAGATGGTGACGCGCAAGCCGCCGGGCGGACTGAAAGGCGCGCCGCACCTGGAGAACAACAATATCTCGGTCGACGGACTGACCGAAGCCAAGCTGGTGTTCGAAGGCACGGCGCGCGAGGGCGCGATCGGGTTCCCCGCTAATGTCAATGTCGCCGCCGCGCTGTCGCTGGCGGGCATCGGGCCGGATCGGACGACACTGCAAATCTGGGCGGACCCTGGCGTCGATCGCAACACCCATCATATCGAAGTGGAGGCCGACAGCGCCCGGTTTGCCTTGGATATTGCAACGATCCCGACGGAAGAAAACCCAAAGACCGGCAAAATCACGGCGCTGAGCGTTATAGCCTGCCTGCGCAGCCTGACGCAGACGCTGAAGGTCGGAACATAAACCGGATAGGGCCGTCCTACAGAATAAAGCGGGAGAGGTCGGCGTCCTTGGCCAATGCGCCGACTTTGTCGCGCACCATGGCGGCATCTACCACATATTCGCTGCCCGGCTTGTCGGACGCCTCGAAGCTGATGTCTTCCAGCAGCTTTTCCAGCACGGTCTGCAGCCGCCGGGCGCCGATGTTTTCTACGGTCGCGTTGATCTCTGCCGCCAGAGTCGCGATTTCCTCGATAGCGCTGTCCTGGAACACCAGCCGGACCTCTTCGGTCTGCATCAGCGCAATATACTGCTTGATCAGCGAGGATTCCGGCTCGTTCAGGATCCGCACCATGTCCTCGCGGCTAAGCGCCGACAATTCGACCCGGATCGGCAGTCGGCCCTGCAATTCCGGCAACAGGTCCGATGGCTTGGCCAGGTGGAATGCGCCGGAGGCGATGAACAGGATATGGTCGGTCTTGACCGCACCATGCTTGGTGCCGACCGTCGTGCCCTCGATCAACGGCAACAGATCGCGTTGCACGCCCTCGCGGCTGACGTCGCCGCCTACCCGTTCGGACCGAGCGCAGATCTTGTCGATCTCGTCCAGGAAGACGATGCCGTT
This sequence comes from Alphaproteobacteria bacterium, assembly GCA_038135395.1. Taxonomy (GTDB): domain Bacteria; phylum Pseudomonadota; class Alphaproteobacteria; order Bin95; family Bin95; genus JACKII01. The sequence continues at coordinate 3,221 of JAYPXD010000172.1, read as the reverse complement.
GTTTTCTACGGCCTCGATAGCGGTGCGCACCACTTTGTCGTCGTCCAGCAGCTTGTCGCTTTCCTCGGCGACCAGCACGTCATAGCTGTCGGCAACCGTCATCTTCTGGGTCTTGGTGCGCCCGCCGAAGGCTTTGCCGAACATGTCGTTCAGGTTGATCATGCCCATCTGCGCGCCGGGCATGCCCGGGATGTCCATGGTCGGCAACTGCATCCCGCCGGCATCCTGCACCTCCAGCTCGATTTCCCGGTCGGCCAAGTCGCCTGCCCGCAGCATCTGGCGGAACTTGGCGCGGGTGTCCTTGCTGGCATGCTCACCGACCAGCGCTTTCAACACGCGTTCCTCGGCGGCCAGTTCGGCCCGGGCCTTGACCTCTTCGCGCATGCGTTCGCGCGTCATGTGGATCGCATTTTCGACCAGGTCGCGGACGATGCTTTCCACATCGCGGCCGACATAGCCGACCTCGGTGAATTTGGTCGCCTCCAGCTTGATGAACGGCGCATCGGCGAGCTTGGCCAGACGGCGCGAAATCTCGGTCTTGCCGCAACCCGTTGGGCCGATCATCAGGATATTCTTGGGGCTGACCTCGTCCCGCATCTGGCCTTCCAGCTTTTGCCGGCGCCACCGGTTGCGCAAGGCAATGGCGACGGCGCGCTTGGCCTCACCCTGGCCGACGATGTAGCGGTCCAGCTCCGAGACGATTTCGCGCGGACTGAAGGAAGTCGTGCTCAGTGTGGTCATGGGGCCGCGTCCAGGCTTTCAACGGTAATTTGGTCATTGGTGTAGATGCAGATTTCGCCGGCGATCTGCAGGCTGCGGCGCGCTATGGTCTCGGCGTCCTGGCCTTCCAGCGGCAGCAGGGCGCGGGCCGCCGACAGCGCATAAGCGCCGCCGGAACCAATACCGATCAGGCCGTCGTCCGGCTCCAGCACGTCGCCGGTGCCGGTCAGAACCAACGAGACCCTGGCATCGGCGACCGCCATCATCGCTTCCAACCGGCGCAGGTAGCGGTCGGTCCGCCAGTCCTTGGCAAGTTCGACGCAGGCGCGGGTCAGTTGGCGCGGGTACTGCTCCAACTTGGCTTCCAGGCGTTCGAACAGGGTAAAGGCATCGGCGGTCGCACCGGCAAACCCGGCGATGACAAGGCCATCCTTGCCGATGCGCCGGACTTTGCGCGCCGTGCCCTTGAGCACGGTATTGCCGAGCGAGACCTGGCCATCGCCCGCAATGACGACTTTGCCGCCTTTGCGTACGGCCAGGATCGTGGTGCCGTGCAGGATGACGCCTTGAGAATCAGACATAGGGGAAATTTTCTGTTGCGGTCATTCAGGCAGGATGTGGGGCGGCTGGCCACAAGGTCAAGCAACTAGACTTGCGGCGGGCCAAAACTCTGCTGCGGCACGCCGCGGGCGAGCTAGACATGGGTATGCACGCAAAGCCAGGGCTCGCCGATGGCCGCACGGGTAAAAATACCGGTTGTCCGGCCGGGCCGCTGGAATTCAACGCCATCTTTGTCAAACCCGGTGGACGTCCATAGCACCAGCCCGACCGCCTGCAGCCGGTCTGGCGAGACGGTTACCTGCAGCGCATCGTCGGTGCGGTGGTGAAAGTCGGCGATGGTCGGCCAGACGCTGCGCCATTGCCGGGACTCCAGCGCATCCAACCCCTCGACATAGTCCATCCAGGTGCCGAAACCGATGGCTTCCGACGCAAACAACGCGCGCGCCGGGGTGAATTCCTTGGCCGCAACGTGTGCGCCCCAGGCGTCGAACCAGGCCTTGACGGCGGCGCGGTCTTCCGGCGTTGCATTTGCCCAGGCACCGGCGGTCATGGTTTTATCCCTCCATCCGTCGCAGCATCGGGCCGGCGGATGCGCCGCCCACCACATGGACATGCATGTGCGGCACTTCCTGGTTGCCATGGTCGCCATTGTTCTGCAACAGGCGATATCCGCTGTCCGCGATCCCTTCCAGGCGGGCGACTTCACCGATGGCGCGGACAAAATCTGACTGCTCCGCCGGCGACGCTTGCGCGGCAAAGTCGCCCCAGGTGACGTACGGGCCTTTTGGGATCACCAATACATGTACGGGCCGGGCAGGGTTTATATCCCGGAACGCCAGGGTGTGCGCGGTTTCCAGCACCTTGGTGCAGGGGATTTCGCCGCGCAGGATTTTGGCGAAAATGTTCTGGTTGTCATAGGCCATAGCCGCATTCCCTTTCGACGGACCGGGTCTACTATTTTTTGGCGCGGGCTGCCAGTTCGGCCCAGACAGCGTCAGGCCTGACGCCCTGATCCGCCCACAGCACGCAGAGGTGATACAGCAGGTCCGCGCTTTCTGTCACCAGCAGGCCCCTGTCGCCGCGCATGCCCTCAATCACGGTCTCGACCGCTTCTTCGCCGACCTTCTGGGCGATTTTCGCGGTGCCGCGTTCGAACAGTCTGGCGGTGTAAGACGAGGACGGATCGGCGCCGCGGCGGCTCTCGATCACGGCAAACAGGTTGTCGAGCGTTCGTCCGTCGAGCGGATCGTTCTTGGCCATTACGCGGTCTCCAAATGGGTGGGGCGCACCGGAATGCCGGCAGCCGCAAGGTGCGCCTTGGTCTGGCCGATCGTAAAAGTGCCGAAATGGAAGATCGAGGCGGCAAGCAGGGCGCTTGCGCCCGCATGTACGCCATCGACCATATGGTCCAGAGTGCCGACGCCGCCGGATGCGATGACCGGGATCGGCACGGCGTCGCTCACCGCCTTGGTCAGGCCCAGGTCAAAGCCGGACTTGGTGCCGTCGCGGTCCATGCTGGTCAACAGAATTTCGCCAGCGCCGCTGGCAGCCATGCGTTTCGCCCATTCCACCGCATCGATGCCGGTGCCGTTGCGGCCGCCATGGGTAAAGACCTGCCACTTGCCGGCGCCGTCGGCCTTGGCGTCTATCGCGACGACGATGCATTGCGAGCCATAAGCGGTTGCCGCTTCGGCAACGAATTCCGGCCGGGATACCGCCGCCGAGTTGATCGAAACTTTGTCCGCGCCGGCCAACAGCAGGCGGCGGATATCGTCGACCGTGCGCACGCCGCCGCCGACCGTCACCGGCATAAAGCAGCAATCGGCCGTGCCGCGGACCACGTCATAGATGGTTTCGCGGTTCTCGTGGCTGGCGGTGATGTCCAGGAAGGTCAACTCATCGGCGCCGGCGGCGTCATAGACGCGCGCCTGTTCGACCGG
>JAYPXD010000171.1:1512-8308 GCA_038135395.1 Alphaproteobacteria bacterium | reverse complement strand
GCGCTGGCCTGTCACGCCAGAGGTCGCGGGTTCGAGCCCCGTCACTCCCGCCACTTCCTCCCAATCTTCCCCAAAAAATCATCGGTAGCTGAGCCATTTTGCGCAGGCGATTGCGTTGCGTCTGGGCGTTTTATGGCCTAAACCTTTCGCAGCCATTCTCGTGCGGCTATGCTGGTGCCATCTCGGCGCCGCCCTCCGTATGAGAGAGTCGCCATCTTGTTTTCCCAGTGCACAGGCGAGGGATCATGCCGGGCCTAGAGCCGCTTCTGGCAGAGTATCTGCCCATATTGATGTTCCTCGGTCTGGCGACCGGGATGGCGGCGGTTGCCGTAATCGCATCGCAAATCGTTGGCCGCCAAAAGCCAGACCCCGAAAAGAATTCTGCCTATGAATGTGGCTTTGAGCCATTTGATGACGCACGCGGCAAGTTTGACGTGCGTTTCTATCTGGTCGCGATCCTGTTCATCATTTTTGACCTGGAGGTTGCGTTCCTGTTTCCGTGGGCAGTATCGCTGGGCGGAATTGGAATTTTCGGCTTCTGGTCGATGGTGATCTTCCTTGGAGTGCTGACTGTCGGATTCATCTACGAATGGAACAAGGGAGCCCTGGAATGGGAGTAGTCGGCCCGACCTCGAGTGTGGCTCCCCAGTCCGGCCTTGTCGGCCCGGGGGCGCAGCAGGATGCGATCCTGCGGGGCGTCACTGATGAGTTGCAGGATAAGGGCTATGTCGTCGCCCAAATGGACAAGCTGGTGAACTGGGCGCGCTCCGGTTCGCTTTGGCCGATGACGTTCGGCTTAGCCTGCTGTGCTGTCGAGATGATGCACACGGCCGCCAGCCGATACGATCTGGACCGATTCGGGGTAGTGTTCCGGCCCAGCCCACGCCAGTCCGATGTGATGATCGTCGCCGGCACGCTCACCAACAAAATGGCGCCGGCCTTGCGCAAGGTCTATGACCAGATGGCGGAGCCGCGCTGGGTGATTTCCATGGGCTCGTGCGCCAATGGCGGCGGGTATTACCACTATTCCTATGCAGTTGTGCGTGGTTGCGACCGCATCGTGCCGGTGGATGTCTATGTGCCCGGCTGTCCGCCGACTGCAGAGGCATTGCTTTATGGCGTGATGCTGTTGCAGAAGAAGATCAACCGCACCGGCTCCATAGCCCGCTAGCTCATCTGCCGCAGACGAGGATTCAGTCGCTTGCAAGAGATTGCCGCCCATATCGAAGCTGGCCTGCCTGACGCCGTGCTGCGTACCGAAGTGGTGCGGGGCGAGTTGGTGGTGTGGGTCAAGCGCGAGTCATTGGTAGCCGCCGCGTCCTATCTGAGGGACGACGCTGTCTGCGACTGCAAAATGCTGATCGATGTCTGTGGCGTCGATTATCCGGACCGGGAAAACCGGTTCGAGGTGGTCTACCAGCTGTTGTCGCATCGCCTCAACCATCGCATACGGATGAAGGTTGCGACCGATGAGGATACGCCGGTGCCATCGTTGAACGGCGTGTTTTCCAGCGCCGGCTGGTTTGAGCGCGAAGCGTACGACCTGTACGGAATTCTGTTCTCTGGCCATCCGGACCTGCGCCGGATCCTGACCGACTATGGCTTTGAAGGGCATCCGCTGCGCAAGGATTTCCCGCTCACCGGCAATGTCGAGGTGCGGTATGACGATGAGCAAAAGCGCGTCGTATACGAGCCGGTTCGCCTAACGCAGGATTTCCGCTCGTTCGATTTCGAATCGCCATGGGAAGGGCCGGAACGGATGTTGCCGGGCGATGAAAAGGCCAGCAAAGCCGAAGAGGCCAAGGGTTAGGACAATGGCCGAACAACTGATTCAAAACTACACGCTGAACTTCGGTCCCCAGCACCCCGCGGCGCACGGCGTGCTGCGCATGGTGATGGAGTTGGATGGCGAAATCGTTGAGCGCATCGACAGCCATATCGGCTTGCTGCACCGCGGCACCGAAAAGCTGATCGAATACAAGACCTATACCCAGGCTGTGCCATATTTCGACCGGCTGGATTATGTTGTGCCGATGAACCAGGAGCACGCGTTCGCCCTGGCGGTCGAAAAGCTGCTGGGCATCGAAGTGCCGGAACGGGGCCAGTACCTCCGGGTGCTGTTTTCCGAGATTGGCCGGGTGCTCAACCACCTGCTGAACCTGACGGCGTTCGCCCTGGACGTCGGCGCGATGACGCCGCTGCTCTGGGGTTTTGAAGAGCGCGAAAAGCTGATGGAATTCTATGAGGGCGCATCCGGCGCGCGTCTGCATGCGGCCTATTTCCGCCCGGGCGGTGTGCACCAGGACATACCCGCCGGCATGGCGGAGAATATCCGCGCATGGGCCAACAATTTCCCGAACTTTATCCGGGATATGGAAGCGCTGCTGAACGACAACCGGATTTTCAAGCAACGCTGCGTGGATATCGGCATTGCCAGCCGCGAAGAGGCGATGGACTGGGGTTTTTCCGGTCCGATGTTGCGGGCCTCCGGCGTGGCTTGGGACCTGCGCAAGGCGCAGCCCTACGATGTCTACGACCGCATGGATTTCGATATTCCGGTCGGGAAAAACGGCGATTGCTATGACCGCTATCTGGTCCGGGTGGAGGAGATGCGCCAGTCGTTGCGGATCATCCATCAGTGCCTCGACCAGATGAAGCCTGGTCCGGTGATGACCTCCGATGGCAAGATCGCGCCGCCGCGTCGGGGCGCCATGAAGACGTCGATGGAAGCGCTGATCCACCACTTTAAGCTGTACACCGAAGGCTATCACGTGCCGGCTGGCGAGACCTACACGGCGGTCGAAGCGCCGAAAGGGGAGTTCGGCGTCTATCTGGTTTCGGATGGGACGAATAAACCGTACCGCTGCAAGATCAGAGCGCCGGGATTCGCCCACCTGCAGGCAATGGACTATCTCTGCAAAGGCCACATGCTGGCGGATAGCGTCGCCGTGCTTGGCGCCATGGATATTGTGTTCGGGGAGATCGACCGGTGAGTCACTTCCGCATCGCCGATGATGCCCACCAACCGAAAACGTTTGCGTTCACGCCGGAGTTTCAGGCGAAGGCGGATAAGGAAATCGCCAAGTATCCGGCGGGCCGGCAACAGAGCGCAGTCATGGCACTGTTGGACCTGGCGCAGCGCCAGGATGGCTGGGTGACGCGGGCGGCTGTGGCGCACATTGCCGACCTGCTGGGGATGGCCGAAATCCGCGTGTGGGAAGTGGTGAGCTTCTATACCATGTACCGCACCACTCCAGGCGGGCGGATCAACGTGCATGTCTGCACGACGACGCCGTGCTGGCTGCGTGGTTCCGATGCGGTTACGGCGGCCTGCAAGTCTAAGCTCGGCATTGGATTCGGCGAAGCGACCGAGGACGGCCAGTTCGCCCTGCATGAGGTCGAATGCTTGGGGGCGTGCGTCAACGCGCCGATCCTTCAGATCGACGACGATTATTATGAGGACGTCGACGGGCCGAAAACCGAGGCTATTCTGGATGCCTTTATGCGCGGCGAGACGCCGACGCCGGGCCCCCAGATCGATCGTCAGACTTCGGCGCCCGTTGGCGGCGCCACTACCCTTCAGTCCGTTGGCGGAGACGATTAGGCCATGCTGCGCGACGAAGACCGCATTTTCACCAATCTTTATGGCCGGCACGACTGGCGCCTTGCGGGCGCTCGCAAGCGCGGCGATTGGGATAACACGGCTACGATTATCAAACTGGGCCGCGACGAGATCGTGAACCGGATGAAAGCCTCCGGCCTGCGCGGCCGTGGCAGCGCAGGCTTCCCGACCGGCCTGAAATGGTCGTTCATGCCGAAGGATACGGGCGGCCGCCCGTCCTATTTGGTCGTTAACGCCGATGAGGGCGAGCCGGGCACCTGCAAGGACCGGGATATCATGCGCCACGATCCGCACAAGCTGGTCGAAGGTTGCTTGATCGCTGGTTCGGCCATTGGCGCGACGGCGGCCTATATCTATATCCGTGGCGAATTCTATAACGAGGCGCGTCACCTGCAGATCGCCATCGACGAGGCGTATGACGCCGGGTTGCTGGGCAAGAACGCGGCTAATAGCGGGTTCGATTTCGATGTCTATGTGCATCGTGGCGCCGGCGCTTATCTGTGCGGCGAAGAGACCGCGCTGATCGAGAGCCTGGAGGGCAAAAAGGGTCAGCCGCGCCTGAAACCGCCGTTTCCGGCTGGCGCAGGCCTCTATGGCTGCCCATCGACGGTTAACAATGTCGAGAGCATCGCCGTTGCGCCGACCATCCTGCGCCGCGGCGCCGAGTGGTTTGCTGGCCTGGGCCGCGAGAACAACACCGGCACCAAGCTGTTCTGTATCTCCGGTCACGTCGAGCGGCCCTGCAACGTCGAAGAAGAAATGGGCATCCCGCTGCGCGAGTTGATCGAAAAGCACGCGGGCGGTGTCCGCGGCGGCTGGGACAACCTGCTGGCCGTGATCCCCGGTGGTTCCTCGACGCCGGTACTGCCGAAAAATATCTGCGACGACATCCTGATGGACTTCGACTCGCTGCGCGGGGTCGGCTCGGGACTGGGCACGGCGGCGGTGATCGTCATGGATAAGTCGACGGACATTATCAAAGCGTTCGCGCGGCTGGCGCATTTCTACCGGCATGAAAGCTGCGGCCAGTGCACGCCTTGCCGCGAGGGTTTCGGCTGGGTCGAGCGGGTGATGGATCGCATGGTCATTGGCAACGCTCGCGTCGAGGAAATCGACATGCTGTTCGAAGTCACCAAGGAAATCGAAGGGCACACGATATGTGCGCATGGCGATGGCGGCTCCTGGCCGATCCAAGGCCTGATCCGGCATTTCCGGCCGGTGATGGAGGCCCGCATTGCCGCCTATCACGCCAAAGCCGCGGCTTAAGGGAGCGACACCTATGCCAAAGCTAAAGGTCGATGGGATTGAGGTCGAGGTGCCGCCGGGCAGCACGGTGCTGCAAGCCTGCGAGGCCGCCGGCAAGGAAATCCCGCGCTTCTGCTATCATCAGCGCCTTTCAATTGCCGGCAACTGCCGGATGTGTCTGGTCGAGGTAAAGCCCGGCCCGCCGAAGCCGCAAGCCTCGTGTGCGTTGCCGGCGGCGGAAAACCAGGAGGTCTTTACCGACAGCCCGATGACCGTGAAGGCCCGCAAGGGTGTCATGGAGATGCTGCTGATCAACCATCCGCTCGATTGCCCGATCTGCGACCAGGGCGGCGAATGCGATCTGCAGGACCAGGCATTGCATTACGGCGCAGACACCTCGCGCTATGCTGAGAACAAGCGGGCGGTCAAAGACAAGAATATGGGGCCATTGATCAAGACGATCATGACCCGCTGCATCCATTGCACACGCTGCGTTCGCTTTGTTGACGAGGTTGCCGGCGTGCCGACCATTGGTGCGTTGGGTCGGTCCGGCGACATGGAAATTACGACGTTGGAACAGGCGGTTGCGTCTGAACTTTCAGGCAATGTCGTCGATTTGTGCCCCGTCGGCGCCTTGACGTCGAAGCCCTACGCCTTCAACGCCCGGCCTTGGGAATTGACCAAGACCGAGAGCATCGACGTGATGGATGCGCTGGGCAGCAATATTCGCATCGACACCCGCTCCGGCGAGGTGCTGCGTGTGCTGCCGCGGTTGAACGAAGACGTCAACGAAGAGTGGCTCGGCGACAAGTCGCGCTATGCATGCGATGGCTTGAAACGTCAAAGACTTGACCGGCCTTATGTAAGGCGCGACGGCAAGTTGCGCCCAGCCTCTTGGCCGGAAGCGCTGCAAACGGTTGCGGCAAAGCTCAAGGCGACGGCTCCCGAGAAGATCGGCGCGATTGCCGGCGATCTGGTCGATTGCGAAAGTGTTTTCGCTCTCAAGCAGTTGCTGGATGGCCTTAAAGTTTCATCGATGGATTGTCGCCAGGATGGTGCGGCCATCGATCCTGCCTGCCGCGCCGGATACATTCTGAACGCCGGCCTGGCTGGCGTGGAAGAGGCCGATGCACTGTTGCTGATCGGCACCAACCCACGGGTCGAAGCGCCGGTCTGGAACGCGCGGATCCGCAAGGCGTGGCTGGAAAACGGCCTTAAAGTCGGCGTGATCGGTGAGAATGCCGACCTGACCTACCGCTATTCTTATTTGGGAGCGGGGCCGCAGAGCTTGCAGGCCGTGGCCGATGGCAGCGATGATTTCGCCAAGGTCCTGGAGAATGCCGAACGGCCGATGGTCGTGATCGGGCAGGGTGCTCTGGCTCGTCCCGATGGCGCTGCGGTGCTGGCAGCGGCGCGGGCCATAGCAGACAAGTATGCAGGCGGCACGGCCGGGTTCGGCATGCTGCACACCGCGGCGGGCCGGGTCGGCGCTCTGGACGTGGGATTCGTCCCGGGCGAGGGCGGGCGGAATACGGCCGGGATTGTTGACGGCGCTGCGAGCGGCGAAGTCGAAGTGGTGTTCCTGTTGGGAGCCGATGAAATCGCGCCCTCCAAGTTGCAGAACGCCTTCGTCGTCTACCAGGGCCATCACGGCGATCATGGCGCGCACGCAGCCGACGTGATCTTGCCGGGCGCGGCTTATACCGAGAAAGACGCCACCTACGTCAATACCGAGGGACGGCCGCAACACGCCTACCGCGCGGTCTTTGCGCCGGGCGAGGCCAGGGAAGACTGGGCCATCCTGCGCGCGCTGTCCGGCGCTTTGGGTGCGCCGCTGCCGTATGACACGCTCGCGGGCCTCCGTGCGGCGATGTGCGAGGCGCACCCGCATTTGGGTGCGGTCGATGCGCTGACGGACGCGGACTGGGG
>JAYPXD010000171.1:0-1449 GCA_038135395.1 Alphaproteobacteria bacterium | reverse complement strand
CATTCGGCGTGGCTGGCGAGATGACGGAAACGCCGTTTGCCTCACCGGTGCGGAACTACTATCACACCAACGCAATTGCACGGGCATCAGAGACGATGGCGCGTTGCATCGAAGAATTGCTGCCCGCGGCGACAAAGGCGACAGGCACCAATGGATAGCGCCATGGAAATGGGATTCTGGAGCGGCTACGTCTGGCCGGGTCTGATCATCGTGCTGCAGATCGTGGCGATCATCCTGCCGATGATGGGCGCGGTCGCCTATCTGACATTGGCGGAGCGCAAGGTCATCGCAGCGATGCAGATGCGCAAGGGTCCAAACGTGGTCGGGCCGTTCGGCTTGCTGCAGCCCTTGGCCGATGGTCTGAAACTCCTGACCAAAGAGACGATCATTCCCACCGGCGCCAACCGGTTCCTGTTCATAATCGCGCCGATGGTGACGTTCATTCTGGCGCTGGTCGCCTGGGCGGTGATCCCGTTCGATAAAGGCTGGGTGCTGGCGGATATCAATGTCGGCGTGCTGTATCTTTTCGCGGTCAGTTCGCTGGGCGTTTACGGCATTATCGTCGCCGGCTGGGCCTCGAACTCGCGCTATCCGTTCCTGGGGGCGCTGCGCTCGGCGGCGCAGATGGTCAGCTATGAGGTGTCCATCGGCTTCGTCATCATCACCGTGCTGTTGTGCGTCGGCTCGCTGAACCTTTCGGCGATTGTAGAGGCGCAGCGGGGGTTGTGGTTCTGCATTCCGTTGCTGCCGATGTTCGTCATCTATTATATCTCGGCGCTGGCGGAGACCAACCGCGCGCCGTTCGACCTGCCGGAGGCGGAAGCGGAACTGGTGAGCGGCTATAACGTCGAATATTCGGCGATGACGTTCGGCCTGTTCTTCCTCGGCGAATACGCCAACATGATCCTGATGAGCGGGATGGGCACAATTCTGTTCCTGGGCGGATGGCTCCCGATCGTGGACGTGGCGCCGTTCAACTGGATCCCCGGCATTTTCTGGTTCCTTGGCAAAACCTTTGCCCTGTTGTTCGGGTTCCTGTGGGTGCGCGCCACCTTCCCGCGCTACCGCTATGACCAGTTGATGCGGCTCGGCTGGAAGGTGTTCCTGCCCTTCACTCTATTCTGGGTCGTCCTGACCGCGGGCGTACTGGTCGCCTTCGATTGGGTTCCGGCCCCCGCGATGTAGGAGCGAGACGACTGATGAGTTTCTTCGACCGCACTGCCCGCGGCTTTCTGCTGACCGAGTTGCTATCGGGCATGGTCCTGACCTTCAAGACCATGTTCAAGCCCAAGGTGACGCTGAACTATCCCTATGAAAAAGGCCCGTTATCGCCGCGTTTCCGCGGCGAGCATGCCTTGCGCCGCTACCCGAATGGCGAGGAACGGTGCATCGCCTGCAAGCTTTGCGAGGCGGTATGCCCAGCGCAGGCCATCACCATCGAGGCTGAAC
>JAYPXD010000170.1:0-8309 GCA_038135395.1 Alphaproteobacteria bacterium | reverse complement strand
CTGTTCCTCCGCCGCCACGACATAGAGCGCCAGCAGCCAGGCGGCGGTCGCATTGATGGTCATCGACGTGTTCATCTCGTCGAGCGGGATGCCGTCGAACAGCGTGCGCATGTCGCCCAGATGGCCGATGGGAACGCCCAGTTTGCCGACCTCGCCGCGGCCGTCGAATGACCGGCATAGGTGCGGAAAAGCCAGGGCTTTTCGCGGGTGTGTTCGCTGCGGCGCAAGAAATTTATCCTAGTGGGGCAAGGCTACGCTGCGTCGAGCGCATAAGAATGGGTAATTCATTGCGGATTATTCCATAAAATAGATTGAAAATTACCAATAATGAAAAAAATAAGAAATTTTATTACAAAAATTCTTGATATCACGGGTTTGCCCGGGTATATGCATCGCAGCAATGTACGTGAGCATACGCAGGAGACAGCATCGTCATGGCTGAAGCTGCCGCTATCATTCCGCTCAATCCAGAGGGCGCGAAGGTGCAAAAGAACCTTTACGAAATCGGGGAAATTCCGCCGATGGGCCATGTGCCGAAGCAAATGTATGCTTGGGCGATCCGGCAGGAACGCCACGGCAATCCGGATTGCGCGATGCTTCAGGAAGTCGTGGAGACTCCGTCGATCCGCGATGACGAGGTGCTGGTCATGGTGATGGCCGCCGGCGTGAATTACAACGGCGTGTGGGCGGCGCTCGGCAAGCCGATCAGCCCGTTCCGGGTGCACAAGGCAGACTATCATATCGCCTCGGGCGTGGTCTGGGCCGTCGGCGCGCGGGTCAGCCGTTGGAAGGTTGGCGACGAGGTTGTCATCCATTGCAACCAGGATGATGGCGACGACGAGGAGTGCAACGGCGGCGACCCAATGCTGTTACCGAGCCAGCGGATTTGGGGCTATGAGACTCCCGACGGCTCGTTCGCACAATTCTGTCGGGTGCAGGCGCGCCAGTTGATGCCACGGCCCAGGCACCTCAGTTGGGAGGAGAGCGGGTGCTATACGCTGACGCTCGCCACCAGCTACCGCATGCTGTTCGGTCACCGTCCGCATATCCTGCGGCCAGGCGACAACGTTTTGGTCTGGGGCGCAGCCGGCGGCATCGGCTCGATGGCAGTGCAGTTGATCGCGACGGCGGGCGCGAACGCTATCGGCGTGATCAGTGATCCGTCCAAGCGCGATTTTGTTATGGGGTTGGGCGCAAAGGGCGTGATCAACCGCAATGACTTCGACTGCTGGGGCCAATGCCCGGATGTTGACGATGCGGAGGGCTATGCCGCTTATTCAAAGAAATGCCGCGAGTTCGGGCGCGCGATTTGGGATGTCACCGGCGGCGTCGACGTTGACTTCGTCTTCGAACACCCGGGCGAGCAGACCTTCCCGGTTTCGTGCTTCGTCGTAAAACGGGGCGGCATGGTGGTGTTCTGCGCCGGCACGACCGGATTTAACCTGACCTTCGATGCGCGCTTTGTCTGGATGCGGCAGAAGCGCATCCAGGGCAGCCACTTCGCCAACCTGAAGCAGGCAAGCGAGGCCAACCGGCTTATGGTCGAAGGCCGGCTCGACCCCTGCATGAGCGAGGTGTTTGGCTGGCACGACATTCCGCGCGCCCACATGCAGATGATGGCGAATAAGCATAAGCCGGGCAACATGGCCGTGCTGGTGCAGGCCAAGCGCCCGGGCATGCGCTCGCTGGACGACGCCGGCTAAGCCGCGCGCTGGGACGGGTTACGAGGTAGGCCGCGGTTGAACCACGGCTTCCTTCGGCCCTGACGGCGTTACTTCGTAGACGGTCAACGGGGTGCGCATGACGTTGGCCGGGCCGAATTGAACGGATCCCGCCATACTTGGGAAGCCAGTCGGACGTTGGATAAACGCCGCTGTTACCGGACGCGCCTTTGCATTGGCAGCGGCGATCGCTACCTTGGCGGCGTAATAGCCGAGTACTGTGATCGAATCCGGCACGGCCTGATAGGTCGTGCGGTAGGACTGCGAGAACGACAGTTGAACTGTTTGATCGGGGGACGTGTACCAGGCGCGATGGAATGATGGCTCGATCGCCAGATTTTCCTGTTGCCAGACGTTGGTGCCGACAACTTGCGCGAATGGCCGGCCGGCATTGTAAAGGTCGAGCATCGAGCCGACGGCTATCAGATTTTCGTCGGCAAACGGCAGCATGATGGCGTCAAAGTCGTCGGCAGGCGCCGCGTCGACGTTTTCGATTTTAGAGACGATCTCCTGGATCGCTGCCGGCCGGCCCCGGCCCAGATTTTGACGATAGGCCGTCGCCATACCGGTAAGCATCCGAAAGCTGACGCTTTCCGGCGGGAAAACCGCAGCTTCCTTTTCCAGCAGTAAGGCAGGGTCCTCAGCAGCGCGCACCTGCGGTATCAGTTTTGCCTGGTACTCGCGCCAAGTGGCGCGGCGTTGGTCATAGTTGGTCAGCACTTTCACTTGGGCGGCGATCGAATTGAAGTCTGCGCCAGGCTCAAACATTGCAGTCCGCACCACCTGGACGGGGTTGCCCGGCGCTGGCGTTTGCAAGGCGTTCAATACACGATGGGTGTAGGGCGTATCCGGCCCAAATACCAACACACGATGCCGGGCATCGGTCGCCAGGAACTCGACCATGCGCTGAATTTGATCCTGGACGCTGATGCCCAAGACAAAGACCTCGCCGCCGGCCAAGGCGGTATCGTTGGTGAAAGTCAGAATCGGAACAGGGGCAGTTGCGAAGGCCTGTCGGACCGCAGGCACGTTCTTACCGAACAGCGGCCCGATCACCATGTCTACGCCCCGTTGCTTTGCGCTGGCTGCCGCTGCTGCGGCTCCATCTTCCGTGCCACGCGTGTCAAAGGGCAAAACTTCAAATGGCGTTTGCTGGTCTTCAAAGACTGCCATCACAGCCGCGTTGACCAGTTGCTGGCCGATTGGCGCAAAATCGCCGGAAAGAGGTACTAACATCGCGATGCGCATCGGCCCTGTTGGGACCACCGGTTGTTGGACTTGTACCGGCGCGGGGGTCGGCTGCGTCCTTGGAGGGCTCTGGCGAACGGCAGCACCGCTGCAGGCGGCCAGCGTCAACGCCAGCGCCAGAACGACAACCGCCTTCACCATGCCAGTGCGATGCATCACGAAATCTCCCTATTCATTGGTGCGGAGGCACGATAGGGGATACACAGGGAAACTGCTAGACCACGAACGGAGGAGACCGCGCTATGCGTGTTGCAGTGCTCGACGACTATCAACATGTGGCCACGACCATGGCCGATTGGACTCAATTGCCTGGTGATGTGACGGTGACGGTGTTCTCCGACCACCAACCGCAACCCGACGCCCTTGCGGCGCGGTTGAAAGGCTATGAAATCGTTTGCATCATGCGGGAACGCACGCCGTTCACGCGCGAGGTGTTCGAAAAGCTGCCGGACATGAAGCTGCTGATCACCACCGGCATGCGCAATGCCAGTGTCGATATGCAGGCTGCCGCCGACCATGGCGTGACGGTTTGCGGCACCGCTGGCAGTTCCAGCGCAACGCCGGAGCTGGCCTTTGGTCTGGCGCTGGCTCTGGCCCGAAACATTCCCAACGAAAACAACGCGATGCGCCAGGGCCATTGGCAGCTGACCGTCGGCCAGGGCATGAAAGGCCGCACTATGGGCCTGTTGGGACTTGGCAATCTGGGCAGCAAAGTCGCCAAGTATGCCCAAGCCTTCGAGATGGAAACTATTGCCTGGAGCCAGAACCTGACTGCCGAGGCCGCGGCGGCCAAGGGCGTCCGGCGGGTCGAAAAGGACGAATTGTTCCGCCAGTCCGACTTTATTTCGGTGCATCTGGTGCTGAGCGAGCGCTCGCGCGGGATTGTCGGCGCGCGTGAACTGGGCCTGATGAAACCGACCGCGCACATCATCAACACCTCTCGCGGGCCGATCATCGATGAAGATGCGTTGGCGGAGGCCCTGCGCAACGGCGCCATCGCCGGGGCGGGGATCGACACATACAGCGTGGAGCCGGTGGCCAAGGCCAATCCGTTCCTCGATCTGAAGAACACCGTGCTGACGCCGCACCTGGGTTATGTGACCGAAGAGACCTACCACATCTTCTATGGCCAGACGGTCGAAAACATCGCCGCCTGGTTGAAGGGCCAGCCGGTTCGGGTCATCACGGCATAAGGCGCTGACGGCCGGTTCGGGAACGCCGGGCCGGCCGGGCATTGTGCCAGATATTCCAAGCGATTCTGACGGACAGGGAACCAGCCATGATTGCGATAATGACGGCTATCCACGCGCTGGCGGCGGTGGTTTGGGTCGGCGGGATGTTTTTCGCCTATATGGCGCTTAGGCCATCCGTGGGGCCATTGGAGCCGCCGGTCCGCGTGGCGTTGTGGGCGCGCGTATTCGGCAAGTTCTTTCCATGGGTCTGGCTGGCGGTGCTGGTGCTTTTGGCCAGCGGCTTTTGGATTATCTTCGGTGAATGGGGCGGGTTCGCCAATGCCGGGCACCATGTGCATGTTATGCTGCTGCTGGGGCTGATCATGATGGCGCTGTTCGGGCACCTTTATTTTGCGCCGTTCAAGCGGCTCCGGGCCGCGGTCGCGGCCGGTGATACGCCCGGTGCTGCCAAGCAAATCGCGATGATCCGGATGATCGTTGCAACCAACCTGGTTCTGGGGTTGCTGACCGTGGTCATCGGCGCCAGCGGTCGCTATTGGGGCTGATGCGGCCGAGGCCAGCCGCCTAATCGTGCACCGGGCCTTCGCGCCAGCGGCGGCGGCCGTTGGTGCAGAGGCGGAACGGGTTGGGCAGCCGGTCGGCGAATTTGGCGAGTCCGCCGGTCGCCTGGCCCACTCTCAGAACTTCGCCGATGCGCTTGGTCAGGAATTCCCAGGTCTTGTGCTGATCTTCAGAATTATCCTGCAACCAATAGACCAATGTTGCGGAATATACCCCGGCCAGCAGGCCGCGCTTGGTGTAGAAATTGAAGTCTGTCGATTGATCGCCGGCCAATCGCCAAATGGCGTCGACCGTCTTTGCCAGGCTGCGGGCGCCGTCGGCGACGTGCCGCGGATCGGCAAGCAGCCGCAGGCCTCGGCGGATCGCTTCCCGGTTCGAAATCTGGGCCTCCAACCGGACGCGGACTGCGATTGCGATCTTGTCGCGGGTCCGCATCTGCTCCAGGTCAAGGGTCGCCATTTCGTCGGCCATGTCCTCGTCGGCCAGTTCGGCGTGCAGCAGGACGGCCTCGACCGGGCCGCCGGGAAACGCTAAGTCCGCGTCGGCCTCGTTCAGTCCGACATCGAAGGCAGCCTGGGCCAGCACCTCGCGGGTCCAGCCATCGAAGGCCGCGTGTGGCAGCGCAGCTTCGAGGATGGCGCACTGCATGTCGCGGTGCGGGTCGATGCCGATGTCGTCTGCATCGTCCGCCGTGGCGTCAGCCGCAGCATCCGCTGATTGCGTCCCGTCCGCCCGTGGGTCCGTTTGCGGATTGTCGTCGCTATTGGTCATTGTCTGCTCCGTCCGCCAGCCGCTAGGCCTCCTGGTTGCGGGCATAGCGCCCGATTTCTTCGTCAAAGCCAAATTGGCTGTGGTCTTGCATCCGCATAGGATAGAGGATGCCGTCCAGATGATCGACCTCGTGCTGCAGCACCCGCGCCATCATCCCACGGGCCTGGCCGGACATCGGTTCGCCGTTCAGGTTGAGCGCCTTGAACTCGACGGTATGGAAGCGAGGCACTGAACCGCGCAGCCCCGGAATCGACAGACAGCCTTCCCAACCCATCACCTGTTCCTCGCCGACCGGCGTCAAAACCGGATTGATCAACGCGGTGATCGGGGTCTCGCTCTCGTCGCCT
The DNA here is from genome assembly GCA_038135395.1 of Alphaproteobacteria bacterium. Taxonomy (GTDB): domain Bacteria; phylum Pseudomonadota; class Alphaproteobacteria; order Bin95; family Bin95; genus JACKII01. The sequence continues at coordinate 2,468 of JAYPXD010000170.1, read as the reverse complement.
TCGGCCCGCCCCGCCGGAACCGATACCAAGATCACCCGCAGGCTATGGTGGACTTGCGGCGCTGCCAGCCCGATCCCGCCGGAATCCACCAGGGTTTCCGCCATGTCCTGAACCAGCCCGCGGACCGCGGCTACATCGGCTACCTCAGCCGCGCGCTCCAGCAGCACCGGATGGCCCATGCGGGCGATTTTAAGAATGGCCATGGAAGTCGGTGTCCTTCGATCCTGTCAGGAGTTTATATGCGCCTTGATCAAAACGATTGAAAGCCATTACGAGCTGAGGTAGAACACCGCCAAAGCTGGCGCTAGGGTGCCGGCCACTTTGCTATGGCTAACCAAGTTCAACGGAGTATACATTTCCCGTGCAAGTCACTGTTCGCGACAACAACGTCGATCAAGCCCTTCGCGCTCTGAAGAAAAAATTGCAGCGTGAGGGCGTGTTTCGCGAGATGAAGCTGCGTCGCTCCTTCGAAAAGCCGTCGGAGCGCCGGGCGCGGGAAAAGGCCGAGGCTGTTCGCCGTCACCGCAAGCTGATGCGCAAGCGGATGGAGCGCGAGGGCTACTAGGACTTCGTCTCCCGCTTGCCGGCGCTGCCTGAAATACGGCGCATCCGGCAGCAAGCAGTATCTTTACAGAAGGCTCCCGGTCCATATGCTGACCCGGGAGCTTTTTGCGTTGCATGGCCTTTCTGGCCGTTCACGATGCAGCGCTCCGACTATGCATGAGGCCCAAATGCCAGAGGGTTTGGAACAGGGCCTGCCACCGCGCGAACGGGATGATTTGCGCCGGTTGGCGGGAATTATGGTGCCTGCCTCAATCGAATACCGTCTGCCCGGCGCAGATGATCCGGCGATCTTTGCCGATATCGTTGCGTCGCTGGGCCGGGATCGGGCGGCGGTGCTCCAGGCTTTGGCCGACCTGCGCCAGATCGCCGGCGAAGGCTTCGCTGCGATGCAGGACGCGGCGGCGGAAGCGGCGGCGATGACGCTGCTGGGGCATCAGGGACCGGTCGTCGTCGCGCTCGGCCGGGCGGTGTTGCAGTGCTATTACCGCGACCCGCGGGTGCATCGCGCGCTGGGCCGTGAGCCGCGGCCGCCGTTCCCCCTGGGCCACAAGCTGGAACAGGGCGACTGGTCGCTGCTGGACGCGCAAAAGGGACGGGCGCGTATCTGGCGCGATGTCGATAATGCCGGCGTTTAGAGGGCGAACATGAACGATACTGCCAGCCCTCGCCCCACCGATGACATGGTCGATGTGCTCATCATTGGATCGGGAGCGTCCGGCGCTGCCGTGGCCTGGAGCCTCGCCGAAACGCGCATGCGCATTCTCTGCCTGGAGCAGGGCGACTGGGTCAAGCCAACCGACTATCCGACCAACGGCCGCGACTGGGAGGCCCGCCGCTTCGGCGATGCCGACATCCTGCCGAACCGGCGCGGGCTGAAGGCCGATTACCCGGTCAACGATGATAACTCGATCATGAAGGTCGCGAACTACAACGCGGTCGGCGGCGCGACGGTGCATTACACCGCCCACTTTCCGCGGATGCATCCGAGCGACTTCAAGGTAAAGACGCTGGACGGCGTCGCCGACGATTGGCCGCTCGACTATTGGATGTTAGAGCCGTATTTCGCCGAGAACGACCGGATGATGGGCGTTGCGGGGCTGGCAGGCGATCCGTCCTACCCGCCGCACACGCCGACCATGCCGCCCGTGCCGCTGGGCCGGACCGGCACGCGCTATGCGCAGGCGACCAACAAGCTGGGCTGGCACTGGTGGCCGTCGGAGATCGCGGTCAACACCGTCGAATACGAGGGGCGCGCCGCCTGCATCAACCTGGGAAATTGCACGCCCGGCTGCGCTCAAGGCGCGAAGGGCAGCGTCGACATTACCTATTGGCCGGCCGCGATTCGCGCCGGGGTGGAATTGCGCACCAATTGCCGCGTGCGTGAAATTTTGACCAACGAGCACGGCATGGCCTCGGGCGTAGTCTACTACGACCCGAACGGCGTCGAGCGGTTTCAGCCGGCGGAGGTGGTGATCCTGGCGGCAAACGGCGTCGGCACGCCGCGGCTGTTGCTGAATTCGGCGAGCGGGCGGTTTCCGAAGGGATTGGCGAACGCTTCCGACCTGGTTGGACGCAATCTCATGCTGCACCCCTGGCCGATGGTATTGGGGTATTGCGATGATGAGATGGATGGAGATCGCGCGCCGCAGACCGTGATGTGGGGCAAGGAATTCTATGAGACCGACCGAAGCCGCGGATTCGTGCGCGGCTACACGCTGCAATATTCGCGTGGTACAGGGCCGGTGAGCGAGGCGGTCTCCAGCATGGCCGCCGGCCGTTTGCCGTGGGGCAGGGATCACCATCGCGTCTATCGCACGCTGTATCACCGTCGCCTGCAAATCGGCATCGCCTGCGAGGACCTGCCGGAGGAACACAACCGCGTCACCATCGACCCGGTGCTGAAG
>JAYPXD010000169.1:0-8377 GCA_038135395.1 Alphaproteobacteria bacterium | reverse complement strand
CAAGTGGTTCGACCATGACACTCCAGGCATAGCCTGTTGCGTGCACAACCTGCCCATCGCCCATATTTAGAACGACGTGGCCCGGAACATAGATCGCATCGCCTCTTTTCCATTCCTCCGGATCAAGCGGCACAGGCTTTCCCAAGCCAGCGGCCTGCTGGTCGGAATCCCGTGGGCAGTCTATGCCGCAAGCCGCAAGCGCAATTTGCACCAACCCGGAACAATCGACCCCGCCAGCGCCGCGGCCGCCCCAGAGATACGGCAAACCGATTAGCGCCTCCGCAACCGCGATCCAATCGTCAGCGATCGTGGACACGCTGCGCAAATGCCGGGCAAAGATAAATCCACCGGATGCAAGCCGATGGAAGCGTTCGCCCTCGTCGCTAATCCGAACCTGCGCGCCCAGGCTCAGGCTGTGCAAAGGCCCGCAAACTTGGTCGGCATCCGACAACACAACGGTTTCGCGGACTGCGACCCGATGCGATGCTTTGCCAGTGCCACTCTCCAGGCCGCAGCTGGCGACATAGCCGACATATCCGTCATGCCCGCACTGCACCCACGCCCATCCTGCATGCTCGTCAAACACCTGAACTGTTTCGCCAGGAAGCAGTTGACTGTCCATCGGCGCGTCAGGACTGGGGCGTCTCAACAACGCCAATGCCGTTTTGCCGACCGTTGCGGCACGACCATCTACGTACGCAGCCGCCGATACGCGCCCGCGCAGCCTAGAGTCGGCCAGGTCGGCGCGATAGGCGTGTTGCCGCCGGTCCAGGCTGGCTTGGGTCAGAGATGCATCGGTCAAACCGTGAGGAATCCTTCCATCACCGCGACGGATGGTCCGCCGACCCTGACAACCTGAACAATGCCTTTGGATTTTTCCGCAACTCCATGGATGACGCTCGGCCGGCCCATCTCCAACCCTTGTGCGATCGTTAACGGGAACGTGCCTGCGTCCGTTGCCTCAATGTGCGCCAAATATCCGGTCAGCGCGGCGGCGGCGCTGCCCGTTGCCGGGTCTTCGATCACGCCATGCAGCGGCGCAAACATCCGCGCTTGCACGCATGCATCACCGGTCCGCACGTAGAGGTACAGCGCGTCGCCCTCCTCCCCGGCGAAATGCCGGTCAAACGCCGCAAGATCGGGTTTGACCGCTGCCAGGGCGTCTAGGCTGGTCAATTCGACAATCGTAAACGGCAGCCCGACTGACACGGTTTGCGCGGTATGACGCGCCTCCACGATCGTGTCAGGCGGCAGCCCGGCGGCAGCGCAGACATGTGCGACCGGCATTGGCTTACCCACGGCCAAAGGAGCCGGCGCAGTCAATTCCGTGGACTGCGGATAGCCCGCCCCATCCCGGTTTATCGCCATTTTCACCAGCCCGGCGTGCTCTTCAAACCGCAGCACATCGCCTACCCGCTTGCCCTGCACCTGTCCGATCATCGCCAGCGCATACGCCGTCCCGATATTTGGGTGCCCCGCAAACGGGACCTCCCGCCCCGGCGTGAATATCCGCACATGCGCGTCGTTCTGCTGGTCCGCCGGCGGCAGGACGAAGGTGCTTTCGGCAAAATTGAACTCGCGGGCGATCACCTGCATTTGCTCTGCCGTAAGGCCGCGTGCATCTGGCAGCACAGCCAGTTGGTTACCGCCAAATCGGCGATCCGTAAAAACATCGAGCGTCACATAGGGAAACCGCATCGCAGCGCTATCTCCAACAGTTCAGTCCGGCGACCAGCACGCTTTGTTAAAGCGCGCCTGCCGCACGCAGGTCGCGAATTTCTTCGGCGGAATAGCCCAACTCCGCCAGAACCTCATCGGTGTGCTCGCCCAGCCATGGCGGCCGCCGGTCTGGCCTAGGCGCGTCCTCATTGGCCAGATAAGGCGCGCCGATCCCAAACGCCGGCCGTTGTATCGGTCCGAACTGGCCCAGTTCGGTAAACACCTGGCGGTGCGCCAATTGCGGATGCCGACTGGCTTCCGGCAACGAGCGGACCGGCGCGGCCGGGATCTTGGCCTCACTCAACCGCTTGTCCCATTCATCGGTATTCGCCGCACTGAAAGCGGCATGCATGGCCTGCTCAACCACATCATAGTTGGCTTTGCGGGCGTTGAAGGTGGCAAACACCGGATCGGTCAGCCAATCGGGCCTTTGCATCAACGCGGCAAGTGCCGCGAACTGCCCTTCGGTCAGGCACGTCATCATGATGAAGCCATCGGCGGTGGTGAAAACGCCGGCTGTTGGAATCAACGCAGGCGAGCTGTTGCCGACCCGCGGCGAATCCGCCCCTGTGTTCAGGTAATTCGAGACCTGCGGACCCAGCACGGTCATAGCCGTGTCCAACATTGCCACATCGAGGCGCTGCCCTTTGCCCGTGCGCTCCTTGCGAACCAAAGCCCCCAAAATCGCCATCGTGGCGGTAATTGCGGTTGGGACATCCACTCCCATAAAGCCGGCGCGCACCGGCGTATCAGGCAGGCCGGTTACCGCCACCATGCCGCTGGTCGCCTGAATAGCGCCGTCATAGGCGGCAGCGCCGGCATAGGGACCCGTTTGCCCATAGCCTGTCACCGAGCAATAGACGATATCCGGCTTAATCGCTTTCACCGCCTCATAGCCGAAGCCCAATTTTTCCAGAACGCCCGCCTTGAAATTCTCCAACAGAACATCCGCTTGTTGCAGAAGCCGGACGACCACCTCTTTCGCTTTCGGATGCTTCAGGTCCAGCGTGATGCCCCGCTTGCCCGCATTGCAGGCCAGGAACATCGGACTCATGTCGACTTCGCCCCAATCGTTATCGCCCAAAAGGCGGCGGGCCTGATCGCCGACGCCGGGTTGCTCGATCTTGATCACGTCAGCGCCCAACAAGGCCAGGTGCTGGCTGCAAAACGGCCCAGCGATCACCTGACTGAAATCAACGACCCTGATACCTTCGAGAGCGCGCATTAGGGATTTCCTCCGCACAGTTGTCTTTGCCCAGGATCATGACGGCGGAACGACCAGTCTTCAAGGTAAGTGCGACATCGCGCGGTTGCATCGATCGGGGTGATGCGAAAGTCGGGATTGGACTGGAGCGCCTGTCTTTGCTTTAACAGGCGAATGCGGATGGTCCCAAATAGTTGCCGCTGGTCATCAGTAGCAAAACAATGGGGAAGGCCGTGATAAGATAGCTATGCAACCGCGCGCAGCACTCAAAAATGTGGTGGCGGGAGTCCGCCGGGCTATGGTCGCCGTGGCGTTGTTCAGCATCGTGATCAATTTGCTGATTTTGACCGTGCCGATCTACATGATGCAAATGTTCGACCGCGTGCTCCCCACCAAGCATACCGATACATTGCTGTTGCTAACTGCGATGGCGCTGGGGGCCGTATTGCTGATGTCGGCCATCGAAATTGTGCGGGCGCGCATCATGGTGCGTCTCGGCGCATGGATCGACCGGCAGTTGTCGGGCCCTCTTCTGGAAGCCAGCCTCAACGAAAGCCTGAGACGGTCGGGCGCGGGCGTGCAAGGCGCCAGCGCATTGCGCGAGTTGAACACCCTACGCCAGTTTATAACCGGCCCCAGTGTGTTTCCCATACTGGATTCGCCTTGGGTTCCGTTCTACCTGACAATTATATTTTTCCTGCACCCCATGCTCGGTTGGATTTCGGTTGCTGGTGGCATACTCGTGTTCTTATTCGCAGTCGCAAACGACGTTTTGACCCGTCCAGTTATGTCGAAAGCCACCCGCTCCACCAATCAGGCCCTATACCGGGCGGATGCGGCGGTAAGAAACGCAGATGTGATTGCCGCTTTGGGCATGGCTCCGTCGTTGGTCACGAAATGGCGAATGGCGGGCGAGGAAGGCTTGGTGTCCCAGAGCGTCGCCAGCGACATGTCAGGCCTGATCGCGTCTATGGCCCGTATGATGCGGATGTTCGTTCAGGTCGGTATTCTGGGGGCCGGCGCCTATCTGGTGATCCAAGGTGAAATTACCGGCGGCGCAATGATCGGCGCCTCGATTATCCTCGGCCGGGCCATGGCGCCGATCGAGCAGTCCATCAATGCTTGGCGCGGCTTTACCGGCGCGCGCAACGCCTATCGGTCCATCAGCCAACTGATCACCCGCCAGGACGATATCGACGACCCTATGACGCTGCCTGACCCAAGTGGGCACCTCCAGGTCGAGGCGGTTACATTCGTACCACCAGGCCAGCGCGAGCCGATCCTGCGCCAGATCACATTCGAGGCGCAACCGGGCGAACAAGTCGGACTGGTCGGCCCATCCGCATCCGGCAAGACGACGTTGTCCCGCTTATTGGTCGGCAGTTGGATCGCCACAGCCGGGGCTGTCCGCCTGGACGGCGCGGACTTTGCCTATTGGGATGCATCCGACCGCGGCCGCCACATCGGCTACGTGCCGCAGGATGTCGAGTTGTTCGAAGGAACAGTCCGAGAGAATATCGCCCGCCTGGCAGAGGCCGATCCGACCGAGGTTGTAGCGGCGGCGAAGCTGGCGCGCGTCCATGACATGATCCTGCACTTGCCGGATGGCTATGATACGCAAATCGGCGAAGGCGGAGTGCGCCTGTCCGGTGGCCAGAGACAACGGATCGCCATGGCGCGCGCCGTATTTGGCGACCCCAAGTTTTTGGTCCTCGACGAACCAAACGCCAATCTGGACCGCGATGGAGACATGGCGTTGCTGGAGACGTTGAAAGACCTAAAAACCCGCGGCTGCACTGTCATTATCGTTACGCATCGGCCGGCGATCCTGGATCATGTCGATACGGTCGTTGTGCTCAATCAAGGTAGGGTCGAAATGCGCGGCCCCCGCGACGAGGTTCTGGAAAAACTGACAGGCGCCGGCCAGAGACAGCTACCGGGCCAACCAGGCGGCGCTCTTCCCGGAGCGACCAACGGCCACCCAGTCACAGCGCCCGTGCCCAGACCGTCCAACAGCGGCGGCGTCGCCGTGCAACCGTTGCCGCCTGGGAACGATTCCCGCATTTCCATTCAACTGGGCCGCACCAAACCACCGACAACGCCTAACGTCGAACACGCGAGCGAGGGCTAACCCATGCCCAAACCACCAATTATGCCTCAGCAGGGTGGCAGCCAGGTTGTTCCCTACAAGGTCGCCGGCGAATCGTCCGCCAACCCTTCGTCCATGGGCTTTTCCACGACCCTGACTGTCGGATTATTGATCGTGCTGGTCTTCGTAGCCGGATTTGGGGCATGGGCGGCGTTGGCGCCATTAGAAAGTGCAGCTATCGCGGGCGGCGAAATCATTGTCGAGGGCGACCGGCGCACAGTCGAACACTTGGAGGGCGGGATCGTCTCCCGCATCCTGGTGCGCGATGGCGACGTTGTGAAAGCGGGCGCGCCGTTGATCGAGCTGGACAACACCCAAGCGAACGCCAGCGTCGGGGTCCTCACCACGCGCATGTCCTATGCCGTGGCACTGGAAGCCAGGCTCATCGCGGAACGCGACGGAGCCAAAGAACTGGCGATGCCGGCGTGGCTCGCGGAACGGATTAAAATTGACTCCGATGTGGCTGGCATCCTAGCAGCCCAGCGCAATATCCTTCGCAGTCGGTCCGAAACGATTGACGCGCAACTCGCGATCTTGACCAACCGCAAAGAGCAGTTTGGCGAGGAAATCATCGGCCTTGAGGCAGAGGTCGACGCGATCGACAAAGAGATCCGGCACATCCGGGCAGAACTGAAAGACGTGACAGGCCTTGTCAGCAAGAGCTTGGCACCGCGGGCCCGGCTCTATTCCCTGCAGCGGCAAGAGGCAGAAATCCTGGGCCGTCGCGGGCGGAATCTCGCAAGCATCGCCCGGGCCCGGCAGAGTATCGCCGAAGCCGACCTTCGCGGCGCCAGCCTCAAAACCGAAGCGACCGAGCAAACGATCCGCGAACTCCGCGACGTACAGGGCGAAATTGCGGATTTGCAGGAACGGATGGCCGCCGCCGAAGACGTGCTGAAACGCACGGTGATCGTCGCCCCGGTCAGCGGGATTGTCGTAAATTTGAAAGTCCACACGACCAGCAGTATTATCGTCCGGGCCGAACCCCTGGTGGAGATCGTCCCGGTTGGGGAGGGTCGGGTCATCCGCGCCCGGATCGACCCTATCGATATCGATGTCGTGCATGCAGGCTTATCGGCGAACATCCGACTGACCGCTTTCAGTGCACGGACAACGCCGGAACTGAGAGGCGAAGTCATAACGGTCTCGGCGGACAGGCTTGTAGACGAGCATACCGGAATCCCATATTTCCAGGCACGCATCCGCCTGAATGAAGGGGAAATGAACAAGGTCAAAGGCGTGCAGTTGTCTCCAGGAATGCCCGTCGAGGTCATGATCGCGACCGGGCAGACCACACTTCTGAACTATCTGGTCCAACCGTTCACCGATCTCCTGCGCCGCGGCATCTCGGAATCGTAACGTCAGACTTCTGACAGGAAATGGGGGCCAATGAAATTGGATAAAGCGTATGACTGACGCTGGCTTTGTCCTGTCCAAGCTCCTTCAAATCCTGCTGGAGCCTGATTCTGCAATCATACTGATCCTCGCGTTTTCCGTGCTGGTTCTGTGGCTCCGCCCCCGCATTGGCCGATGGATGGTCACAGGGACTACCCTTGCGATCGTGATGATATCGACCTTGCCGATCGGCGCCTGGTTGCTGCATCCGCTGGAGAATCGGTTTCCCCGGCTGGATATCGAAACGATGGAGCCGCCCACTGGCATTGTCGTGCTCGGCGGCGGCATACAGACCGCCATAGCGAATGAACGGCGAACATTGGCGCTGAACCAGTACGGCGAGCGAATTACGACGATGATCATTCTCGCCAACCGTTTTCCATCGGCGCGGATCATCTATACGGGCGGCAGCGCGGCGATACGAGGCGACCTGCCGGCCGAGACCGATGTCGTTGCACCTTTTTTGCCGTTGCTGGGGTTTGCCCCGGATCGCGTGACGTTGGAGGCCAAGTCCCGCAACACCTACAAGAACGCCATCCTCACGGTACGCCTTGTGCAACCTAAGCCGGCAGACCGATGGCTGCTCGTCACATCATCTGCCCACATGCCACGTTCGGTCGGCGTTTTCCGCAAAACGGGATGGGACTTAATACCTTTTCCCGTGGACTATCAGACCACTGGAACGGAAAATTTACCTGGGCTCTCACCCGCTGCGATATGGCAGCAATTGCGTCTCGCCGTTCATGAGTATATTGGGCTATTGGCCTATTACCTTGCCGGCTATACGCCGTCGCTTTTCCCCGGGCCGCAGGAGAAAACGCCATGATGCGCCGCTTGGGTTTTGGTCTGCTGGGCCCGATCGTTTGCCTTTTCCTCGCCGTCCTATCGTCTGCAGGGTCTGCGGCGGCGCCGCAGGATTGGGCGGAATGGCTGGCAGGTTTCCGGACAAAAGCCGCAGGAGAGGGCATATCAGAGGCGACGCTCAATGCGGCCCTTACCGGGCTTGAACCTGTGCAGTCGATCCTGGAGCGGGACCGCAAGCAACCGGAATACACACTCACATTTCCGCAATATCGCGATCGCGTCGTGACCCCGGCGAAAATCAAACGTGGCCAGGAAATGGCCGCAGAACACGCCGAGCTGCTTGAGCGGATCAGCGCAAAATACGGCGTCCAATCACGGTTCATATTGGCGATTTGGGGAATCGAAAGCTTTTACGGCAAGCATACTGGGAAGGACTCCGTCGTTGCCTCGCTGGCGACGCTGTCCTATGACCGCCGCCGGTCGAGCTTTTTCCAGAAGCAATTGATTGCCGCGCTACGCATGGTGGACAAGGGCTATATCGACCTGGAAACAATGAAAGGGTCGTGGGCCGGAGCCATGGGGCAGCCGCAGTTTATCCCGACCAGCTATCTGGCCTATGCTGTGGATGAAGACGGCGACGGGCATCGCGACATCTGGAACTCACTGCCGGATATTTTCGGCTCGATCGCCAACTATCTGGCCCAGCACGGCTGGCAATCCGACCACACCTGGGGACGGGCGGTGCAGGTGCCAAAGGCTGTCCGCGGATCCTGGGCGGCCATTTCCGAAGACGACAAGAAATCCAAGCCCCGCAGCCTCGCAGACTGGAATGCCAAGGGCATCCGCAAAGAGAATGGCGCAGCCCTGCCCGGCCGCGACCTGCCAACCGTCCTGGTTGCTCCTGATGGCGCCGCCAACATGATATTTGCGACATACCCCAATTATCGCCGTATTCTGAACTACAATCCGTCTCATCTCTATGCTTTGGCAGTTGGCCTCTTGTCCGACGGCATCGAATCGCGGCAGTAATATCGTCATGCTCGATCTTCTGTTGGCCTATCTACCTCGTACACTGGTGCTGACATTGTCCGCCGGTCTCCTGCTTG
>JAYPXD010000168.1:8201-8451 GCA_038135395.1 Alphaproteobacteria bacterium | reverse complement strand
GCTCCGCACCGTCCGGGGAACCGGCGGCCTCAATCCTTCAGCGGTGCGGCCATACCGAACTGTTGGCCGTTGCGCTCGATCACCTGGACGTTGCCCTGTGTGCCGGGCACGCCCTTAATGGCGACCTCGCTGAAGCCATAGCCGGCTTCGGCGGGGATCTTCATGATGCGGCCGCCCTCAATCGGGGTGACCTGGGGCAGTACGGTGACCACGTGATCCTTGGCGATGTTCGCCATCGCGCTGGCCACAT
>JAYPXD010000168.1:0-8191 GCA_038135395.1 Alphaproteobacteria bacterium | reverse complement strand
CATCCTTGCCCATGCGGTCGAGCTTTTCGATGTTCACGCGGGTTGGAAAGATGATGGTGTATTCGCCGCGGTCGGCGGCGGCGCAGGCGTCCGCAGGCGTGATCCAGACACTGTCGACATTCTCCGAACCATCGTGCTTCGCCATCTGGCGGGCCGGGGTGCGGGCGACATAGAAGTGTGTGTCAAAGCGCTTTGGCATGCCGGCAGGCGTGATCCAATGGGCGAAATGCTCGAGCCGGTCGAGGCAGGCGATCAGGTTCTCGGCCTCTAGGAACTGGCCGAAATCCAGCTCGTTCGCCTCCAATTTCTCGCGGTAATGGTGCAGGGCCTCGCACTCGTCGGCCTCCAGCACCTCCGGCGCATCGGCCTTGCGGCAGAGCAGCAGGCCGGTTTCCTCAAAGGCTTCCCGGATGCAGGCGATGCGGAAGCGCAGTGCTTCTTCGCTGATCTTTTCGCCACCATCAGAGCGTTTCCGCACAATAGCACTGGCATCGCCCGGATCGGCGCTGCCGCCGGGGAAGACCAGCGCGCCCTTGGCGAAGTCGATCTCATGATGGCGCTTCACCATGAAAACTTCCATGCCGTTCGGCCCGTCCCGCAGCATCAGCACGGTGGCGGCGGGGCGGGGGGTGACGGGCTTTTTCTTTTCGTCGCTCATGGCGCGCGAGTTTCCTTAAGAGGCTTGTTCTGTCGTTCGCGAATGTCCGCCATTCCGGCGGCGAGGTCCAGAGGCTAGGGCAGCGCAGCCGCCAGCACCTCGGCCACGTGCAGGGGGCGGCGGCCGCTGCCGTCTTTGATCTGGTGCCGGCAGGAGGTGCCGTCGGCGACGATCAGCGTGTCGGGCGCGGCGTCGCGCACGGCGGGCAGCAGCGAGGCCTCCGCCATCGCCTGGCTGACGTCCCAGTGTTTGGCGTCATAGCCGAAACTGCCGGCCATGCCGCAGCAGCTGGAGTCGATCAGGTCGGTTTTGAGGTCAGGCACCTGGGCCAGAATTTTCTGGACCACGCCGACGACGCCAAAGCTCTTCTGGTGGCAGTGGCCGTGCAGCAGGGCCTGGCGCTGCACGAGCGGCTTCAGCTTCAGCGAGAGGCGGCCCGCGTCGAGTTCGTTCGCCAGGAACTCCTCCAGCAGGAAGGCGTTGTCGGAGAGCTTTTGCGTGTCCGCGCCCGGCAGCACGGCGTGGAACTCGTCGCGGAGCGTCAGCAGGCAGGCGGGCTCCAGGCCGACGACGGGGACGCCGGCCTCGACATAGGGCTTCAGCGCCGCGACCGTGCGTTTTGCCTCGGCCCGGGCCTCATCGACCATGCCGACGGAGAGGTAGGTGCGGCCGCAGCACAGGGGCCGGCCCTCCGCCTCGATGGCGTGGACGCGGTAGCCGGCGGCTTGCAGCACCTTCAGCGCGGCGCGGGGAATGGCTGGCTCGAAGGCGCTGTTGAAGGTGTCGGAGAACAGGACGACGTCCTTGTTGTCCGCGTGCAGCGGATGGGCGCCCGCCTCGATCGGGCGGAACGGGTTGCCGGCCCAGCGGGGCAGAGAGCGCTCGCGGTGGAAGCCGGCCAGCTTCTCCCCCAGCCAGCCGGCGCCGGGCAGCAGCCCGTGCAGGTTCAGGAGCGGCGCGAACAGGGCGCCCCAGCGGGCGTAGCGGGGCAGGTGGGCGACGAGGCGGTCCTTCAGGCTCCAGCCGTGGCGCTTGTGGTAGTGGTAGAGCATCTCGATCTTCATACGCGCCATGTCGACGCCGGTCGGGCACTCGCGCCGGCAGCCCTTGCAGCCGACGCAGAGGTCCAGGGTCTCGCGCATTTCTTCCGATGAGATCGCGTCGGGGCCAAGCTGGCCACTCAAAGCAAGGCGGAGCGTGTTGGCGCGGCCCCGGGTGACGTGCTGTTCGTCCTGGGTCACGCGGAACGATGGACACATCACGTCCGGCGCCATCTTGCGGCAGGTGCCGTTGTTGTTGCACATCTCCGCAGCCCCCAGCAAACTGCCCCACTCGCTCCAGTCGAGGGCGGTTTGCAGTGGCTCCTCGTGGTAGTCAGGCTTGAAGCGGAACAGGTCGCGCTCGTCCATGCGCGGCGGGCGGACGACGGTGCCGGGGTTGAACAGGCCCTGCGGGTCGAAGGCGTCCTTCACCTGCTCATAGGCACGGGCCAGTTGCGGGCCGACCATCTTCTCCGTGAATTCGGAGCGGACAAAGCCGTCGCCGTGCTCGCCGGAATGGCTGCCGCCGTATTCGGCGACCATCGCGAACGCGCCCTCGGCGATGGCGCGCATCTGGCGGGCGCCGGCTTCTTCCTTCAGGTTCACGATGGGGCGGACGTGCAGCAGGCCGACGCTGGCGTGCGCGTACCAGGTGCCGGAGGTGCCGTTCTTCTCGAACAGTTCGGTGAGGCGGCTGGTGAAGTCGGCCAGGTGCTCCAGCGGGATGGCGCAGTCCTCGATGAAGCTGATCGGCTTGCCGGCGGATTTCATCGACATGACGATGTTGAGCCCCGCCTCCCGAACGCTCCAGACCCGGCCCTGCCAGGCGGGGTCGGTGACCTTCACCACGGCGCGGTCGTGGCCAAGGTCGGCCATCTTGGCTTCGAGCGCATCCAGCCGGGCTGCAAGCTCGCCGGCGTCGTCGCCGGAGAATTCGACCAGCAGCAGGCAATCCGGGTTGCCCTGCACCACCTCCGCCATGGTGGCGGCGAACTGGGGCATCTCGCGGCTGAGGGTCAGGATGGTGTTGTCCACCAGTTCAACCGCGTCGGGGCCGAGGGTGACCAGTTCCTTGGTCGCCTCCATTGCCTTGCGGAAGGCCGGGAAGTGGCAGACGCCCAGCACCTTCTTGCTGGGCACTGGCTGCAGGTCCAGTTCCAGGCCGGTGAAGAAGGCGAGCGTGCCCTCGCTACCCACCAGCAGGTTCGCCATGTTGTGGCCGGCGGGATCGACGCGATGCAGGTTGTAGCCAGCGACGTGGCGCAGCACCTTCGGAATGCGGGCCTTGAGTTCGTCGCTATTCGTGATGGCGAGTTCGCGCATCTTCTGCACAAGTTCGACATAGCCGGGCGAGCCGTCGCCTCCGTCCAGGTTGCCCGGCACCCAGCCGAAATGATGCGCCGAGCCGTCCGCCAGGATCGCGTCGATGCTCCGTACATTGTCCACGGTCAGGCCGTAGCGGATCGAGCGCGCGCCAGACGAGTTGTTCGCCGCCATGCCGCCGATAGTGGCACGGCTGGCGGTCGAGGGGTCGATGGGGAAGAACAGCTTGTGCTTCGCCAGCGCCTTGTTGAGTTGTCCCAGCACCATGCCAGGGCGGACGCGGACGCGGCGGTTTTCCACGTCCAGGCTCATCTGGTCGTTGAACCAGCGCGCGCAGTCCACGACGATGCTCTCTCCGACTGTCTGGCCGCACTGGCTGGTGCCGCCGCCGCGCGGCAGGACGGTGACGCCTTCCTCCCGCGCCAAGGTCAGAACGGCCTGGATGTCGGCCACCGTCTTGGCGCGGACGACGCCGATGGGATCGATCTGATAGATGCTGGCGTCGGTGGCGTAGCGGCCGCGGTCATAGGCGCCGAACAGCACGTCCCCTTCTACCTCCCGGCGCAGGCGCTCGGCCAGGCGGGAGTCGCCGACGCGGTTGCCGGTCTGCAGGGCGCTGGCGGGGGTGAAGCCGTCGGGCATAGTGGTTCGTCTCGTTCAGGCTGGATTTAATCGCTGTATTTCGTCTTGGTACCATGTTGCGGTTGGCTTGTAACGGGCTGCTAGGAAAGGTGCTTCCGGCCATAGACCTGCAATAGAACCGCACGCGTCAGCAGCGGGCCGAACAGTTCGAAAAAGATCGTTGTTGCAACCGTCGTTACAAGGATGGTGTCGCCAATAGCGGGCGTCGCTTCGCTGGCCACCAGCGCCATGCCGAGAGCCACACCCGCCTGCGGCGTCAGGGCCAGGCCGACCAGAGACGCTTCACGCCGCGGCAGACCTCCGACTGTTCCGCCGAGCCAGCCACCGAGAAGCCGCCCCGCCATGCGCAGTACGATGAAGGCGGCGGCAAGCGTCCCAGCGCCTGCTAGTGCGTCGAAATCCACCGCAGCACCGGCCAGCACGAAAAACAGCACTAGAAACGGCCAGCTGATGTGCTCAATTTCGTGGAAGGGATAGTCATGATGCCGGGCGAAGTTCACCACCACCATGCCGGCCGTCATGCCCGCCAGTAGAAACGAGACCTCCAGATGAAGCGAGAGACCGGCGCATAACAGCACCACGCCCAGCGCCTCCACCAGGGTGGGCTCGCCGGGCGCGATCCGGCCGGTGGCGAAGGCAGCCGGTACGCCGATCGCAAGACCGACAAGGACTGCACCGAAGACCTCTGTCAGCCCTTCCGCCAGACCATCTGCAACCCCATTGCCGCTACCGACACCGGCGACGAGGCCCAGGATAATGCTGAAGGCGATGACGCCCCAGGCATCGTCGATGGCGACAACGCCCAACACGGTTTTGGCAAAGCGGCCGGTCTTTCCTGTTTCCTGCACCACATCGCGGGTTGCCGCCGGATCGGTCGCAAGGCCGATGCCCGCCAGCAACAGCGCGAGGCTTGCACCGACGCCCATTGCAAATAACCCAAGGCCGATGGTCGCCACCGTCACCACGGTGACCGAAAGCGATACAGCCAGGATCGCCCGTCCATGGGCCGTAAGTGTGTTTCTGGATAGCTCGCCACCCAGGAGGAAGGCGATCATGGTCAGCGCGAGTTTTGCGACGATGTCATACCATTCGGTAACGCTGATCGGCAGCAAATCCACGCCAGAGGGGCCGATGGCGAGGCCGAACAGCACCAGCAACGTAATGCGCGGTAGACGCGTCAATCGCCCGAGCGCATCCAGCCCCAGTCCTGCGATGAGCAATAACCCGAACGTGATCAACAGAATACTCAGGTTCATAGCGGTGTTTGTCCGTCCCTCAATGGTTCCGGCAGGATTACGATAGCGGCCGGCGCGCCGATTGACACGCACACCCTGTCATGCACTTTGTTGGTACGGAAAATCCCGATTGCCCAGATCACCAAAGGAACCATTATGAGCAGTCTCTTCGGCATTATCCCGCCCATGACCACCCCATTCGACGATGCTGGCGAGTTTGACGCCAATGGCGTGAAAGCGCAGGTTGATTGGCTTGTTGCTGCGGGGAGTCACGGGCTCGCTGCCGGCGGCTCGACGGGCGAGGGGCATACCCTCGACCATGGCGAATACCGCGACCTGATCGCCGCCACCTGCGAGGCGAGCGCCGGGCGTATTCCGGTCGTCGCTGGCGTGATCGTGGACAGCACCCGTGACGCCATCAAACGTGGCCAGGCCGTGCGCGACATGGATGTTGCGGCGTTGCAGGTGACGCCGGTCCACTACCTCTTCCGGCCGACCGACGACGCCATGGTCGAGCACTTCCGTGTCATGGCGGAGGAAACCGGCGTGCCGATCATCATCTATAACGTCGTACCCTGGACCTATCTCTCGCCGGCCCTGCTCTGCCGGATCTTCGAGGAAGTGCCAGGCGTCATCGGCGTCAAGCAGTCTGCGGGCGACCTGAAGCTCTATGCCGACCTGCTGCTGGATGCCCCTGGGGACCGAAAGATTTTCAGCGCGGTCGATGCGCTGATGTACCCCTCGTTTGCGTTGGGCGGGCATGGCGCGATTGCGGCGATCCTCTCCGCGGCACCCCATGCATGCGTCCAGCTTTGGGATGCGGTGAAGGCGGGCGATCACGCTACATCGCTGAAGCTGCATGGCCAATTGCTGCGGCTTTGGAATGCGATGTTCGCCGATAACCTGCCAGCCTGCACCAAGTATGCGCAAAGCTTGCAAGGTGTCCCTGCTGGCCAGCCGCGGGCGCCGATGCCGTCGGCGACACCGGCGCAGCAGGCGGCAATTACCGCCGCGTTGGAGGCTATGGGCATCTATCGGGCGGCTGCCTGACCGAGCACACGGAGTGGCGTCAGTGCAGGCTATCGGCTGGCGCCATCTCTTCCGCCGGTCTAAGACGGCAGACAACCTCTGCCTGCAGGCAGGAGACGGGCATGTCGATGCTGCCTAGCACCGTATCTTGCAGAAAGATGAAGTTGTCGTCGGATATCAGCCACAGGCGGAGGTCGCCGTTGCCCAGTGGCTCTACGGCCATACCTTCGTAGTTGGCTGCGGGCAGGGCGGTGTCGATCCGGAAAAGGGGCCGGGCCTCTATCACAGGGCGCGTTTCCCAGCCAGGCGCTACATAGTCGATCCGGGTGGCGAAGAGCGGCGGCAACGGCCAGACAGGCGCGCGCACCAGTACCAGCAATCCGCCGTTTGCCAGAGCGACGGCATCGACCGGCGGCAGGTCGGTTTTATAGCGTCTGACCTTCTCATCCAACGGCTTGTCATCCAGGAAAATCGCCAATGCGGTGGGCCGGGCTTCGGACAGCGCCAATCCACGCCCGCCGGGAAGCGTCGCCACGGCCTCAAGGCCGCGATTGCCTTCCAGGCCGACCCTGTCCGGGATCGAGATCATCCGTTCGGGCGGCACCAACAACCCCGACCAGCCAGGCCGGTGGATCGCGATTCGGTGGCGGCCTTCGAACGATACCCAAAGCTTTCCGTCTGATGCCCGGCGCAGGGACTCGGCGTCTTGCCATCGCGTGGCCGGCGGCACGCCGCCGATTGGGTTTAGCGACAGGACCGGGTGCGGCGGCAGCTTGTCCAGCAGTACCGCCCAGCCGTGGTCGGTTATCGCCATCAGTTGGTTGGGGGCATCCCCCATCTCCAGCCCGGACAGGCCGCCGAACCGCGGGTTTCCCGACTTCAGAATTGCTGCGTTGGCAGGGACTTCTATTGCTGCCGGGCTAGCGCCGCTCACATGGATTGCACTTGTCGTGCAACCCGCCAGAACAAGGCCGCAGACCGTCAGCCAGCGTCGGACGTGGCCAATCGCGTGGTGTAGACGACGGTGTCGATCGTGATCTCCCGGCGCTCCTTGAAGCGTTCCAGCGCTTCGGTGGCGTTCAGGTTGGGTTCGGGTCGCCAAAAGCGCGAAGCCTCCCAGGCCGCATAGTCGTTGTAGCGGGTCAGCAGGATCAGGCGATCGACCGCGCGGTCATGCCCGGTCTCGCGCCACAAGGCATAGACCCGTGCGCCGAACACATGCTCGAACTGCGGCCAGGCATAATCCGAGAAGTGGACGAAACGCTCGGCATCATCGCGGCGAACATCAAAGATTCGGTGAGCGAACATTCCGGGACCCTGCGGCGGTGCCGGGGTGACCGGGCGGGCCGTCGGCTCCATGTAAAGCGCTTCTGAGGCGACTATGGCGTTGATGCCGGCGATTGCAGCGCCGCCGTTGCGTTTTGCCGCCTGCAAGTCGGACCATACCGTCACGACGATGCCCTGGTTTGCGGACAGGCCGACCTGTCCGGCCCAGACGCCATAGAGCTGACCCCCGGCCTTGGCGACTGCTGCCGCACCCTGGCTCAGGATCGCCTGCTCGACCTCGTTCCAGGCATTCTGGCGGACGCGGATAAAGCGGTATTCATAGATGCGCAGCGGCTCCGGCGCAGGCGCTTCGCCTGGCTGCGGCACGCGCTCTGGCTCGGCGGCGAGAAAGGGCTCGGGGTCGCGTGGGATAATGGGCGCCGGCGGTTCCGGCTCAGGCGCGGGCGCGGCTGCCGCCGGTTGCGGCACCGGTTCTGGCTCGGCCGCCAGAAAGGGTTCCGGGTCGCGCGGGATAATCGTTGCCGGCGTTTGGTTGGTCTCGTCGTTGGTCATTTACAGGCCCAGTGTCGCCTTGGCGATCACATTGCGTTGGATTTCGTTGGTGCCGCCATAGATCGTGGCGGCGCGGCTGAAGAAGTAGTCATCGGCGGCGCCGCGCAGATGGGCGGGCAGGACCTCGTCCCAGTTCGAACCCACATCGCGACCATAGCCAGCCAAGGGTCCGAGATACGAGCCGCCGGCCGCAATAGCAAGCTCTGTCAGCCGCTGGCGGATTTCAGACCCCCGGATTTTCAGCGCAGACGCCTCGGCCCCCACCGGTTTCCCCTGCGCATCGGCGGCCAGGTAGCGCAGATTGGTGCCGGCCAGCGCCTGCAATTCGATCTCGGTCTGAGCCAGCGCCTGCATATAGTCGCGGTCGGCCTGCAGGCCCTGGTCGAGGGCCATGCGGCGCAGCTTGGAAACGCGGGCCTGGCTCT
>JAYPXD010000167.1:1963-8521 GCA_038135395.1 Alphaproteobacteria bacterium | reverse complement strand
CTTCCTGAGAACGGATCTGAATGACCGGCGCAAGAATACGTCGAACCATGAGATCGACTTTTGCCAATTGTACGGTCTGAACGCGGACGTCACCCATGCGCTCCGCCTGCACCAAGGCGGCAAGCTGAAGTTTCAGGTGATCGACGGCGAGATATATCCGCCCTACCTGTTCGATCCGGAACGCACCACCAAAGCGAAGTGGGAATTCAGCGATCCGGATTTCGAATCCATGCATCGCCGGGATGCGTTGGAGTTTATATTCCAGAACACGCCGGAAGAGCGGCTCAAGCACATGTTCGCCACGGGGCTGGAGCATGGCAACTCCAACGTCGGGTATACGCTTTTAGTGACGGTATTCCTGCGCGAACATAACAGGATTTGCGGGGAACTTGCCCGGGCTCATCCCGACTGGGACGACGAACGGCTGTTCCAGACCGCCCGCAACGTCATGATCGTGATCCTGCTGAAGATCGTTGCCGGTGACTATGTCGGCCACATTTCCAGCATCGATTTTCCGTTCAAGGTTGTGCCGGGCATGGCGGAAAAGGAGCAATGGTATCGCACCAACTGGATCTCGATCGAATTCGATCTGCTGTACCGCTGGCATTCCATGGTGCCGGAACGCTTGATGGTCGAAGGAACTGGCTATACCAGCGATCAGTACCGCAACAATCCGAAGCTGCTGGTGGACCATGGCGTCGACCGGTTGCTGACCGCCGCTTCACGGCAATATGCAGGGCGGATCGGCATGAAGAACACGCCGGAAATGTTCTTTGTCCCAATGCCCAAGCAAATGCCGGATGGAACCATCGACGCCCGCTCAATTCACGAGCGTACGGTGCAGATGGGACGGGATTTCAAGCTGCAACCGTACAATGCCTACCGGCGTGCATTCAGCCTGCCGCCGCTGAAAAGCTTCGACGAGCTGACGGACGACCCCGACCTGAAGCGGCGGCTGCAGGAATTGTACGGGCACATCGATGCACTCGAATGGCATGTCGGGATTTTTGCGGAAAAGCATAAGCCGCTGGCGATGATGGGCGAATTGTTGACCTACATGGTCGCCTACGACGCCTTCACCCATGCGTTGACCAATCCGCTGTTGTCGGAAAATATCTATGGGCCGGACACGTTTTCGACCGTGGGGCTGCGCATTATCGAAGCGACGGGTACGATCGGCGACGTCCTGCGGCGCAACGTGCGCGATCCAGGCAAGGTCGAGGCGGCGTTTAAGATCGGAACATAACCGGCCGGCACAAGGCTTCGGTCCCGGCCGAGGGGGAATGCGGCATTATCCGTTATAGAACGGTCGGCCCCAATTCCGCAGCCAAAGCCGAACCAGCAACCGTTTGCGCTCGGGCTCGGGCCAGTCCTGGAACCCGGTGCGCCGGTGCCCCAGAAGGCGGTTGTTGACCAACTGAATCTGGCCGGGCTCGAAATGGAAGTTCAACGCCTGCCCGGGCGTCCGCATGGCATCCTCCAGCGCCTCCAGCGCATCGGCGCCGCGCCGGTCGATTTCCACTCCGGCCAGGGGATAGCCGTTTTTCACCTGAAAGCGCGACATGCGCGCCAGCAAGCGCCCTTCCGGCGCCTCAAAACAGGAATGCCACAGATATTTCACATCGCCCGCCGCATGCTCCCGCTGCCGGTCGAAGCAGAATGGCTCATACAGGCGGGCCAGTAGGTCCGGAGCGGCCGCACGCAGGTGGTTGTGGACGCTGGGGAAGCTGACGATGTGACTGACCCCGCCCTGCATCGCGGTCCGCAGGCACAGCAAGCCCACCATATCGGGCGGACAAAGGTTGTAGGAATTATCGTTGTGGAAATTCTGCTCGACGTTGGTCTTGTCCGGTCGTACCCCGTTGCCGGGCGGAACGCCGGTATCGGTTACGTCGTAGATCATGGTCCCGTCCCATTTTTGCGCAACCGGGCGACTGACCATGCCGGCCAGCAGCCAATAGACCTTGCGCGCCTGTTCGCCCAGCTCATCCAACGGCAGCCGGTCGATAATGGCGAAACCGACACCATGCTCTACTTCTACCTTTGCAGCCTGCATCACAGCGCGACAAGCCGGCAGGTCGAAATCGCTGTGGTGCAAGGCCTCCATTGGCAGGGGATTGGCGGCCAGATCGGCAGCAAGCCGCCCAAGTTCCGTCAGCGCATCGGCGGAGAGGGTATAACGGCCCGCGCTGTCCGGCAGGTCTGCGCCTCGCCAGGCGATGGGGCCGGAGATTGTCTGGTCAAGCATGGGAAATCTCTTGGTGATGTCGCTGGGCAGATTGACAGAAACTGTGCAAGACGCCAAGTTCCTAAAAGAAACGAATAGCGAACATCGACGGCAAACATGGCGGCGAATGATGGCAGACCTGAGACCCGGACAAATCTACACCCGCGGACTGTTGCGGGCGATGCATGCGCAGGGATGGGCAGCGATCAGCGAGGTGACGCTTGCCAGTGGCCGTCGCGTCGACGCCATGGCCATCGACGCCAAGGGGGAAATTACCGTGGTCGAGGTTAAATCGTCGGTCGCCGATTTCCAATCCGACGCGAAATGGCATGAGTACCGCGATTTCTGCGACCGGTTTTTCTTTGCCGTGCCGGTGGAGTTTCCGCAAGGCCTGTTGCCGGCCGATAGTGGCTTGTTCGTCGTCGACCCCTATGGCGGCGCTTTGGTGCGGGATGCGCCGGTGCACAAGCTGTCTGCGGCACGACGCAAGGCGCTGTTGATCACGTTCGGCAGTCTGGCGAGCCGCAGGCTGCATATGGCAGAGCAGGCTTTGGGCGGCCTGGTTCCGGCAGAATCGGAGAGCTAGCCCGCTATCGGCGGGGCTCGACGATGACCGTGCCGAGCTTATTCAGCGCCTCGACGGCCTCATGCGCGGCTGCGGTCTGACCCAGCGGAAAACTCTCTGCGACCCTGTGAATGCGTTCGCCTTCTGCAAGCCACCTGCTGATGTCGCGTTGGGCTGCCTGTCGGGCGGCCAATGGCAGTACATTCAGCACGAATGGCCGCAAGGTTGCGTTCCGCGCCATCAACTGGCCGACCGGTATCGTTGGGGCGCCATTGCCGTCAGAGGCATAGGCGGTCACAACGCCGTTCAATTTCAGGCAGGCGAGGGTGGCCTCGAGATTGCCGCCAAAATCGACATCGACGATGCGATCGACGCCGACGCCGTTCGTGAGGTCCAAAACGGCCTCGCCGACGTTCTGTTTGCGATAGTTGATAGTCGTTTCGGCGCCGGCTGCTTCGGCTTCGGCAGCCTTTTCTGCACCGCTGACCGTTGCATAGACCTGTGCCCCGCCCCAGGCGGCCAATTGGACCGCGTAATGGCCGACCGCGCCGGCGCCTCCGGTTACCAAAACAGTCTTGCCGCGCACGGGCCCATCCGAAAACACGCCATAGTGCGCAGTCATACAGGGAATACCCAGGCAGGCGCCTGCTGCAAAACTGACGTCATCCGCAAGCGGCGTCACCAAACCGACGTCCAGCGAGATGTATTCCGCAGCGGTGCCGTGGGTTCGTCCGCCGCGTTGGCCGTTATAGAGCCATACTCTCTGGCCAAGCCAATAGTCGGCCACTCCCGCGCCGACCTGATCGACAATACCCGCGCCGTCGCTGTTCGGGATAACCAATGGACCGTCCATCTGCGTGTAACGACCCATGCCGCTGCGGCGTTTGACATCGGCAGGATTGACGCCGGATGCTTCGAGCCGCACGCGGACCTCGCCAGGCCCGGCAGAGGGCGTGGGTTGCTCGCCGACGGTGATCACCTCAGCGGCGGCCCCCAGCCGCTCGTACCAGGCTGCACGCATTGGCTTACTTCGTGCCAGGCATGGTGAAATCGGTCGGGTTCATGGTGACGCTGGTCAAGCGCTCGACAATCGGACCGTCAGCCTCGCTGTCGCCTTTGGCTTTGACCCATGCCGGGTCGTTGCGAAATTTGTCCCAGTTTGCCTTCATCGCAGCGCCGTCCGGATGGCGAACAATGTAGATCAGGCAGTTGGGGTCATTCTCCGCCACCCAGTAACCGACATTGCCGATGCCATTCTTCTCGAACAACGTCGTGGTGTGGTTGCGAAAACGGGCCAGTAGGTTCGGCATGCGCCCGGGATGGGTGTAATAGGTGCGCAGTTCGTAGAGCATGATGGTCTCCTGAAAGATTGAATTCAGCCGCCGGTAGGATACTCCAGCGCCGCTACGGGGGAAAGGAAAACCGCTGGTCTCTTTATGTACGATTTCTGGTTGCCAAAGTTTTAACTAATTGAATACACTTATAGAGAATGGTAAATTCGATACAATCACACGTTTGGAGAGAGAGTTATGAGACTTGCCGCCGTTGCAGCCATTTTGGCTGGCATAGTTGCTGTCCCCGCGCATAGCGCACCGGTTGCCTATAATGCGACGGCAACCATTGTTGCAGCGCTTGGAGATTTCAACCCAATCGGCGGGTCATTCCCCATTCCGCTCGGATTTCATCTCAGCGGACAATGGAACGTCGATTCGGATTTCTCTACCGGCGTTGACCGTCTCGTCAGCATTCCGTCCCCGGTTGCATCGGCGATCATCGACTTTTCGATCGCAAGCACTGCGTTTTTATCGGATGCGTCGTCTGTTCCTGTTCCGGGAGCATCGGTGACTTCGTCGGTAACGTCGCTCTTTTACTACGACAATGTCGTGGTCGATGCTGCTTATTTGGCAGGAACCGGGTTAGACGGGTTTATTCCCTACGGAACGTATGACCTGTTCCAGGTCGTTGCACCGGAAACAATCGCGCTTCAGGACCCGGTCACCGGCGAGTTTTATCCGGCGGCCCCACCCGGCGAAGGTTCGGCGGTGGAGGTCACCTTGACCATTGCAGGATTGCACGATTGGTTCAGCGGCCCCCAGACCGGGTTGGCGCCGCTGCCGGCGGACTTTTTGACCGTCATCGATGTCACTCAGTACAATGAGAGCGGCGACATTACCGGGCGGGCGGTTGCCGTGAATACTGCATCCCTGGTCCCAGCGCCTGCGCCCTTCGCATTTCTGTCCGTGTTTGCCATTCCGCTGTTGCTGCGGCGTCGGCGTGCCGGATAGCCGATCGGGACCGGCATCCGGCTTGACTCATATCAACGCTTTCGCCGCCGCCAGCGCCTAGTCTGGCGGCAAGGTCGCACCATCATTGCGGCCCGGAGGTGAAGATATGGTCAAGTCTTTGTATGACAAGCCGTCGATTCTGACCCGGGTGGCGGTTGGCAAAGCTGTGGGCCTGATGTTCGGCCTCGGCGGCTTTTTCATGCTGCCGACGCTTTGGCCGGAAGCCGACCCCATGCTGCGCTGGGGCATTCTGTTCTGGTATACGACTGTTGGCGCCGTCGTCGGCATGTTCGGCGTATTCAACTATCATCCTGTGCTGATGTTGCCATTGCCGTGGTGGGTACGGGCCCCGATCATCGGCGGTTGGATGAACTTCGTGCTGACGTTCTTTGCTTATAACGTCATGGAAAAAGCGCTTGTGGCGATCACTGGCCAGGCGTTGTCCCCGTTCCTGTTCGTTGTCGAAGGCGCGGTGGTTGGCCTGGTCATCGGTGGCCTTGCCACATGGCTTGGCGGCGAGGGGCGGGCAGCGGCCGAAGTCATAGCCGATCCGTGAGCGTCAACGGCATCGGCTGGCGCTTTGGCGGCGAGATGCCTACAATCCGGCATGGTCCATTCGCCTCAGGGTAAGTGAGATGGTAATGACGCAGCGAAATGCCGCCCTGCAAATTGTGTTGGATTGCTTGATCGAGGGACTCCAGGCGCAGCGAGAGTCGTTGCCGCCGACCGGCAAGGCGACCTTGACGCGGGTTGAGGCGGCGTTGGCGTCCAATGGCGCTGCAAGCGGCGTCGTTCCGGCCCGGCATAAGCCGGCAGCCGTCGATGCCAACCTCTTGCTCGCATTGGCGGAAGCCAAGGCCGCGGGAGGCCATGCCGCCACGGTCGCGGTCGCCGTGGAAGCGCTGTTGCCGCAAATTACCTGGTACACGCGCGATGGCCTGACGCCGAAAAGCGCAGATTTTCCCGAGCGCCACGCCCTAGCCACCCTGATCGGCTCCAGCGACCGGCCCGGGGTGCTGGAGGTCCGGGACGACGTGACCGTTGGAATTTCTCTGCTGGCGCCGGACACCGAATACCCGGATCACCATCACCCTCCGGAAGAGTTGTACTTGGCCTTGACGCATGGCGATTGGCGGCAGGAATTGGGCGCTTGGTTTGAGCCGGGGCCCGGTGGTATCGTCTACAATACCTCGAATATCCTGCATGGCATGCGCGCCGGCCAAGCGCCGCAACTGGCGCTTTGGTGCTTGCCGCGCTGATCCAGCCCGTTAGCGAGAAAGCATTTCATGCCCCGTTCAGACTTCCGGTTTTCCTGGCCGACGCGCGTCCGCTATTCGGAGGTGGACAATCAGGCGATTGTCTTCAACGCGCACTACCTGACATATTTCGATACCGCAATTACCGAGTATATCGTAGCCATCGGCCTGGATTATGAAGGCGAGGTGGACCGGACCGGCCACGACTATCATGCAGTCCGCGGT
>JAYPXD010000167.1:0-1953 GCA_038135395.1 Alphaproteobacteria bacterium | reverse complement strand
TGTCGTGGAATGGAAGCAGCCCATTGGCAAGCGGGAAGATATCGAAGTTTTCGTTCGGCCAGGCAAAATCGGCCGCTCCAGCCTGACGTTTACCTTTGAAATCCATCCGGCCGGTAAAGAGGACCTGCGCACCACCGGTGAGGTAGTCTGGGTCTATACCAACCAGGAAACGCACAAGAGCGCGCCGCTGCCGCAGATGCTGTTGGATATGCTGGACGCGTACGAGAACGGCCCCCGCCCATGAGTACACACCCCATGAGTATTGATCTGTCCCGCTACATCAAGGCCGGCGATCTTGTGTTCTGCGCCCAATTGGGCGGTGCGCCACAAAGCCTGGTCAAGGCATTGATCGAACAAGCGGAAGCTTTGGGAGGCGTGCGCTTTCTAAACAGCTTCCCGCTGGATCCGGGCGCAGACCGGCTGACCAGCGACGGCATCAACTATCTGTCGATGGATGGCTTTGGCGTCAATGCCAAGCTGTTCGACGCCAAAAAGCTGGACATCGTGCCGGCGCATTTCGGCGACTATGCCCGGCTGTTCCATGACGGCCTGCTGGTCCCGGACGTCGTGTTTTGCACGGTAACGCCAGCGGACGAGGCGGGGCGGCGCTCTGTCGGCCTGTCGCTGGATCATCTGCGCGATGCGATGGAGTGTGCGCGGGTCGTGCTGGCCGAAGAAAATCCGGCCATGCCATGGACCCATGGCGATAGCGAGATTTCCAGCGATTTTCTGACTGCGGTCTATCCGGCCATGCAGCCGCCCGATCTTTGGCAGGCGCGCGCACCCGGCCCGGTAGACCATGCGATCGCCGAGCAGGTGGCGCGGCTGGTGCCGGGCGGTGCAACATTTCAATACGGCGTCGGCGCAACGCCGGACGCCATCGCCAAGGCCCTGGCTCGCCACAAAGACCTGGGCTGTCATTCCGGCAGCGTAGCGGACAGCTATGTCGATCTGGTTGAGGCTGGCGCAATCTCCAATAAATTCAAAGAAATCGACACCGGCTACACCGTTGTTACTGCTCTTTACGGCTCGCAACGCCTGTCGGATTTCGCTAACCGCAACACACAATTGCTGATGCGCCGCGGCCGCTATACCCATTCGGCAGAAGTGCTACGGAACTTCCGGCGCCTCTATGCGATCAATTCCGCCCTGGAAGTCGACTTAACCGGCCAGGTGGGTTCGGAGGCGTCGAACGGGCGCTATATCGGTGCCATCGGCGGCCAGGTGAATTTCCACAAGGCGGCCTTTGATTCGCGCGAGGGCAGGGCGATCATCACGCTGGGCGCAACCGCAGGCAAGGCCTTGCGGCCCCGGATCGTGCCACAGCTTTCCGGTCCGGTGACGACCTTGCGCGCCGATGCCGACGTGGTCATCACGGAATACGGCATGGCCGAATTGCGCGGCAAGTCGTTGGTGCAACGAGCGGAAGCGATGATCGCCATCGCGCACCCGGACCATAGGGCCGACTTGCGCAAAGCGATGGACTCGCTGGTCTGAGCTAAAGCGGCATTTCCCATTCCGGCGCGGTCGCCGGCAGTTGTGCATCGGTCGCCGATCGCACGACGGAGAACGCCGCGGCGTCCTCTGCCGGCGCGTTGTCCCACATACTGCGGACGGCGCGAGGGTCCCACGCGAGGACATCGCCAGGTTGCCATACATGGCGATAAGCGAATTGCGGTTCTTCCGCCGCGCGCACCAGCGCCAAAGCCACCGAATCTTTCCCCGCCGCCCGCCTGGGGGGAGGATAGAGCACCGTTGCGCCACTGATCGGGTGCTGTTGCAGCACCGCCAGCATCGGGCCATCGAGTGAATGGGCAAAGTGCAAGGCTTGGGCTTCGGCCAGCAAATTGGAATCGACCAGCCGGAGCGAGTCTGCGGCGGCCTCCATCCCGGCCAGGTTCAACGCCGGCAGGTCCGGCGTTCGCGTCGCCACAACGCAAACCAGTGGCAGGG
>JAYPXD010000166.1:7687-8593 GCA_038135395.1 Alphaproteobacteria bacterium | reverse complement strand
GCCATTCATAGAGTTAGAGCAGATTCACCCGATCCTATCGGATCGGGATCTGCTCCAGACCGCTGCATGCCGTCGTACGATTGACGGACGGCTATTATCCCTCCATATTGGGCAATCTATCCCCGGGGTGCTGCAGACCAATTTTGGCGAGCGGCTGAGAGAAGACCCGAATTTGACCTGATCTGGATAATGCCAGCGCAGGGAGGGCCATCAGTGATTAAAAAACCTAAATCTGTCTCAATCATCGGCGGGGGCATCAACGGCCTGTCGATCGCATGGCGCTTGGCCGAAGCCGGGTGCGAGGTTGATGTTTTCGATTCCGGCGCAATCGGCGCTGGAACCCGCGGTGCAACTTGGGCCGCAGGCGGAATGCTGGCCGCAAGCATAGAAGCCGAACCGGGCGAAGAAGCGCTGACCACCCTCTGCTTGGAAAGCCAGCGGCAATGGCCTTCATTTCGAGACGCGCTAGAGAAATCCAGCGGTGTCTCGGTCGGCTATCGCGATGAGGGTATCCTGGTCGTAGCCACCAACCGGGATGAAGCGGCGGCTCTACGGCATCACTACGACTATCAAATTGGTCTCGGCCTGAATCTTGAATGGCTGACCCCCGCAGAAGCCCGCAGGCGAGAGCCGCATTTGGGTCGTAATATCGCTGCGGCGGTCATGTCGCCGGGAGACCATCAGGTCGAAAACCGAGACGTCCTTCGCGCCCTGGTCATTGCGGCGGAACGTTCAGGCGTTCGATTGCATGCGAACTCCCCGATCGAGGCGGTCGAAACGCAGGGGGATCGAATAGCCGGGGTTCGCGTTGCCGGCTTGATGCGCGAGGCCGAAGCCGTAATTCTGGCCGCCGGTGCGTGGAGCGCCTCGGTTCCCGGTATTCCGCCAGAAGCAAAACCGCCTGTT
>JAYPXD010000166.1:0-7677 GCA_038135395.1 Alphaproteobacteria bacterium | reverse complement strand
TCGAATTGGATGCCCGTCCCAGCGATTCCATTGTGCTGGCCTTGCAAATGGATCCGGCTGCCCCAATCCTCCGTCACACGTTGTGGGCCCCTAACACCTATCTTATTCCCCGCCTTGATGGCCGCCTGTTGATCGGCGCGACGGTAGAGGAACGAGGCTTCGACGAGTCAATCACGGCCGGCGGGCTGCTGGCGCTGCTTGATACAGCCTGGCGCGCATTGCCGACGATCGAGGAACTGCCGGTGGTCGAGCAATGGGCAGGATTCCGTCCGACCAGTCGGGACGACGCCCCTATCCTCGGACCGACCCTGATTGACGGTCTGTTTCTCGCGACCGGTCATCATCGCAACGGCATCCTGCTGGCGCCATTGACCTCAAACGCGGTCAGCGAGGCTGTGCTGACAGGCGACATACCCGCCATTGCCCGGCCTTTCACGATCAACCGCTTTTCCACCACCGTTAGGGCCGTAGCATGAGCCAAACTCTGACTATAAACGGGCAATCCCGGGCCAGCACGGCCGCCACGGTAGCTGCCTTGCTCGCCGAAGAAGGCGTGCCACTCGACGCGAAGGGCGTTGCCGTTGCGCTGAACGGCGCCGTCGTGCGCAAGATGGAATGGAACGCTACCGCACTTGCCAGCGGCGACACTGTTGAAATCGTCAAACCTTTTTCGGGAGGCTGAGCCTCATAGATGCAAATGATCCCACCTAAAGCTGACGCAGCCGATGCGATGGAGATTGCGGGAGTCCGCTTTGGCTCGCGCCTGATGTTAGGCACAGCGGGCTACCCAAATCGCCAAGTCATGCTCGATGCGCTAGACGCCGGCGGAGCGGAGATTGTCACCGTCTCGATCCGGCGTATCTCTCTGGAGGGATATGCCGAGAGCATGACTGATGTTCTCAAGGGCAAGCACCTTCTGCCGAACACATCCGGATGCGCCACGGCCAAGGATGCCGTTCTGACTGCGCAACTGGCGCGGGAAGCGCTGGAGACCAACTGGGTCAAGTTGGAAGTCATCGGCGACCGTGACACCCTTTACCCCGACGTTGAAGAGCTGCTGCGCGCTGCCGAAGAGTTGGTCAGGGACGGGTTTATCGTCCTGCCTTACGCCAACGACGACCCCGTGACATGCCGCAAGCTGGTAGACGTCGGCTGTGCTGCAGTTATGCCGATGGGCTCGTTCATCGGGTCGGGATTGGGCGTTGCCAATCCGGCAGCAATGGCCAGGATTGTTGCCGATTCGCCGGTGCCGGTTATCTGCGATGCCGGCATCGGCACCGCCAGCGATGCTGCCGTTGCAATGGAGCTTGGCTGCTCTGGCGTGCTTCTGAACACGGCTGTCGCCAAGGCCCTGGATCCGGTGCGGATGGCCCGTGCTATGGGCCTTGCCGTGGAAGCCGGGCGAGCAGCGCATCTTGCAGGGCGAATTCCCAAGCTGGCTCGCGCCGAGCCCTCCAGCCCGCAGTTGGGATTGATCGGAGGCTGAATTGCCCCGAGCTCTCCCCAACCCTCCGATCCTTCTGATCACAGACCGCAGTCAGGCGAGCCGGCCTTTGCCTGACGTAGTGGCCGCAGCATTTGATGGCGGTTGCAGATGGGTAAGCCTGCGGGAAAAAGATTTGTCGGCGTCCGAACGGCGGCGGCTGGCTGAGGCGCTTGTCAAGCGGGCCGAGCCCTATAAGGCCCGCGTTGGGGTACACGGCGATATTGCGCTTGCCGCAAGCCTCGGATTAAGGGCCCTGCATTTACCGGCGGCAGGCAGTCTTAAGAATGCCAAGCTGGCGGTTGACCCACGCTGCTTGATCGGTCGGTCCTGCCATACGGCGGAAGACGTTGCAGCCGCGGAAGTGGAGGGAACGGACTATGTCAGCATCAGCCCAATTTTCCTTACGCAGAGCAAGCCAGGCTACGGCCCTGCGCTGGGCATAGATAATCTCGCCACCATTGCCAGGAACTCTCAGCATGCCCTCGTCGCCCTCGGCGGCTTGACGCCGGATCGCGTATCAGCGTGCCAGGATGCCGGCGCGAAGGGAGTCGCCATTATGGGCGAAATCATGCGCGCCGGTGATCCGACGCGCATGATGACGTCTTTTGTCCGCGCCTGGTCAGGGTCTTAGTTTGGCAGGTCAGCCGGACGTACGCCCAGTTTCTGGGCATACCGATCCTGGTATTTTGGCCAGACTTCCGGATTGATAAGCCGTGGCGGAACCCTGCCGCTGAAGATATCAATCCACTGATCGGCCGCCCACTCCCGCATATTGGAGATCGCTTCATGCGTCACGCCCGCGCTGTGGGGCGAGGCGATAACGTCATTGCGCTTCAGTAGCGGATGATCGTTCGGCGTCGGTTCTTCCCACCAAACATCAAGCCCGGCCCCCGCCAACTGACCGGCTTCCAACGCCGCCAAAAGGTCATCCTCCTTGTGGATGCCTCCC
Source organism: Alphaproteobacteria bacterium (assembly GCA_038135395.1). Taxonomy (GTDB): domain Bacteria; phylum Pseudomonadota; class Alphaproteobacteria; order Bin95; family Bin95; genus JACKII01. The sequence continues at coordinate 5,242 of JAYPXD010000166.1, read as the reverse complement.
CTTGCGGTATTGACGAAATAGGCAGATGGCTTCATCAGCGCAAAGGCTGCCGCATCGATCATGCCGAGGGTTTCGCTGGTCCGCGGCGAATGGACGGTCACAAAATCGCTCTCGCGGAACAGTGTTGCAAAGTCGACTTTCTCCGCGCCGCGCGCCTTGCACTCGTCTGCCGAAACATAGGGATCATAGGCGATAACGCGCATGCGGAACGCCCTGGCAATCTCAGCCGAGCGAGTACCGATTTGCCCAAGCCCGACGATGCCGAGGGTCTTGCCAAGAATATCATTCCCGGTGACGGTCCGGCGATCGAATTTGTCAGTTTCACGCATGCCACGGTCCGCCTGCGCGATTTTCTTCGAAAGCCCCAGGATGAAACCGAAAGCGTGCTCCGCCACCGCTTCTTTGTTAGCCCCCGACTGGTTTACGACGGCAATTCCTGCGGCAGTACAGGCATCGACATCGATCATGTCATAACCGGCGCCGGTCGAACTGACCGCCAGCAGGTTCGGCATGCGCGAGACGAAGTCGGCGTTTGTCAGATAGTCTGCCTGTAACTCCGTACGCGGCAAACTCTGATAGCCGTGCATGGACAGCAGTTCGGGCTCATTGACCGAATAACCATCGGACTGTTGCAGATGGCGCAGGTCGATTACGTCGCTGCCGCGCAGCATATCCATGGCTTTGCCAGCCATCCAGGTGTCGAAGATAACCAATTTGGCAATGTTTGCAGTCATTCAGCCGTAGTCCTGCGAGTTGATCGAAAAAAGAGGTCCCCAATTTAGCCGACCCGCCGGCACAATGGGAGGGTCATGGTAGGCGCCGCACTATTTCCAAGGCAGGGTAAGCTGGTCGCCGACGTGAATTTTCAATTGCTCGATGGTGCCCGCGGCGAGTTCCAAAACCGCGCTGACAGGTCTGTCGGTCCCGCGCTTGCGTCGCGAATATGGCACCGCATTACGTTCCAGATGGATAATCTTGCCCTCAGCATCGACAAACACCATGTCCAGCGGCTCCGGCGTGTTCTCCATCCAAAAATAGGCCGGGCCGGCGGGTCGCATATCAAACAGCATCCCACGACCATCCGCCAGGCGTGGACGCCCCATCAGGCCGCATGCGCGTTGCTGGTCCGTTTTTGCAAGCTCGACGAGAAATTGGTGAGAGGAGTTGCCGCTTGAGAGGGTCACTTTACCCATCTCCAGCGCTGGCTGGGGATATTGCGGGCAGGCATAAGCACGGCCGAAGGCCAAACAGAACAGAAATAGCAAGATCACAAGTATTTGCACCTTGGGCCTCCCGGTTGCACGCTCGATTGATTCGTATTGCCGGATCACAGGCATATTGGCACTATCGCTGCAAACACCATGCGGAGAAACGCATCATGCGCAATGATTATCAACATATCACTGTCACTCCCATAGCAGGCGCTCTCGGCGCCGAGATCGGTAACGTCGATCTGGCCGCTGCCAACCCAGATTCCGTCTACGACGAGATCCACAGGGCGTTGCTGGAGAACCAGGTCATTTTTTTCCGCGACCAAAACATCTCCAAGGAGCAACAAATATCGTTCGCAAAGCGCTGGGGCGAACTACACAGGCACCCATTCATGAAGGGCATGGATGATTATCCGGACATTCTGGAAATCAAGAAACTGCCCACCGACAAGAAGAACTTTGGCGGCGGCTGGCATACAGATCAGATGTTCGCGCCTAAGCCCGCAATGGGAACCATTCTCTATGCCAAGCAGACCCCGTCTGCGGGCGGCGATACACTGTTTGCCAATATGTATCGCGCCTACGACGCCCTATCGGATGGGATGAAACTGATGATCGGCAACCTGAAAGCCGTCTGCTCCGGCGACAACTTTCCAACCGCCGGCGGAAAGTCGCGCAAGGAGGTGGCCGGGGACAACAAGAGCATGACGGTCGTGGACCCGCCGAAAGACGCTAAGACGATCAATGCGCACCCCGTTGTCCGCACCCATCCAGAGACCGGCCGCAAAGCGCTCTACACTGGCGGACACTGGCGCTACTTCGAGGGCATGACTCCGGAGGAAAGCGCGCCGCTCATGGCATACCTCCGGGACCATTCAACCCGCCCTGAATTCACCTGTCGGTTCCGTTGGGAACCGGGGTCAATTGCATTTTGGGATAATCGCTGCACCCAGCATTTCGCAATCGACGACTATCCTGGAGAAACCCGGATTATGCACCGGATTACCGTTTGCGGCGACGAACCGTTTTGAGGCGTCCGGCAGGACTTTTGGACTGATGGACCAGGTTTCTGCCGCCCCTCCCCCGCGTTCCACGCGTATCGTCATGCTTTTGTCGCATAGCTCCCGCCATTGAATGCGTAACCATGGATATGTTATAGGTGCATAACTTCACCTAGGTTACGAGTTTGGCGCGTCTATGGACGATGACGACATCCTGTTTGCGATTCTAGTATCCGACGTAGCCAGGCTATTGCGGACTGAGTTGGATCGAAGAGCCCGCGGTGCCGGCCTGACCCGCTCGCAATGGCTTGCGCTGTCGCGACTGGCCAGATTTCCCGGCGTCAGTCTGTCTGGCCTCGCAGAGATGCTGGAGATGGAAAAAGCCCCAGCCGGTCGATTGATTGATCGGCTGGAGGACGGCGGTTGGGTAACCCGCGAGCCCGACCCATCTGATCGCCGGATTAAGCGCCTGTATCCAACCGCGGAAGCGGAAGCTATTTACAAAAAGATGCGGAAAATAGCGCGGGAAACAATGTCTGAAGCTTTCGCAGGATTGTCAGCCCATGAACACGACCAAACCTGCATGGTAATGGCGACTGTAAAAAGCCGACTGCAAGAAATGACGGGGCAGACAACCGCCGGCACAATCGATTCCGGCAAAAACAATGCCTACGACCACGATTTGAACCAAGATTATAAAGAGACAACTCCTGATGTCAGACCGTAAATCTCGCTCATTCTTACTTAGAGCAATTCTCCTTATAGTGATACCAGCAATTGCAATAGCAATTGGCGGATATTTTTATTTAATTGGCGGTCGGTTCATATCTACTGAAAATGCATATGTCAAAGCCGATATTGTGCAAATTAGTTCTGATATAGCAGGGCGCGTCACACAAGTTGCAGTCAAAGACCATCAACTGGTCAGAGAAGGCGATCTATTATTTCGAATTGATTCAGCTCCGATCGAGATCGCTGTCGCTCGCGCTGAGGCGGAAATGGGTATGGTCCAAACCGAGGTTGAGACCATGCGCGCCTCGTATCACGAAGCGAAGGCGGGTTTGGGAGAAATTGACGCTCGAATATCTTATCTAGAACGACAGGCTAGTCGGCAGGAATCATTACGGCAACGCGGCATTACAAGCCGCGATGCAATCGACCGTTCAGTATCGGATCTGGCTGTCGAACGTCAAAAGCGAATAGCCGCGGAACAAAGTATGCAACGCCTTTTGACGGCAATTGGCGGCGATCCAGAAATGGATGCTCGTAATCATCCCATGTTCAAAGAAAAAGCGACAATGCTTCGCGACGCAAGGCTTAATCTATCCAGAACCGCCGTCTATGCGCCTAGTGACGGAATTATTACCAATATGCGTCTTCAGTTCAGCGAATATGTAACTGCCGGCAAACCAGTGTTTTCTCTAATTTCATCAGATGCCCCATGGGTTGAGGCTAACCTTAAGGAAACAGACCTCACATATGTCAAAGTGGGACAAACGGCAGATGTTGTAGTCGACTCATATCCGGATCGGGTTTTTAAAGCTGAAGTTGAAAGTATTTCTCCAGCGACTGGAGCGGAATTTGCTGTATTACCACCGCAAAATGCCACTGGAAACTGGGTAAAAGTTGTGCAACGACTTCCGGTCAAATTGCGTTTGATTGACCAGAAGATTGACGACGCCTCTCTTCGGGCCGGCATGACCGTAAGCATTAGGATCGACACGAAACACCAGAAACCTGCGCTACTGGCACTACAGCGAACTTTCGGGGTCAGCGCGTTAGCGGCCGATTAAGCGATCTGATACATCGGCTCTGTAACGGCAGGCTGACAAGATGCTTATCCCCAATGACGCGGAGGGCCCATCATCATCACCAGGACGGCGGCGATCAAACCGCTGGCCGCCCCAATCAGGATTGGTAGGTCATAGCTTTGATATAGGTCGAATGCTCGCCCAGCTAAAGGCGGGCCGACCAGCGTACCGAAAGCAACGCTAGTGTACAACCAACCGATAATACTGGAGAGCTTCCTTACACCAAAATAGTCTGCACTGACGGCCGGAGCTGTGCCAACAAACCCGCCATAACATAGCCCGTAAACGACGGCGAAAATATACAAAACCTGTAAGCTGCCGCCCCAGAACCAGAGTAAATCCATCAAACCGACGCCAGCATACATCAGTGCTAATGCGTTGCGCCGCCCAATCTGATCGGCCAGGCTAGCGAGAACAAACCGGCCGAGCGTTGAACCCACGCCAATCAGCATCAACAAAAAAACACCAGTGCCCGCATCGAACCCTTTATCCTGCGCGTACGGCTCCAGGTGAACAAACGGTACGAACAGGCCTAAAGACAAAGTCAGCGATGACAGATAAAGCAGTACAAAGCCGCGCGAACCAAGGGCCTCCCCAACCCTTGCCCCCTGAAGACCCATGCCGGATCTCCGTGCTACACTGTGCGATGGCGGATCGTCAATCCGCAGCGCTGCGACAAAGCCCAAAACCAATACACAAATTCCTATCGTGCCGTAAGCATAGCGCCAGCCACCCGGTTCAGCGATCAGCAACTTAGCGAGCCCTGGCATAACCATTGTCCCCGCACCGATTCCGGCAGCAGCAAACCCAGCCGCCATTGCGCGTCGCACCGAGAACCAACGCTGCACAGCTCCTATTGCCGGAACATAAAAGAAACCAATCCCCACGCCTATACCAAGCCCAAATGCAAAGTACGCCTCGAGCAGACTTTGCGCAAATGCACCCCATATTTTGGCGACTCAAAAATTTTTAACACCTAATAACACAACCGGCCGGGTCCCAAGCCAATCGGCTATTGCACCACTAAGAGCCCCCAGCATGAAATATAAAAACCCAGAAATACCAAATATCAGCGCAACGTCCTGCCTATTCGCCTGAAATTCGGCTTCCAACGCAGGAAAAAATGCTGTGAACGCATATGCCGCTCCATACGCTAGAATCATCAAGCTAAAGGTCGCCGCCTCCATTGACCAGCCGCGAGCGCTATCAATCATTCTAC
>JAYPXD010000165.1:5491-8632 GCA_038135395.1 Alphaproteobacteria bacterium | reverse complement strand
CACACCAGGCAGGCCAGCCGCCAGTCATGGCCATAGGTCGTGACAGGCCGAAGCACCATGCCCAGCACATAGCTTTTGGCCAGCATGGCGTCGATGACCGGGTGGAAGGTGGAGGGGAATTGCGTCACGCCGATCACCAGCGTGCGCTTGTCCTCGGCGCGGGCCGGCAGCCATCCAAGGCAGAGAGCCGCCGCTAGAATAAGCCCGAACCGCAGCATGTCGCTTACCCCTTCGGCGTCCAGCCGTCCGGCGCGTTCAGGAAGTCGCGCACCACGGCGACTTTTTCCGGCGGAAAATAACCGCGGGCTTCGGCCTCCTCGATCACGTCCCACCAGGTGGCGAGGCCGTGCAGCTTCACGCCCATCTCGCCCAGTGTCGAGGTGCTGGCCGGGAAAATGCCGTAGTGGAACAGCACCATGCAGTCGCTGATCACGCCGCCCGCCTGGCGGATGGCATTGATGAAGTTGACCTTGCTGCCGCCGTCGGTCGCCAGATCCTCAACCAACAGTACGCGCGCGCCTTCCGGCATGATGCCCTCGATCTGGGCCATGCGGCCAAAGCCTTTCGGCTGCTTGCGCACATAGACCATGGGCAGGCCCATGCGCTCGGCGATCCAGGCGGCGAAGGCGATGCCGGCGGTTTCGCCGCCCGCCACCACGTCGATGCTCTCGTGGCCGATATCGCGCTCGATGGTCTGGACGGCCAGGTCCATCAGCTTGCGCCGCGCGCGGGGAAAGCTGATCAGCTGGCGGCAGTCGATATAGACCGGGCTGCGGCGACCGCTGGTGAAGGTAAAGGGCTCGTCGTCATAGCAATACGCCGACTTGGTCTCGAGCAGGATGTGCGCCATGGCGCGCGCGGCGACGGCGCGCTCGATCTCATGCGCCTGGGCGACGGAAATGGAATAGACATCATCGGACATCGGCGAAGCAGCTTCTCTTTTGCGGTGGGACTCCTATGGTGAGGTTTCTCTTACCATCGGACGCGGCGTTCGCCCACCATTCATGCTGACAAACCTGATGCAAATCTTTGGCGACCTGCACGCGGGCACGCTGGTCTATATCGCGCTCGGCGCTTTTTTCTCTGCGGCGTTTCACAGCGTCGCTGTCTTTGGCGGCGGCCTGATCCTGTCGATCCTGCTGGCGCCGGTCATCGGCATCAAGGCGGTGGTGCCGGTCATTGCGGTGTCGCTGCTGGTGAGCCACACCAGCCGGGTCTGGGCGTTTCGTCGGGGCTTCACGTGGAATGTCTACCGCGACCTGATGACGACCGCCTTTCCGGGCATCATTGTCGGCGCTGTCGTCTATTCCTACCTGCCGAACAGCGCCATCGCGTTGCTGATGGGCGTATTTCTGCTGGGCATGATTCCGCTGCGCCGCCTGATGCATCGCCGCAATGTCAGCGTCGGCAAGCGCGCCGTCATGGGTATCGGCATTCCGTTTGGCGTGCTGAGCGGTTCGACCGTCGGGGCGGGGCTGATTCTGGCGCCTTTCATGCTGGCGGTCGGATTGGTGGGCGAGGCCCTGGCCGGCACCATGGCCGCGGTGGCCTTGACGGTGAACGTGACCAAGGCGGCGGTGTTCGGCGGCTTTGCCGTGCTCGACCCGGGTTTGGCGATGGCCGGGTTCCTGGTCGGGCTCTGCACGGTGCCGGGCAACCTTACGGGCCGGTGGATCGTAAGGCGGACGGGCGTGCGGGTGCATATTCTGATCGTCGAGGCGGTCATCGCGACCGGCGGATGTTACTTTTTCTATGCCGGGGGCCGTGGCTGGGGCTGGTGGGGCTAGGTCGGGACGCTATAGTTTCGCGCAATGCCCGGAAACATCCAAGGAATCCACCCGATGCCCGCCACTGAAAAACGCGTCGCCCTCATCACCGGATGCGGCAAGGAGAACGGGATCGGCGCCGCCACGGCGCAACGCCTCGCCCGCGATGGCATTATCATTGCGGTGGCCGACATCGCTGCCGCCGGCGTCGAAAACGACAATACCCTGGACCGCCAGCCGAGCGCCTGGCAGGGGCTCGACACCCTGGTAGCCCGCATCGAGGATGCCGGCGGCGAGGCATTCTCGCTGACCGGCGACGTCAGCCGCGAGGACAGCGCCAAATCCCTGGTCGACCGTGTGGTTGAGAAGTACGGCCGGCTCGACATCCTGGTGAACAACGCCGGCGCCCCACATGGCAAGGACCGCGGCCAGATCGAGGATGTGCCGGTCGAGGGCTGGGACGCGGTCATGAACATCAACGCCAAGGGCGTGTTCCTGATGACCAAGGCCGCCGTGCCGCACATGAAGGCGCGCGGCTGGGGCCGCATCATCTCCATGTCGTCGGTGGCGGGGCTGGTGCCGTTGCCGGAGCGGGCGGCCTATTCCGCATCCAAGGCGGCGGTGATCGGCCTGACGCGGTCGGTCGCGCATGACCTGGCGCCGCTGGGGATCACGGTGAACTGCATCTGCCCGGGCTCGATCACCACGGATCGGGCGATTTCCTCCACCCTGCGCGCCGGCTGGACCGACGTGCAGGCCGGCTTGGCCGAGCGCGCCAAGTTGCTGCCGGCCAAGCGGCATGGCCAGCCGCAGGAGATTGCGGCATTGATCGCCTATCTCGCCAGCGAAGAGGCCAGCTATACCACCGGCCAGGCGATTGCGGTCGACGGCGGCGGCCTGCCGGCCAGCGCGTTTTAGCCGGCTCGCCGTTTTGATCTCCTGCTGGGCTCAAGTCCGCAGGTTCCATCGCCGGCGGGTAGCGCTATAGTGGGCTGAACGCACCCAATGCTTCTTTGAGGATCTTTCACCGATGGCCACCCCCACCTGGAATCTGTACGCATTCTGCTATGGCCGGCATGAAAACCGGATGATGAGCGACACGTTCGTCGGCGGCAATCCGAACGAATTATGCCGTGGTCTGGATTATTTCATGTGGGCGATTGTCGGCAATGACCGGGTCATCGTCGTCGATTCCGGTATGAAAAAAGCCAAGTTGGAGTCTATGAACCGCACCTGGCTGGCCGACCCCATCGACTTGCTGGGTAAGGTCGGCATCGACGCGGCGCATGTGGACGAGGTCATTCTGACCCATGCCCATTTCGACCATGTCGGCAATCTGGGGCGCTTCCCCAAGGCGAAGTTCACCATCCAGGAC
>JAYPXD010000165.1:5145-5481 GCA_038135395.1 Alphaproteobacteria bacterium | reverse complement strand
ACCTGGAGATGCAGTCGATCACCGGACGCGACATGACGCATCCGTTCTTCCGCACGGCCTATCATCAGGAGGATGTCGAGGAGCTGGTTGGCCTGCTGTACGACAACCGGCTGAAGTTCATCCATGGCGACGGCAGTTATGCGCCCGGAATTGACTATCACCTGATCGGCGGTCACTCCCGCGGCCAGATGGGGCTGACGGTCAATACCGACCGTGGCCCGGTGTTTTTGGCCAGCGACGCCATCCACCTGTTCCAGGAAGTGGACGAGGAACGGCCGTTCATCGTCTTCTACGACATGGTCGATATGCTGGAAGGCTATCGCACCTGCGCGCGGC
>JAYPXD010000165.1:0-5135 GCA_038135395.1 Alphaproteobacteria bacterium | reverse complement strand
CCAGCAGCCGGGACCGCCGGTCGCGCTGTCCGTCGTCTCGCCGCGCTCGTCGACCGCGCGGCTTGCCGGCGAACGGGCCTTCCTGGTGCCGGGACACGATCCGATTGTCACGGATATCTACCCAGCGGTGCGGCCCGATCTGGCGGGACTGGTTCTGGACCTGGGCAAAGAGCCGAAGGCCGGATAGGCCCGAACGCAAACGGGACCCGGTATAGCCGGGTCCCGATGAGTATCAGTGAACAAACGAAAGTTTGCCGCGGCTGCTGAGCGATACGGCGGCGAAACAGTCGCCAGGCGCCTTGGTCTCGCCCGCGCCCACGCACTCGGTAATGTCGTTCAACAGCACCTCGCTAACCGTGCCGCAGTCCAGATCCGGCATATCGAACACATGGATCGACGTTTTATGGGCGCGCAAGGGCGCCAGGTCGATCAGCGCGCGGTCGTTAATGACGCCGGACTTGTCGAAAAACGCCAGATCGAGTTTGAAGGCGGAATAGGCAGCATCCGTCTGGTTCTGGACCCGGAAATAGACCTGGCAGACATTGCTCCGCGCGGCGATGTTGTTCAGCTCAATATTGATGGCTTTTTCCTGGGCGCTGGCTGCCCCTGCCCAGAACAGTAGAACAATCGCCAAAACGTACTTCACTTCGTCAAACTCCTCGACGGAATTATCATCATCAGGGGTTGCCCTGCTTCCCAATAGGTTCATCGCATCGGATAGCGTGAGATGACGGACAGCGCAATGGCGAACACGCTATGAAACAGAGTATTAGGGCCTTCCCTGACAATTGTCTCGGGGGACATGCGCTCTGCTCTAACTCTCTAGACATCGGAACTTTTTGGTATTGCCGCCCATGCGTCTGGCCGGACGACCGAATTTACTGATTCTGTCGCATTCTTTTGATAGGTCGGGCATGTACGGTCTCAGTCTGCCTGCGCGCGGCGCGCGGGAGAAGGCGCATTAGATTTTTTCGGATTTCAGGAAAGCTTTGAGCGATGGCGCACATGCACTGGCCAAACAATGCCAAACTTGCCCTCTCTTTGGTGGTGAATGTCGAGGAAGGGGCGGAGGCTCGTATCGACGAAGGCGACAAGCGGCCCGAGCCGGTCGATGAACTGGGCATCGCCATCCGCCACCCGATCCGCAACTACGGCAACGAGAGCAACTATGCCTACGGCATCAAGGCCGGCGCGCCTCGGGTCATTCGGCTGTTGAAGCAGCATGGCATGCGCGCCACGTTCACCGCTGCGGCCCAAGCGCTGGAGCGGGCGCCCGACCTGACGCGGCAGATCGTGGCCCAGGGCCACGAGGTCTGCTCGCACGGCCACAAATGGGTGCACCAGTTCGGCATGGACGAGGCGACGGAACGGGAATTCATCCGCAAGGCGGTCGAGTCGATCGAGCGGACCACGGGCGAACGCCCCTATGGCTGGCTGTCGCGCTATCTGCTGACCGACAACACGCGGCGGCTGTTGGTCGAGGCCGGTTTTACCTACCATATGGACGATTATTCCGATGACCTGCCATTCTGGAATGACGCGAAGGCCCGGGACATCGTGATCATGCCCTATGCGTTGGACAGCAACGATATGAAAATGTGGACCGACCCGGCGATGACGCCGGCGCAATGGCTCGACTATGCGGTGGATACGTTCGACTGGCTCTATTCCGAAGGCGAGGCGGGCGCGCCCAAGATGATGAGCCTGGGCGTGCACCTGCGCATTATCGGCCGGCCGGGCCGCATCGGCTATCTGGCGAAATTCCTGGACTATGTAGCGGCAAAGCCGGACCTCTGGATCGCCACCCGGCGCGATATCGCCGATCATTTCCGCTCGACCTCTGCCTGATCTATTTAAGGACCACCCCATGGACGGCATCGCCCGCTTCGCCACCCACGTCGCCGAGACGCCGTTCGAGGCGCTGCCGCCGGCGGCGGTTGCGGCGACCAAGACCTACCTGCTGGATAGCCTTGGCGTCGGCATGGTCGGCAGCATTGCGCCCTATGCAGCCGAGCTGGTCGGGCTGAATGGCGGCTCTGGCTCCGCCGCCGGCATGGCGCGCGTGCTGGCGCAGGGATCGCAACGGCTGCCTGCTGCCGGCTCTGCCTTCTGCAACGCGTACCAGATCCACAATTCTGAATATGACTGTGTGCATGAGGCCGCCGTGGTGCACCCCATGGCGGTCATGCTGGGCGCGATCCTCGCCCATCTCGACCGCACTGGCGGCGCAGCTTCGGGCAAGGAATTGCTGGCCGCCGTTGCGACCGCCATCGACCTGGCTGCCGGCATCGGCGTGGCCAGCAAGGCCGGCCTGCGCTTCTTCCGCCCCGCCACCGCCGGCGGCTTCGGCGCGACCATGGCCGTCGGGCGGCTGATGGGCTTCGACGCGCAGACGCTGATCGACGCCTGCGGCAATGCCTACAGCCAGATGGGCGGCACCATGCAGGCGCACACCGAGGGCTCGCCGCTGCTGGCGATGCAGGTGGGCTTCAACGCGCGCAACGCCATCATCGCCTGCGACATGGCGGCGGCGGGCATCGCCGGGCCGCAGAACGTGCTGGAAGGCCCCTTCGGCTATTTCAACCTGTTCGAGGGGGAGTACGACCTAGCGCCGGTGGTCGAAAGCCTGGGCCAGACCTGGCGCATCACCGAGGTGGCGCACAAGCCCTTCCCCTCCGGCCGGGCGACGCATGGGCTGGTGGACGCGGTGCTGCAATTGCGGGCGGAGCACGGCTTCGCCGCAGAGGATGTCGCCAGCGTTTCGGCGGACGTGCCGCCGCTCACGCAGCGCCTGATCGGGCGGCCGGTAAAGGACGACATGGCCGTCGGCTATGCCCGGCTCTGCGGCCAGTATGCGGTGGCGAGTGCGCTGCTGACCAGCGGCCTCGGCATCGCCGACTTCGCGCCGGCGGCGCTAGCGGACGCGCAGCGGCTGGAGCTTGCCGGGCGGGTGGCCATCGTAAGCGACGGCAACCCGGACCCGAACGCGCTTTCGCCCATCACCGTCACCGTCCGCCTTGCCGATGGCCGCAAGCATGCAAAAACCCTCACGACGATCTACGGCAACCCGGCCAATCCGATGACGCGCGAGGCGCATCTTGGAAAATTCCGCACCAATGCCGCCGCCGCCGCCCGACCGCTCTCCGATCAAGCGATTGCCGCGCTGATCGCCATGGTCGATGATCTGGACCAGCAACCGAGCACCGCCCCGTTGCTGGCACTGGCATTCGGAGAAACCGCATGAACGACGCCCCCGACGTCGATCTGCCGCCCTACTGGGCCGGCTTTGACCCGCGCCAAGCGCTGGCCGACTATCCCATCGGCGAGGCTTTCCTGAATGGCCCGGCCCGCTGGTCGACAGACGAACTCCGCGCCGTGCAGGAGCGACGCTTCCAGCGCGTCGTCGCCCGCGCCTGGAGCGTGCCGTTCTACGAACGCCGCTGGCGCGCCGCCGGGCTGGAGCCGCTCGACATCCAGACGCTTGACGACCTCCCCAAAATCCCGTCGTTCTCCAAGGCGGACCTGATGGCCAGCATCGAGGAGCACCCGCCCTGGGGCGACTATCACGGCCTGGACCATAACCATCCGCACAGCTTCTTCCACACCACCAGCGGCACCACCGGCGTGCCGCAGTCGCTGTTCTTCGGCCCAAAAGACCGGGAGATGCAGAACCTGCTGCTGGCCCGCGCCTACCTGTTGCAGGGCATGACGGGCCAGGACGTGGTGCACTCGGTCTATGGCTTCGGCATGGTCAATGGCGGCCATTACGTGCGCGAGGCGGTAACGCACTTCACCTGCGCCCTGTTCCTGCCAGCCGGCACCGGCCGCGACATGCCGAGCGTGCAGCAACTGCAGCTGATGCAGCGCTTCGGCGCGACCGTCATCGTCGGCTTCGTCGACTACATCAAACGCCTGGCGGAGGTGGCGCGCGAGCATGGCATCGACCCGGCGACCGACCTGAAGGTGCGCATGATCGCCGGCCATTTGGGCAACGATGATCGGGACGCGCTGTCGGCGCTTTGGGGCGGGGCGGAGAGCTTCGACTGGTATGGCGTCGGCGACACCGGCATCATCGCCGCCGAGGGTCCCGCCCACGACGGCCTGCACATCTGGGAGGACGCGCACCTGGTCGAGGCGCTGAACCCGGAGACGCGCGCACCCGTGGCGGATGGCGAGCCCGGCAATCTCTGCACCACGGTGCTGTTCAAGGATGGCGTCTACCCGATCATTCGTTTCGACACCAACGACCTGACGACCATCCTGCCGCCGGCGGGCGGCATCAACTTCCGGCGCATGGCGGGTTTCCAGGGCCGCAGCGACAACATGGTGAAGCTGCGCGGCATCAACGTCTACCCGACCGCCATCGGCGCGCACCTGGAAGGCGTCTCCGAGGTCACCGGCGAATACGTCTGCCGCTGGACCCGCGACGGCTCACGCGAGGAACTGACCGTGGTGGTGGAGGTGCACGCGCGGTCTGAGGGCCTGGAAGGCATCCTCCACGCCTTGCTGCGCGAGAAGCTGGGCGTCGAGGTGCGCGTCGAACTCGCCTCCCCCGGCGAAACCGCCCCGCTCACCCAGATCGAGAGCCGGCAGAAACCGATCCGGCTGGTGGACGAGCGGGGGTAGGGCCAGCCGCTCCCATTGTTAACGATTTGTTATAAAAATTATATTATTTTACAATATTTTAAGATTATTTTTATGAATAAGGACCTCCTGCGTAACCATCATGTATACGCGACCATCGACACCAAGAATGAGCTTTGCCGATCAAAAAAACAGGCGGGAAGGCTTAGACGCTGCGCAGCAAATTCAGGGCCGCAAGCGCTGCCTTCCGGTTGAAAACAACGGACGGCTGTTACAGGTAGAAGTACATGGCGCTGATGCGCAAGTCCGCGACGGCGCCAAAATATCCTACAGCGCTCTCGCCACATGCACCGTTTCGTCGAACGTGTTTTTGCTGGCCGCGGCTATGCAGGGAGATTGGTGGATCGAACCAGGGACGAAGCCAACCTCGTGCTGGAAATCGTCCGCCGCTCAAACCTCGACGCTAATCGCTGCCGCCACAATGCTGTTCAGCTGGGCAAATGGTTTATAGAGTTGGTGGCTGCACTGCTTAACCGTCCGCACGACAGCGA
>JAYPXD010000164.1:0-8692 GCA_038135395.1 Alphaproteobacteria bacterium | reverse complement strand
CCCGGCCACCTCCCCCCGCGTCGGCAGCGCCGTCTGCGCTCCGAACCCCGTGCAGGAAAGGCCAGCAGCCGCACTGGCAAGACTAAGCGCCTCCGGCAGAGGCAACCCCTCGGCCAGGCCCGTCGCCAGGCCGCCGACGAAGGCGTCGCCCGCGCCGGTGGTATCTATGATCTCGACCGGCAGGACGGAGACGCGCCAGGCCTCGCCTGCCGCGGTCACGGCCACTGCGCCGTCTCCCCCCAGCGTGGCGATGACGGTGGCGGACAGGCGCTCCGCCAGGGCGCGGGTCAGGGCGGGGTAGTCTTCGGACACGGCGACGCCCACCTGCCGGGCGAGCGCCGCGGCCTCCAGTTCGTTCACGATCCAGTAGTCGACCGCGCCCCAGGCGTGCTCCGGCAGTTCGCCGAACGGGGCAAGGTTCAGGACCGTAACCGCGCCAGCCGCCTTCGCCGCCAGCAGCGCCGCGGTGGTCTCGGCGAATTCCACTTCCATCTGGCAGACCAGCAGGTCGTCGGAGAGCTGGTCGGCCCGCACCGCGAGGTTGGCGCCGCTGGCGACGATGATCGAGTTCTCGCCATCCTCCGCCACCATGACGGCGGCGAGGCCGGTGGCGCGGTCGGCAATACGCACGTCGTGGGTATCGATGCCAGCGGCCTGCATCGAGGCCATCGGCGGGCTGGCCATGGCGTCGTCGCCGACCGCGCCGACCATGCGCACGTCCGCCCCAAGCTTCGCCGCGGCGACGGCCTGGTTGCAGCCCTTGCCGCCGGCAACCAGCGCATAGCCGCCGGTCAGCACGGTCTCGCCCGGCGCGGGCAGATGGCTGACGCCCAGCGCTATGTCGGTGTTGATCGAGCCGAAAACGATGACCGCCATGGGTTCGCGGCCTTAGCCCAGGCGCTCCAGCACGGCCTCGGCGCTGGAGACGCCATATTCACCGGACGGCTCGACGCAGATTTCGCGGACAACATTGTTGTCGATCACCATGGCATAGCGCTTGGAGCGCACCCCATAGCCGCGCGCGCTCATGTCGGTGGACAGGCCGATGGCGACCGCAAATTCGGCAATGCCGTCGGACAGCATGGTGACGCGGCCCGGCGCGCCGTGCGCCTCGCCCCAGGCTTTCATGACCGGGGCATCGTTGGCGCTGATGCAGGCGACCTCGTCAATACCCTTCGCCTTGATCTCGTCGGCGAGGCGGACAAAGCCCGGCAGGTGCTTGGCGGAACAGGTGCGGGTGAAGGCGCCCGGCACGGCGAACAGAACCACTTTCTTGCCGCCCAACATCTCATGCGCCGGCTTCGCCTCCGGTCCGCCGCTTTCGCCGATGAAGTAGAGGTTAACGTTCGGGATGGTGTCGCCGGCTTGAATAGACATGGACGAAAACTCCGCAAGGCATGGGCTGAGATGGAAGCCGCATTGAAGCGGAGCGAGCGGCTTTCGTCCAGCCTGCGCAGTGCCTTAAACCGGGATATGCACCAAGGTCAAAAGCCAGGCCATCGCCAGTCCTACTGCAGCCCACAACCAAGCGCGGGCGCCGTTCGCGTCCAGCCACCGCCGGAGAGGCGAACCGGATTTGGCTTTACCGGTGCTCGAAGATTTGGATTCGCTGAAGCGCATGATCGTTGCCTCCAATCGCCGGCGCGGAGACGCGCCATTGGTTCATCCGACCGGCAATGGAGGCAAATTATCGCGACTGAAGCGATACGACTGTAAACTACTTCACAATGCACCGGCGTTTTTTTCCGGCTGATTCGATCATGCCTTGAAAGATTGACTACGATCAGAAGTCGATGCAACGGCCATTGATCTCCCAATCGCCATAGCGTGTCGGGTCCGGCTTGTTCGGATCCTCGCCGGCCGGCGGCGGCGGCTTTTGGGCGCCGGGGTCTTTGTAAATTTTCGGGGCCGGCGTTTCGTCCTGCGAGGCGGCCGGACGTTTGGCGTTTTCGGTCATCACAAGGCGCTTTCATCTGCGTCAACGTCAGAGAGGCTTACAATATTGGCCGGGTCTTAGGCCAGTCGCTTGATTCTGCGCCGCCGTGGCCCCACCTCCCGCCCAAGGTTCATTTGTCTGGAAGAGGCATTTCACACCCATGGCGCGCACCTATCTTCTGATGGCGGCAATGACGGCGGTCTTTCTGGCTGCCGGTTGGTTGATGGGCGGGTCCGGCGGCATGGTCATCGCGCTGATGATCGCCCTGGCCACCAACGTCTTCGCCTATTGGAATTCGGACAAGATGGTGCTGCGCATGTACAACGCGCAGCCGATCACCCGCGCCGAAGCGGCCGGCCTCTATGAGATGATCGAGCAGTTGGCGGCGCGCGCCGAGTTGCCGATGCCAAAGGTTTATGTGATCGACGAAGATCAGCCGAACGCCTTTGCCACCGGCCGCAACCCGGAAAACGCCGCGGTTGCCGTCACCACCGGCCTGCTGCATCGGCTCAGCCAGGAAGAGGTTGCCGGCGTAATGGCGCACGAGCTGGCGCATATCAAGAACCGCGACACGCTCACCATGACGATCACCGCCACCCTGGCCGGCGCGGTCGGCATGCTGGCGAATATCGCCTCGATGCAGATGCTGTTCGGCGGCAACCGCAACAATCCTCTGGGGGTCGTCGGGGTGGTGCTGACCATGGTTTTGGCGCCGCTGGCCGCCACCATGGTGCAGATGGCGATCAGCCGCGCCCGGGAATACAAAGCCGACGAAGCCGGCGCGCGCATCTGCGGAGAACCGCTCTGGCTCGCCAATGCCCTGGCCGATCTGCATCGGGGCGCGGAGCGGATCGACAACCATCATGCCGAGCAAAATCCCGCCACGGCGCATATGTTCATCGTAAATCCATTGCACGCACGCTCTTTAGATGGTTTGTTCGCGACCCATCCACCAATGGAAGAGCGTATTCGCCGACTGCAAGCGATGGCCGGCGGCCGGAGCAGCAGCGGGGCAGGCCGCAGCCGCACTGGACCGTGGGGCTAGTCGGCGCTTCAACTAAGGTTATTACAGATCATGCCGAATGAGCGGCCACCCCGGCCCTCCGATCGCGGCGGCGCCAGCCGTCCCTCCAGCGCCTTTCGACCGGCCCGGGCCAGTCGTCCGCCGCAGCCGCCGTCGCCGCGCTATGCGGCGCAACAGGTGCTGCATCAGGTGCTGGACCGCCGCCGTCCCTTGGACGAGGCCATCATCGAAGAACCGACCTGGCTCAAGATCCACGGTCGCGACCGTGGCTTTGCGCGCCTCTTGGTCATGACCGTGCTGCGCCGGCTGGGCCAGATCGACGACGCCATCGGCCGCTTTGTGCAACGCGAGCCGGAGGGCAAGGACGCCTACGTCAAAAACGTGCTGCGGCTGGCGGCGGCGCAATTGATGTTCCTCGACACGCCGCCGCACGCCGCCGTCGATCAGGCCACCACCATGACCCGTGGCGCCGGTATGAAATCGATGGTCAACGCCGTGCTGCGCCGGCTCTCGGAATCGCGCAGCGCGCTGTTCCAGGAGCAGGACGCCGAGAAGCTGAACCTGCCCGACTGGCTCTGGCGCAGTTGGTGCGAAGCGTACGGCGAGGCGGCAACGCGGGCGATCATCCGCACCCACATGCAGGACCCGCCGCTCGATATCACCCTGCGTTCCGGCGAATTTCCCGAGAACTGGGCAGAACGCCTGGAAGGCAGGCTGTTGCCATCCGGCACGATCCGAATCGCCAAGACCACCCATGTCCCGTCGCTGGCCGGTTTTGGTCAAGGCGTCTGGTGGGTGCAGGATGCGGCTGCCGCATTGCCGGCGAAGTTGTTCGGCGATGTCCGTGGCAAATCCATCGTCGACCTCGCCGCAGCACCCGGCGGCAAGACCCTGCAACTGGTCGCCGCCGGCGCGAAAGTGACCGCCGTCGACCAATCGCGCGAGCGGCTGGAACGCCTGTTCGAGAACCTGGAACGCACCAATATGTCCGCCGATACCGACGTCGCCGACGGCCGGTACTGGAAGCCACGGGCGCCGGTCGACGGCGTCTTGCTGGACGCGCCGTGCTCGACCACTGGCACAGCCCGTCGCCACCCGGACGTGCTTTGGAACAAAACGCCGAACGCCGTCGCCAGCATCACCCAGATGCAGGATTCGCTGCTGAAGAACGCCGCGTCGATGGTGAAACCTGGCGGCACGCTGGTCTATGCCTGCTGCTCGTTGCAGCCGGAAGAAGGCCCCATGCGGATCGAAGCCTTCCTGCGCCGCCGCCCGCAATGGGCCCGCCAGCCGGTGGGCAAGGGCGAAGTGCCCGGCATCGCCGAATTCGTCACGCCAGACGGCGACCTGCGCACGTTGCCGAGCCATTGGGCCGGCCAGGGCGGGATCGACGGGTTTTTCATGGCCCGACTGGTGAATCGTGGCGCTGTAGATAACTCGGACTGAGTTCCCTTGAAGCAGGCGCAGTCGCCTGCTAGAGCATTCGCCCTGCCCATAGCGCAGGTTAGAATGCACTAACTCTCGGAATTTAGAGCAATGCCCGCGCAACCATCCCAATGCGTGGGCGTTACGCTGCTCGGAGACTGCATGAACCAGAAACAAACACTCGCGATCTCGCCTTCAATTCTATCCGCCGATTTCGCCAAACTCGGTGAGGAAGTGCGTGCGATCACCGCAGCCGGCGCGAACATGGTGCACGTGGACGTGATGGATGGCCATTTCGTTCCCAACCTCACCATTGGCCCCGACGTCCTGAAGGCGCTGAAACCGCATTCAGACCTGCCGTTCGACGTACACCTGATGATTTCGCCGGTGGATCCGTATATCGACGCTTTTCTGGCGGCGGGCGCGGACTATCTGACCGTGCATGTGGAGGCTGGGCCGCACGTGCACCGGTCATTGCAGGCGATCCGCGATAAAGGCTGCAAGGCTGGCGTGACGTTGAACCCCGGCACTCCGGTCGAATCGGTGTTGGGGGTGTTGGACCTCTGCGACCTTGTGCTGGTGATGAGCGTCAACCCCGGGTTTGGCGGCCAGTCGTTCATTGCCTCACAATTGGAAAAGATTCGCCGCCTGCGGACAGCCATCGACGCGCTCGGCAAGCCCATCCGCCTGGAGGTAGACGGCGGCGTCAAGCCCGACAATGCTGGCGACGTCTGGCGCGCCGGCGCAGACACGATCGTTGCTGGTTCTGCCGTGTTCGCAGGCGGACCCTCAAAATATGCGGCCAATATCCAGGCCATCCGCGACGCCTGCCGCGACTAAATCCGAAAGCCCGAGTACCATGACCGACTTTGTAAAAATCACCCGCGCGCTGATCAGCGTTTCCGATAAGACCGGCCTGGTCGAATTCGGCCAGTTCCTGGCGAGCCAGGGCGTCGAGGTTCTCTCGACCGGCGGCACTGCGCGCGCGCTGCGGGATGCTGGAATTGCCGTCAAAGACGTCTCGGAGGCCACCGGATTTCCCGAGATGCTGGATGGCAGGGTCAAGACGCTGCACCCGATCATCCACGGCGGCTTGCTCGGCCTGCGCGATGGCGGGGCGCATGCGGCGCAGATGGCGCAGCACGGCATTGCGCTCATCGACCTGCTGGTCGTCAATCTCTACCCGTTCGAAAGCACCGTCGCCGCTGGCGCGGCGTTTGACGACTGTATCGAAAACATCGACATCGGCGGCCCGGCCCTGATCCGCGGCGCGGCCAAGAACCATGCCTTCGTGACCGTCGCGACCGAGATGGAAGACCTGGCATCGATCCGGGCGGAGATGGAGGCAAACGCCGGCGCTACCTCGGCGACGCTGCGCCGCCGCCTTGCCGCCGCAGCCTATGCGCGGACGGCGGCCTATGACGCTGCGATCTCGCAATGGTTCGGCGCGCAGGTCGGCGAGCCGATGCCGCGGCACCTGGCGTTCGGCGGCAAGCGCGGCGACCTGCTGCGCTATGGCGAGAACCCGCACCAGGCCGCCGCTTTCTATGGCAATGGCGAAGCCCGCCCGGGCGTGGCCAGCGCGCGGATCGTGCAAGGCAAAGAGCTGAGCTATAACAACCTGAACGACACCGACGCCGCCTTCGAATGCGTTGCGGAATTCCAGGAGCCCGCGGTTGCGATCATCAAGCACGCCAATCCTTGCGGCGTCGCCATCGGCTCCGGCCTGATGGATGCCTGGGTCAAGGCGCTGCGTTGCGACCCGGTCAGCGCCTTCGGCGGCATCGTCGCCATCAACCGACCGTTAGACCCGGCATTGGCCGAAGAGCTGAACAAGCTGTTTCTGGAAGTGGTCATCGCGCCCGCCGCTGATGAGGCGACGTTGGCCGTCCTGGGCAAAAAGAAGAATGTGCGCGTGCTGTTAACCGGCGGTCTGCCCGACCCTTCCGCCCTGCGCCTGACCGCCAAGACGCTGTCCGGTGGCCTGCTGGTGCAGAGCGGCGACAACGGCCATGTCGACGCCAGCGCCCTGAAAGTCGTGACCAAGCGCGCGCCAAGCGAACGGGAGATGGCCGATCTGTTGTTTGCCTTCCGCGTCGCCAAGCATGTGAAGTCGAACGCGATCGTCTATGTCAAGGACGGCGCCACCGTCGGCGTCGGCGCGGGCCAGATGAGCCGGGTAGATTCCTCCCGCATCGCCGCCCGCAAATCCGCTGATGCCGCAGAGGCCGCCGGATTGGCCGAGCCCTTGGCCAAGGGGTCCGTCGTCGCCTCCGACGCTTTCTTCCCCTTTGCCGACGGCCTGCTGTCGGCGGCGGAAGCGGGTGCGACGGCGGTCATCCAGCCGGGCGGCTCGATCCGCGACCAGGAGGTGATCGACGCAGCGGACGCCGCGGGTCTCGCCATGGTCATGACCGGCATGCGCCATTTCCGCCACTAAATCGGGCCAGCCTCACCAGCGCGGCAGGAACATCTTTCCGCCGGACAGTGGGGAAGGCGCGCCGGTGGTTCCGGGAAAACTGATCGGCAGGCCGCGGGCGGTGCGCACGGCGAGATAGGCAAATGCCTCAGCCTCCAATGCGTCGCCATTGATTGCCCAGGCCTCCGCCGGCTGCACCGGCGCGCTCAAGTGCTCGCGCAGCGCCGCCATGACCATCGGGTTGTGCCGGCCGCCGCCGCCGACAATCCAGACTTTCGGCAAGGCCGGCATGTGAACCTGCGCGGCGGCAATGCTGGCGGCCGTGAATGCCACCAGGGTGGCTGCCCCATCGGCGGCGGAAAGATGCGCGACGGCGTCCAGACCGAAGTCGAGGCGATCGAGCGATTTCGGCGGCCTGCGCTTGAAATAGGGAGCGGCCATCATTGCCGCGAGCGCGTCATTATCCACTTGCCCGGCGCGCGCCAGTGCTCCGCCGGTATCGACCGGCCGGCCGGTATGACGCAGGGCCCACTCGTCCAGCAGCATATTGGCCGGGCCGGTGTCAAAGGCCAGCAAGCCCTCCTCGTCCGATCCGATCCAGGTGACGTTGGCGACCCCGCCCAGGTTCAGAAAGACGCACGGCTTCGGCGCATCCGCCGCCAAGGCCATGTGATAGATCGGCGCCAGCGGCGCGCCCTCGCCCCCGGCGGCAACATCGGCGGAGCGAAAATCGGCGGCAACCGGAATGGCGTCCGTATCGGCCAAGCGCTGCGGGTTTCCCAATTGCCAGGTCCGGCGCTCCGCGGGCCGGTGCAACACCGTATGGCCGTGAAATCCGATCAGCGCCACCTGCTCCGCCAGGGTGCCGGTGGCAGCCAGCAGTTCGCGCACCGTTTCGGCGTGATGGTCGGTCAGCGCGGCCTCCAAGGCCGGCGCCTTTGCTTCCGGCGCCAGCAAAGCCGCCGCCAGACTGGCGCGGAAGACTGGCGGGTAAGGCCGGAAGACAAACCCTTGCGGCTCGGCAATGGTCTCGCCGTCAGTCCACAGCAACGCGGCATCGACGCCATCCATCGAGGTGCCGCTCATCAGGCCCAAAGCCAGGTACGGCCGTTTCGGCCAGGGGTGCGATTGTCCTTGCATGCCATCCATGGTACATGCGCCGCTTTCACCGACAAGTGGTGCGAGAGCCATGCCGCGTTCCGACTTCCTTGCCGCGCTGACAGAGCGTGGTTTTATCCATCAATGCACCGATACCGAGGGGCTGGACGCGCTGTGCGCCGAAGGGCCGATCCGGGCCTATATCGGCTTTGACTGCACCGCCGATTCGCTGCATGTGGGCAGTCTGGTGCAGATCATGATGCTGCACTGGATGCAAAAGACCGGGCATAAGCCGATCGTGCTGATGGGCGGCGGCACGACCAAGATCGGCGACCCATCCGGCCGCGATGAGACCCGGCAACTGCTGACGCACGACGATATCCAGGCCAACAAGGCCGGGATCTTCAAGGTGTTCGAGAAATTCCTGCGGTTCGGCGACGACGCGGCGGTGATGGTCGACAACGACGAATGGCTCAGCGAACTGAAATACATTCCGTTGCTGCGCGAGGTCGGCCGGCATTTCAGCGTCAACCGCATGCTGACCATGGATAGCGTCCGCCTGCGCCTGGAGCGCGAGCAGCCGCTGACCTTCTTAGAATTCAACTACATGATTCTGCAAAGCTATGACTTTGTCGAACTGTCCAAGCGCTATGGCTGCCGCCTGCAAATCGGCGGCTCGGACCAGTGGGGCAATATCGTCTCCGGCGTCGATCTGGGCCGCCGGCTGGAGCAGCCGCAGCTTTACGGCCTGACCAGCCCTCTGATCACCACAGCCGATGGCGCCAAGATG
>JAYPXD010000163.1:0-8695 GCA_038135395.1 Alphaproteobacteria bacterium | reverse complement strand
CAGTTTGGGCAGGTCATCGGCTCATTCCAGGCGTTGGGCCATCGGGCGGCGGCATTGTTCAGCGGCATGGAACTGGCGCGATCCTGCGTCGAAGCTGCGTTACAAGCAATTGACGATGGCAGCGCGGATGAGGCGCTCGCATGCTCGCTATCAAAGGCGAAAATGGGGCAACATCTCTATGAGATGTCGAACCAGCTGATCCAAATCCACGGTGGCATCGGCATGACCGATGAATTCGATGCCGGCCTCTATCTCAAGCGGGCCCGCGTGATCGAAGCGACATTCGGCAACCGGGCGTTTCATCGCGACCGCTACGCCAGTCTGTCAGGGTTCTAAAAAAACTCATACGACCTTATACTGCCATACAATTGATCAATTGTATTCCTATAAGCAACACACCCACGCAGCAGTGGCCAGTGAGTCTGATGCTTCGGGACCAGCGTGACCGTTTCGAATTCACCGGCGGTGGCGGGCCAGAAATCCCACCACCCGACACCGCCGGTTGTTTCCGGCCAATTGCATGGCAGTGCATGGCCAAATCCTATGCGAGGACCTTTGCCGATGATGCGTTTAGACTGGCTGAGGCCAGCAT
Source organism: Alphaproteobacteria bacterium (assembly GCA_038135395.1). Lineage (GTDB taxonomy): Bacteria > Pseudomonadota > Alphaproteobacteria > Bin95 > Bin95 > JACKII01. Next base: position 8,103 of record JAYPXD010000163.1, on the reverse strand, counting down.
TGCCGCTCGCCGCGGCTGCGGCCTTGGCGTGGAGCGTCCCGGCCGCGGCGGGGCCATTGGCCAGCCCAACGACCGACACCAATGCTGTCTCCCAGGGCGACATTCTCAAGTATGACGTGGTAAGCCCCGGCATGCTGGGTCTTGTCCCCCTCGGTACGGATAACGCTGCGTTGCTGGCGGGCGACGCCGGGAGCCCGGGCGGCCACATCGAGCTTTTCGCCTCCAGCGAGAGCGTCAATAACGCGGCTTATGATGCATCGACGACGCGAACCTCACTGCGGGGAACACTGGCCGGAAACGAGATCGTCCTCAGCAGCCTGACCGCCGCCGACTGGGCCACCACCGTCAGCACCGGGTGGTCAGTGCTGCGGCAATGGCTGTTGGATGCAGCCTCCGCCCACGGCGTCGACCTGGAAACGGCAACCGTCCTACCCCTGTTAGGGTCGGTTGTGCCTATCGATCTGGTAGAGGCGGCATTTATCGACGCCCAAGGCCGCCAGCGGTTTGCCGACCCGAATGTTGCCTATGTCAACCGCGATGACTTTTCCGGCGATGTCACCATAGGGCTATCCGGCTATCTGAACGCCCATGACGAAATCTCGGACCTCTTGTCCAGCACCGGATTGTTCGGATCGATCATCGCGACCGCGCTGCCGGACCCGATCCAGGTCAGCGAAGTGGTCAGGGTCGACTATCTGGGAAATTCGTTCTACCTGTATGGCCTGCTGGCGACGCCGACCGGCCTGACAGCCGGCGATGCCTACGATTCGGGCTCCGGCATCTTCAACTTGACGATTGATGGCGCGACCGGATTGCCGCTGACCGGCGTCGATGGCATTCGCGCCTATCCGGCAAGCGCCGTTCCTGAGCCAAGCGCCATTGCGCTGCTGGCCCTTGGATTGGTGGCATTCGGCATTGTCACGCACAGTCGGCCGCCGCGCCCCGCATAACCGATCGCGTCACCCGTTTCCCAGGATCGGGTGCTGATCCAGCCGCGCGTTGTCAGGCGTGACGCAACTCGACATGCACTACGTCGGTGCGGCCAAACGCGAACGAGCCGGCGCAGATTTCCAGATAGAACCGCCAGCTGCGCATGAAGCCGTCGGAATAGCCCAACTGGCGGATTTTCGGCCCGGCAGCTTCAAACCGCTCCACCCACTCGCGCAGCGTCCGGGCGTAATCCTGGCCAAAGCGGAACACATTTTCGGCGACCAGCTTGGCCCGCGCGGCTTCCTCGGCAATTTTTCCGGGCGATAGCAACATGCCGCCTGGGAACGTGTAGTGGCGGATAAAATCCGAGCGTTTGCGGTACTCGGGGAAATGATCGTCCTCGACGATGATCGCCTGTATCGCAGCGCGTCCATGCTCTGCCAGTCGCTGTTTGATCTGCCCGAAATAATTCGGCCAATACCGTTCGCCCACGGCCTCTATCATTTCGATAGAGACGATGCTGTCGAATGTGCCTTCGACATCACGGTAATCGCACAATTTGATGTCTGCTGGCTTCCCGGAAAGGCGTTCCGTAGCAAAGGCGTGCTGCGAAGGCGAAATTGTCAGCGCTGTGACATTGCGGCCATCGTCGGCGGCAGCCTCGGCAAACCCGCCCCAGCCACAGCCAATCTCGAGCACTCTCTCGCCAGTGTCCTGCGTCCGATCCAGTAAGCGCTGATATTTGCGGGACTGCGCGTCCTCTAACGCGGTCTGCCCCTCATCGTAGAGCGCACTCGAATATGTCAAAGTCCGGTCAAGCCAAAGCTTGTAGAACTCATTCCCGACATCATAGTGGGCCTGAATATTACGTTTGCTGCCCGCCTTGGAGTTGCGGCGGAGAAACTTGTCGGTCAATAGGAACAGCGCGCGGTTCAAAGGCGACCCATTCAGGTGACTTGAAAGCGCATCCTCATTCGCGAACGCAATCTTGGTCAGGTTTTCGATCGACGGGCTGTTCCAAAGGCCATGGATATAAGCTTCGCCCAAGCCTATGTCGCCGCGCGCCGCCAGAGCGGTAATCGCGCCCCAGTCTTTGATCTCCAACTCAGCTTCGGCGCCGCCAGGATTGCCGAAGGTATGGCGGTGGCCATCCGGCGTCACCACATGCAGGGTACCGTTGGTAATCCCCTCACAAGTCGCCAGAAAGCGGCGGCCAACACTGTTTCCTACTGAACGGCGATTGGCTGCGCCTGTACCGCCGGCCTGGCCCGGCGACGTCGTGCTAGAAGTCGGGTTCATCAGGTTACTTCCCTGGATACTGCCTCAATGCGCATTCTCCTTGGTGCGCTGGCGAAATTTAAGCGCAATTCCTGGTAAAGGATCAAGCAAAACGCGCATACCATTGCACAGAATCAGGCCGTATTTTCACAGCACGGAGGCAATAACCGCCTGCAACCAAACTGTTTAGCCCGGCAGCACCGCGTACGCCTCAATCTCGACCATCGCGCCTTCGGCGATCAACCCACTGACTTCAACCAGGGTGATGGCCGGGAAATTGCGGCCCATCGTAGCCTTCCAGGCATCGCCCAAGGCGCGTCCGGCAGCACGGTATTCCGCTAAAGAGGTAACGAACCAGGTCAACTTGGCGACGTGTTCCGGTCCCGCGCCAGCCTCTGCCAGAACCGCTAGCACGTTGGCGAGCGCCTGCCGGCACTGGCCGGAAAAATCGCCAGCCATTTGTCCGTTGACCGGATCATCGCCAACCTGACCGGCAACGAACACATGCTTGCCTTGCGCGGCAGTGCCGTTCGAGAATCCAGGAGGCCGGGGCCATCCGGCCGGTTGCAATATCTCCATTGTCAATTGCCTCTCATTCAATGGTTGGCGCGCCGCTTTTGCCGCCGCTGCCAGGCCAAGCGGGTTGCAATCCGTCCGTGCATCGTCACCTCTGCCGTGACCATCAAGGCCGCAGCCACCAACAAAGGCATCAGGAAATAGACCGCTCGGTACGTAATCACGGCCGCCACAATGGTCTCACGGGTAATGTCTTCGGGCAACAACAATAGCAGCACGGCTTCAAATACACCCAAACCACCCGGAACCTGGCTGATCATGCCGCTGACATAAGCGATGACGAAAATCCCGATAAAATGCCAGTAGTCCAAGCCGCCGTGCACAGGCAGCAAAAAGTACAAAGCGCCGGCTGCGAATCCCCATTCTACCGCTGCTGCGCCAAACTGGGTCACGACGATCCCCATAGGCGGCGGCGGCAACACGACGCCCTTCAGGTTAATAGTGGGCCATTTCATCAGGCTCCACGCCAGATAAACGCTGCCGACTAAAGCCGACCCAACCCCGATCAGATAGGCGCTGGAGACCGGCAACTTGGTCGCAAGCGCCAGGTGATCGGCGTTGCGCAAAATCAGCAACCCGGCGACTGTCACGATCCCCAAAATATAGGCGGTGCCGCCGAAAACGATGACGCGGGCGATATCCACCAACGGCACTTTCCACTGACTGAAAAAACGGTACCGCACCGAATTCCCGGTCACAGCGCCGAACCCCAGATTGTGGCTGAACGCATAGGAGATGAACGCAACCAGCATGATGCGGGTGAATTGCATCTGCCGGCCGATATAGCGGAAGGCGGTCGAATCATAGATCGACAGAGTCAGGTAGGCGCCGATGGTACAACCAACCGCAAGCAGGATGTGCGTGAGCGACAGCTCATGGAATTGCGCGACGACGGCGTCGTACTTCAGGACTTGCACCTGTTTCCACAACACCCAAACCGCGGCGCACGAGACACCTATCCCGACCAAAATGCCGGCAATATGGGCGATGCGGTTCCACATTCAGCTTTAAACCTTCGGTATCGGAATATCTTGCAGACGGTCGGACTGGCCCTAGGCCACCCTGCGGAATTTGGGAATTGTCAGCTCATCCGACACCGCGTCGAAAACGACCTCGACCGCTTGCCCGATGGCCACGGAGTCAGGATCGTCGGTAACGAGGTTGCTCATCACCCTGGCGCCCTCTTCTAACTCGACTGAGACAATGACGTAGGGGCAATCGCCCTGGAATGCGGCTCCCGCCGGTCGACGCGCAACGGTAAAGGAATAGATGGTTCCCTTGCCGCTCGCCTCGATCCACTCCACCTCGCTCTCGACCACGCCCGACACCAGTTGGCGGCTGTAAAGGAAGGTCTGGCCGGTCGCGTTGCAGCGCTGGATCATCAACCGGCCGTCCTTGGCGCCGTCCCAGTAGGGGGCGCTGTCCGGATCGACGGCGGGAACCGGTTTGTTATAGCTCATCAGTCTGGTTCCCTTAGTCTTTGGTGTTCGACAACACGACGGTTGCGCCGGACGACAACACGCCGCCGGTGCCATGGCAGACCGCGTTGGTGATATTCCCGGCCTGTCGCGCACCGCATTCGCCACGCAATTGGCGGGTGGCTTCGATCAACAGGAAAATGCCGTACATTCCCGGATGGCAGTAACTCAGGCCGCCGCCGTTCGTGTTCATCGGAAATGCGCCGCCCGGCGCGGTGCGCTGGCCTTTGACGAAATCCTTGCCTTCGCCAAGCCCACACAGCCCCAGCGCCTCCATGGTCAGCAGCACAGTGATGGTGAAGCTGTCGTAGAGCATGGCCATATCCATGTCTTTCGGGCCTCGTCCTGCCTGCGCATAGGCGCGCTTCGACGAATGCTCCGCAACCTCAAGGTGGGCCATGTTGGGCATGTAGTTGATATTGACGTGACTGGCGCTTTCGCCATGGCCCAGCACATAGACGGGCTTTTGCTTCAAGTCGCGGGCGCGTTCTTCGGTCGTCATCACCACCGCTCCGCCGCCATCCGTCACCAGACAGCAGTCAAACCGGCCGAGCGGATCGACGATCGGCGCGGCGTTCAGAACGTCGTCGATGGTCATCGGCTCCTGAAACGCCGCCTTGGGGTTCAGGCCGGCCCAGGCGCGGGTCGCGACTGCGATTTCCGCCAGCGTCTCACGAGTCGAGCCGTAAACATGCGCATGCCGATTGGCAGCCATGGCATAGGCCCCCGCCGGCGACGGCAGGCCCGCGACCATGTCCCACTGATTCGAAAACAGTGCCGGCCGGCCACCAAGCGATCGCGCCGACTGACTTTTCTGCATCGAGCCATACAGGATCAGCACCGTGTCGCAGACACCGGCCTTGATCATCTCATAAGCATGGCCAGCATGCAGCACGAACGCTGAACCACCGACATTGGTGCCGTCCAGCCATTTGGGAAAGCGGATACCCAAATATTCAGTCAACAGGTTCGGCTGCATGGCGCCCGGCCCCGGCATACCCCACATTCCGGCCACCGCCAGTCCGTCGACATCGGCCATGGTCAGGCCGGCTTCCGCCAACGCTTCATTGGCGCAATCACGCTGCATTGACAGCACGTGCGTGCCGGGCAGCGCTCGGCCGCGCTCGTGCGTCGGGGCGTCACTGACGCCGACAATAACCGGTTGGCGGGACACTGATGCGGTTCCTCTTGTGAAACTTTGATGTCAGTCCGCCAAGCAACGCGCGTGCAACGTTCCTGTCAAGGCAGCTTTCGCGCTTGTTCGCCGAGAAGCTGTATTTCCGGCAAGAGGCGCGCGAACGGACCGGCTTACCAATACAGTTCGGACGGCGCGGCGATAGACTGTGGCGACTACTGCGTGCAGTGCAAGCCCGGTCTAGAGGCCTACAACTTCACAGAATGTCTCATTGTAACAGGCGCCGTCCTCGATATCCGTGCGCACGTCCACCGGTAGCAGAGCGTTGACCGTCTGGCCGGTGGGGCTGGTGGCGAGCCAGGTGCCTTTCGGGGAATAGAGCACACCCGGCTGCACGGCGTCGGTAATCTGAGCGGTCAAGTGGACTTCGCCGCGGGCGTTGTGGAGGCGGACGGTCTGGCCCTGGGCGATGCCGCGGGCGGAGGCGTCGGCAGGGTTGATCTCCAGCACCTCCAACCCCTGCGAGACAGCATGCGCGCCAAACGTGGCGTTGGTGCGCTTGTCGGAACTGGGCGAGATCAACACCAGTGGCAGGTCCTGCGGCGCGGGGGCATAACGGGGCAGGCCGAAGCCGAAGCGGTCTTCGAGGTCTTGGCTGAACAGCGTGATCCTGCCGGAGGCCGTTCCGGGCTTGAGCGTCTTGCAAAGGACGAGGTCCTCCCCCGCCGGGGTGCGCATGGCAAGGGCGCGGTCGAGCGGCGCCTCGCTGGGCTTGAACCCGTGCAGGCGCGGGTCGGCGCCGGCGAAGGCGTCGTCCATCAACTCCGAATCGGAAGCGCGGAAGATCGGGTCGTCGAAGCCGAAACGGGCCGCGAGACGGCGGAAAATTTCGGTGTTGGGCAGGCTCTCACCAACGCACGGTATCACCGGCTCGGCCCGTTGCAGGTATTGCTGCCCATAGGCGCCATAGATGTCCGCAAACTCGAAATGGCTGGCCGCCGGCAGCACCACATCGCAATAGGCCATGCTGTCGGTCATCACCACGTCGGCCCCGCAGATGAACACATCCTTCTGGGACAGTGCCCGCCGCATCAGGTTCTGGTCTGGATGGGTGGCCACCGGGTTGTGGTTGTAGATCATCACCGCCCGGATCGGCGGGGCGAGGTTCTTGTCCAGCAGGAACGGGCCGACATCGACGATGTTGATCGTCCGCGTGCCTACAGGCGCGAGGTCGGGGCGTTGCAGACGGGCGGTGGTCTTGGGGAAGCTGTTGCCAGGCTTGGCGAACACTCCTGCCCCCGGCCGCCCGTGCTGTCCCACCAGCGCCTGCAGCGCCATCGCCGCGCGGATGCCGGAGCCGCCGGGGGCCCCCCGCTCAATGCCGTTGCCGACGGAAACTCCAATAGTTTTGCGACTGCTATAGAGATCGGCAAAGGCGTCGAACTGGTCCGGCGAGACGCGGCACGTCTCAAACACCTGCTCGCGCGAGATCTTGCGGGCCTCGGCCATATAGGCGTCGTAGCCCTCCACCCACTCGGCGATAAAGGCAAGGTCGTGGGCGCCGCGGCGCTCCAGTTCGGCGGCCATGCCGAGGGCGAGCACGACGTCGGTGCCGGGGTGGATGGGAATGTGCAGGTCGGCCTGCTCGGCGACCTTGGTGCGCTTTGGGTCGATTACCACAAGTTTCGCGCCGTTCGCGGCCTTGGCGGCGTTGATCGACCGTATCAGGTGCAGGTTGGAGACGGTGACGTTGTTGCCCCAGACCACGATCAGGTCCGAATGGCGGAGTTGCTCCGGCGGCATGCCGGGCGCGGTGCCGTAGAGGCTGGCATAGGCCGAGCCCCTCACCAGGCCGCAAAGCGGGCCTCGGGAGAGGAAGGATGCGCCCAGCTTGTGAAAGAACCGCCGGTCCATGCTGCCGCCGGCAAGCTCACCATGCGGGCCGGCATAGTTAAAGGGCAAAACCGATTGCGGACCACGCTCGGCGATTGCCTTCGAGAAGCCAGCGTGGATCAGGTCCAACGCCTCGTCCCAGGCTATACGCTCGAACTGGCCGGAGCCGCGGGGGCCGGTACGCTTCAGCGGATGCGTGAGGCGGGCCTGACCATGCACGAAGTCGGGGTAGTAGCGGGCGACCTTGTTGCAGATGACGCCAGCGGTGTAGGGGTTTGCATCGGAGCCGCGGACTCTGACCAACTTCCCGTCCCGTACTTCCGCTGTGAGGGAGCACGTATCCGGACAGTCGAGCGGACAGACGCTGGGCAGGGTCTGGGAGGCGGTCATAGCGGGGCTCCTTTTGGGGCAGGCGCCTAAGCTACCAAACCAACGCACCTCTGACCACAATCACCCGCAGTCCACTGGGAGAAGCGTCAAAGCAGACAGATGCTCCCCGATCCCCGAAGCGCGCATTATGGTCCCCGGGCGGTGCGGAGCGCCGATCCGGGGCCGGTGTCATCCTTCGAACACCGCCCCAGCCCGTGTTCGCGAGATCGACCGATCCCGGCTCACCGCTCCGCGGCGGCCGGGAAACATTACGGCTCACTGCTCCGCAGCAGCCGCCTGGTTCGGGACCGGGCGCGCCGAGGCACATGATCCCCGGGCGGGGCGGAGCGCCGATCCGGGGCCGGTGTCATCCTTCGAACACCGCCCCCGCCCGTGTTCGCGAGATCGACCGATCCCGGCTCACCGCTCCGCGGCGGCCGGGAA
>JAYPXD010000162.1:0-8704 GCA_038135395.1 Alphaproteobacteria bacterium | reverse complement strand
AAACACCGCCGCCCGCGTATCCCTTCCATACGCACAACTAATTGTTCAAGAGCAATACATCTAGGAAAACCTAAATGCTTGCGTTCATCTATCGGAGCGAAAATCGCGTCTTCAGAAGAACAATAAAGCCGCCCAGAAGCGGCTCTTTTTTCAACCGCGGCGCGCTCGGCGTTCCGCGATGGAGGCGCCTTATAGGCCCTGGCCCTTTTCGCTGTCAACAATGTTTTTTTGCGAAATCAAATTTTTTTTCAGTCGCGTTTGGCGTCTCCTCGCGCAGCCTGCGTCAGGCCATCCATTCAGTCGCCGCATCGGTCTTGGGCCAGCATGTGGACGCGACAGGCATACCCTCACCGTCCGGCGAGTATTCCATAAAAAGCTTTTGCACCGGCTTCTTCACCACACCGTATACGCTCTACTGTTGACAAAGTGTAGTGTGGCTCGCTACCTCCCTATACAAAAGTCGAACAGAAGAGTCTTGAAAGCAACGTTCCCCGGAGAACCGTCGAACTGACCATGTGAGGCAAGGTGCGCCGCAATAGCCACTTCAAACCAGTAAGAACACGCAAATTCTCGAACCGGCCGGCATTCGCGGATCCAACCGCCATTCCATCCGGCCAGGCCCTTCCCGGAACCAAGGGACGCCGTCTAGGACCCAGGATCGGCGTGCTGACCCTAACGGCAGCAGCGGCCGTAGCCCTATGGTCTTTCGGGGAAGCGTCCCTGCCTGGCCTTGATTGGCCGCCGAGCACCGACACTGACGTTATTGTAGACATTGCCGAGATCCCGACGCCGGAGGTGCTAGCGGACGGCCTACGCCTGCCAGTGGATCCTACCCTGGCGTTTGCGCCGACCGTGCAAGAGGTCGTGGTCGAGAACGGAGACACGCTCGCCGCTGTTCTGGGCAAGGTGGATATTTCCCGTCAGCAAGCACACGCCGCGATCGATGCGCTCCGCACCGTGTACGATCCACGCCAGCTGCAGATTGGCCAGCAAATCGCCCTGACCCTGAAGCCGAACGATGCTGGACCCACCTTGGTCGGGTTGGAATTGTCGTCCAGTTTTGACCGCCATGCGGGCATTACATTGTACCCGGATGGCAGTTACCGCTCGTTCGTTACGCCGAAGCAACTCTCGAAATCCCGCTTGTCCACCGGAGGTGTGATCTCCTCCAGCCTGTTCGGCGATGGCATCGAAGCCGGGATTCCCGCTTCGACCATGGCCGACTTTATCCGGTTGTTCAGTTTCGATATTGATTTCGAGCGTGACGTCCAGGCGAACGATAAATTTGAAGTCGTTTACGAACGGTATCTGGATCGGGACGGTGAGGTTGTGCACACCGGCGACCTCCTTTACGCCGGCTTCACTGTCGGCGGCAAAGAACGCAGCTATTACCGCTATAGCGGTGGCGACGGCGACGACGCGTACTATGACCGCGACGGCAACGGCATTCGCAAAGCCTTGCTCAAAACGCCGGTAGACAACGCCAGGCGGTCGTCCGGGTTTGGGATGCGGCGGCATCCGGTGCTGGGTTACACAAAAATGCACATGGGCGTTGATTTCGCGGCAAGCACCGGCACGCCGATTCGCGCTGCCGGTGACGGCGTGATCAGTTTTGCCGGCCTTAAAGGCAGCTATGGGAACTATGTTTCGATCCGGCACAACGGCAATTACGCCACGGCATATGCCCATATGAGCAAATTTGCCCGCGGAATTCGCGGCGGAAAACGCGTTCGGCAAGGGCAGATCATTGGCTATGTCGGCACAACCGGACGGTCCACCGGTCCACATCTGCATTACGAGGTGATGCTGCAGGGCAAACGCATCAATCCCAGCGCACTTCGCCTACCCAGCGGTCAAAGCTTGAAGGGTGCTGAATTTCGGGCCTTCCAGGAACAGATTGCCGTTATCGACGCGCTGCGGCGCGACCAGGCCACGGCAACCCAGGTCGCATCCCGCGGCGAATAAAAGCAACCGCGCCGCCCGCGCTTTGCCACGCGGGCGGCGCCGGCTTCAGGCCGGAGCATGATCCCGGGTCAGGCGGAGCCCTTCGCCCAAGGCATCGGTACCGACCCGGACCCGGTCGCCATCATGGATATCGCCAGCCAGAAGCTTTTCGGCCAACGGATTCTGAAGCGCCCGCTGGATCACCCGCTTCAATGGGCGTGCGCCATAGGCGGGGTCATAACCGGCGGCAGCCAACCATTCCATGGCTGCATCATCCATTTCCAGCGTGATGTTGCGGTCGACCAGCAAGGCCTCCAGCCGCTTCAACTGGATTTTGACGATGTCGGCCATCTGATCGCGGCGCAGGCGGTGGAACACCAGCATCTCGTCCAGGCGGTTCAGGAATTCCGGCCGGAATGCAGCCCGCACGGCCTCCATCACCTGGCTTTCGAGCACATCCGGGTTTGCGCCTTCCGGCGCCGAAGCCAGATATTCCGAGCCCAGGTTAGACGTAAGGACGATCAGCGTATTGCGGAAATCCACCGTGCGGCCCTGGCCGTCGGTCAGGCGGCCGTCATCGAGGACCTGAAGCAGCACGTTGAACACGTCCGGATGCGCCTTCTCCACCTCATCGAACAGCACGACTTGGTAAGGCCGGCGGCGGACGGCTTCGGTCAGCGCCCCGCCTTCCTCATAGCCGACATAACCGGGCGGCGCGCCGATCAGGCGGGCGACGGAGTGCTTTTCCATGTATTCCGACATGTCGAGACGGACCATCGCCGTTTCGTCATCGAACAGGAATGCCGCCATCGCCTTGGTCAACTCGGTCTTGCCGACGCCCGTCGGGCCTAAGAACAGGAACGAGCCGATGGGCCGGTTCGGGTCCTGCAGGCCGGCGCGGGCACGGCGGACGGCCTGGGCGACCGCGGTCACCGCCGCATCCTGGCCGATGACGCGGGCGTGCAGAACATCTTCCATGCGCAGCAGCTTCTCACGCTCGCCCTCCATCAGCTTGTCGACGGGCACGCCGGTCCAGCGCGCGACCACCTGGGCGATATGCTCATCGGTCACGGCTTCTTCGACCATGCGGTTGCCAGCGACTTCATCGGCCTTGGCCAACTGCTGTTCCAACTGAGGAATGACGCCATACTGAATCTCGCCGGCCTTGGCATAGTTGCCCTGGCGCTGTGCAGCTTCCAGTTCCTGGCGGGCCTGGTCCAGCTGTTCCTTCACCTTATTGACGCTGGTCAGCGTCTCTTTCTCCGCCTGCCAAACCGCCGTCAGGTCGGCCGACTTTTTCTCCAGGTCGGAAAGTTCGTCCTCCAGCTTGGCCAGCCGGTCTTTAGAGGCCGAGTCGGTCTCTTTCTCCAATGCCGATTGCTCGATCTTCAACTGGATGATGCGGCGGTCGAGTTCATCGATCTCCTCCGGTTTCGAATCGATCTGCATCCGCAGCCGGCTGGCGGCCTCGTCGACCAGGTCGATGGCTTTGTCCGGGAGGAAGCGGTCGGCGATATAACGGTTCGATAACGTCGCAGCCGAGACGATCGCCGTATCCGAAATGCGGACGCCGTGGTGCAGCTCGTATTTTTCCTTCAGGCCACGTAGGATGGAGACGGTGTCCTGCACCGTCGGTTCGGCGACGAACACCGGCTGGAACCGCCGGGCGAGCGCCGCATCTTTTTCGACATGCTTTTTGTATTCATCCAACGTGGTTGCACCGATGCAATGCAATTCGCCGCGCGCCAGGGCCGGCTTCAGCATGTTGGAGGCATCCATGGCGCCATCCGCCTTGCCCGCGCCGATCAGGGTATGCATCTCGTCGATGAACAGGATGATTTCGCCCGCCGCAGCCTCGATCTCGCTGAGCACGGCCTTCAGCCGCTCCTCGAACTCGCCGCGGTATTTGGCGCCGGCTACCATCGCACCGAGGTCAAGCGCCATCAGCCGCTTGTTCTTCAAGCCCTCCGGCACGTCGCCATTGACGATGCGTTGGGCCAGTCCCTCGGCAATGGCGGTCTTGCCGACGCCAGGCTCGCCGATCAGGACCGGGTTGTTCTTGGTGCGGCGCGAGAGCACCTGGATCGTCCGGCGGATTTCCTCGTCGCGGCCAATCACCGGGTCGATCTTGCCTTCGCGCGCGGCCTCGGTCAGATCTCGCGCATATTTCTTGAGCGCATCATAGCCTTCCTCGGCCCCAGAGCTGGACGCGGTACGCCCTTTGCGCAGGTCGTTGATCGCCTGGTTCAGTGCCTGCGGATTAACGCCGCCATCGGTTAGCGCCTTTGCCGAAGGTGAGCCGGCCGTCATGCCGAGCGCCTGCAACAGGCGCTCTACCGTGACGAAATCGTCGCCGGCTTTCTTGGCGATCTGCTCGGCGCTTTCGAACAGGCGGGCGGCTTCGGGCGTCAGGTGGATCTGACCTGCTCCCTGTCCCTCGACGACGGGCAGCTTGCCCAGCGCCAGTTCGGCGGCCTGAAACACCCGCTTCGGATCACCGCCGGCAGACTGGATCAACTTGGCCGCGAGGCCCTGGTCGTCTTCCAGCAGCGCGTAGAGAATGTGTTCCGGCGTGAAGCGCTGGTGCCCACGGCGTAAAGCAAGCGTCTGGGCTTCCTGCAACAGGCCTTTGGCCCGGTCGGTGTATTTTTCGGGATTCATAGCGTTAGGGTTCCCCTGCGGTAGGCGGAATGAGACAAGAGCCAGCCCTTCTTCGGAAGCAACCGGCTATGGTCCATATTTGGTGTTGCAATTAGGGCACACAAGGGGCCATAGCCCCAATCCGGCGGCGATTGCCACCGTCCACCTTTCAACCCTTCCGCACTGGGGAAATGCCGCGGCCCGGCTATTTGGCGGTAAAACCGCCGTCGACGAATAAGGTCTGCCCGGTCACATAACCGCCAGCGTTGCTCGCCAAAAAGATGGCTGCGCCGTGCAGGTCTTCAAGGTTGCCGTTCCGGCCGATCATTGTGCTTTCCGCCAACCGCTGCCAGCGGGCGGTATCCGCCACCACTGGCGCAGTAAGCTCGGTCTCGAAATAGCCGGGGCAAATGGCGTTGACCGTCACGCCCCAGGGTGAGAAATCCAGCGCCATTTGCCGGGTCAGGCCCCAGATGGCCGTCTTGGCGGTGCCATAAACCGTCGCCGAAGGCAGCGCGCGTTCTGTCGAAAGCGAGCCGATATTGATGATGCGGCCCCACCCCTTGTCCCGCATGGCGCCGATGAAACGCTGGGTAAAGAACAGGGGCGCGGCCAGCTGAACGGCCATGACCTCGTCCCAGTCCTCTGCCCGCACCTCATGCGCCGGCGCGCGGATATTGATGCCGGCCGCGTTGATCACAATGTCCGGCGACCCATAAAAGCCCGAGGCTTTCGCGGCAATAGCATCCAGCGTGTCGCGCTTGGCGACATCGCCGACGACATAAGCGCCGCCTATGGGGGCCGCAACCTGGCGCAAGCGGTCTTCGCGCCGGGCGACGCACACCACCTGCGCGCCGCACGAATGCAGTGCACCCGCCAGCGACGCGCCGATGCCCGAGCTGGCGCCGTTCACAACGGCAACGTGGCCGGTCAGGTCGAATAGTTTCAATCCGGCAGGAAGGGGCAACGACATCGCCTCGCAATGGCTAAAGTTATGTCGGCTTCAGCGTCCGACTCGGATAGCCTGCGGCATGAGAGGGCCGCTGGCAAGCCGGCCTGTGCAGCCCAGCGCCACCCTGCCCACTAGCCCTGGCCGCGCGGGCGCGCTATGGAATGGCGCTCACCACCTGTCAGACGACGATAGCCTGAAAGCGCCGCCATGCGCACCGCCACACTCCAGCGCCACACGAATGAAACCAAGATCGACGTTAGCGTCAATCTGGATGGCACCGGTCGCTATGACATGAAAACCGGGATCGGTTTCCTGGACCATATGCTCGACCAACTGGCGCGCCACAGTCTTTGCGACATCACCGTGCGTTGCGATGGCGACCTGCATATCGATGACCATCACTCGACCGAGGATGTCGGCATCGCTATCGGCATGGCGGTCAAGCAGGCCTTGGGCGACAAGCGCGGCGTTGCCCGCTACGGCGCCTGCCTGCTGCCGATGGACGAAACGCTGAGCCGCGTGGTGATCGACTTCTCCGGCCGGCCCTTCCTGGTGTGGCGCACGGAATTTCCGACCCAGAAAATCGGCACGTTCGATACCGAACTGGTCCGCGAATGGTTTCAAGGCTTCGCCAGCGCCAGCGGTGCAACCCTGCACGCCGAGACGTTCTATGGGGCGAATAGCCACCACATCGCAGAATCCCTGTTCAAAGGATTGGCGCGGGCCATGCGGCAGGCGGTGGAGATCGACCCGCGGCAGGCCAATGCCATCCCCTCGACCAAAGGCACACTTGGCGGCGGGGACGCAAACGGCTGATGCGTAGCTACTCGGTGCAGATACCGCCAGGCGGCAACACCGAAGATGCCGTCGTGCTGCCGGACGGCTTCTGCTGGTGGGCGGTCTTGTTCGGGCCGCTCTGGTTTTGGTGGCATCGCCTTTGGATTGGTGGGATAGGGCTCGCGGTCCTGCAAGGCGTGCTGACAGGCTCGCTGGAACATCTTGGCTTTGGCCCAGTTCAGGTTGCCGTCGCATCTGGCGGCGTGGCGATTCTGGTTGGCTTCTCGGCTCGTGACTGGTGGCGTTGGCGCCTGTCTGACAAGGGCTACCGCTTCGCCGACGTGGTGATCGCCACGTCACAGCGTGAAGCGGAATGGCGAGGGTTCTCTCGAATTCGTCCGGCAGCGGGAGCCGTGGCATGAAGGTTGTCATCGTCGATTGCGGCAGCGGCAATCTGAGATCCGTTACCCGCGCATTGGAACACGCGGCGAATGCAACCGGACTTCCCGCGGCGATCCAGGTTACGCGCTCGCCCGACGAGATATTTCACGCCGACCGGATCGTCTTGCCGGGACAAGGCGCGTTTGCCAGTTGTTTGTTGGGGTTGCAAAACATCGACGGATTGCGCGAAGCGCTGCAAGCGGCTGTTCTAGTCCATCGGAAGCCATTCTTTGGAATTTGCGTCGGGATGCAACTGATGGCCGATATCGGAGAAGAACACGGTGACCATCCTGGCTTTGGCTGGATTCCGGGCCGGGTCGCGCCGCTTCGCCCCAACGATCCGACGCTGAAAATTCCGCACATGGGATGGAATTCTTTGACCATCCACGATCCGGCGCACCCGATCCTGGCAAATCTCCCGGACCAGCCCCATGTGTACTTTGTCCATTCCTTTCAGCTGCATCCCGTCAATCGGTCGGATTGTCTGGCCAGCGCAGAATACGGCGGCCCGGTGACCGCTGTGGTCGGTCGCGACAACCTGTTCGGCACGCAGTTTCACCCGGAAAAAAGTCAGGCCGTCGGGCTAAGCATGTTGCAATCCTTCTTGCGCTGGGAGCCATAACGCCAATGTCGATCGATCCTCAAGTCCCCGGCATCCGGACCAATATCGACCGGGTCGAGCGGCTCGACAGCGCCGACATGCACGACCTTTGCGATGCCACCGACATGGCGATCCTGGACGGTGGCGGCTTCGGTTGGCTGGAGCCGCCACCGCGGGAAACGCTGGAGGCCTTTTGGCGAGGCGTGTTGGCAGTGCCGGAGCGGGAACTGTTCGTGGTCCGGTTGGGCGGTACGATTTGCGGGTCCGGTCAACTGATCCTGCCCTCGCGCAACGACGAATCGCAACGCCACGCTGCCCAGTTGAAAAGCGCCTTCATTGCCCCTTGGGCACGCGGCCATGGCCTGGCGCGGGACCTGACGCTGGCGCTGGAAGCGCGGGCGCGGACGCTCAAATTCACCATTCTGAACCTGGACGTGCGCGCAACCCAGCAAGCCGCCATCCGGATGTACGACACGCTGGGCTATATCCGCTGGGGTACCCACCCGGCATATGCCTTCGTCAAGGGTGAGATGATCGAAGGCCATTTTTATTCCAAGAACCTGAAACAGACAGATCTGCCGAAACGCTGATGATACTTTTTCCTGCAATCGACCTGAAAGACGGCCAGTGCGTCCGCCTACTCTACGGCGACATGGACCGGGCCACCGTGTTCAACGACGACCCCGCAGCGCAGGCGGCCGAGTTCGTGCGGCAGGGCTTCGAATGGTTGCACCTGGTGGACCTGAATGGCGCCATAGAGGGCGAGCCGGTAAACGGCAAGGCGGTCGAGGCGATTTTGGCGGGATTGCCGATCCCCGTGCAACTGGGCGGCGGCATCCGTGACCGCCAGACCATCGCCTACTGGCTGGAGCGCGGCGTCCGCCGGGTCATTCTCGGCACCGCCGCCCTGGAAGACCCGGGCCTGGTCCGCAATGCCTGCAAGGAATGGCCCGGTCGGATCGTCGTATCCATCGATGCCCGTGACGGCATGGTCGCCAGCCGCGGCTGGCTGCAAAACACTCAGGTCCACGCCATGGACCTGGCTTTGGCGATGGAAGACGCTGGCGTCGCCGCCATTGTCTTTACCGATATCGACCGGGACGGCGCGCTGACCGGCGTCAACCTGGACGCTACCGTCGATCTGGCCTGGGCGCTGCATACGCCGGTGATCGCTTCCGGCGGCCTGGCCTCGCTCGCCGACTTGAAGGCGTTGCTGGCCGAGGAACAGGCGGGGATCGAGGGCGCGATCAGCGGCCGGGCGCTGTATGACGGCCGGCTGGACGCCCGCGAGGCGCTGGCGCTGCTTCGTGCCGCCCGGATCGGCTAGGGTCGCACCGCCATGCTGAAAG
>JAYPXD010000161.1:1471-8713 GCA_038135395.1 Alphaproteobacteria bacterium | reverse complement strand
ACGTTATGCCATCGACGACGATATCGCCTTCCTGATGCTCTTCCAGCCGGTTGATGCAGCGGACCATCGTCGATTTACCCGAACCGGACGGCCCACAAATCACGATGCGCTCGCCGCGGGTCACTTGCAGGTTGATGTCCTTCAGCACGTGGAAGGCGCCATACCACTTGTTAACGCCGCGCATTTCAATGGCAGGAGCTTGCTTAGTCATGGGATATCAGGACCTCCAGATTAACGGCGGTCGCCCTTTGCCAACCGTCCTTCCAGCCAGAGGCTGTAGCGGGACATGGCAAAGCACGACAGGAAGAACAGCAACGCGATAAAGGCATACAGCTCGATTTCCAGTCCGACCCACTTGGCGTCGGCATTGATGGCGCGGGCCATCCCCAACAGGTCGAACAGTCCGACCAGCGATACGAGGGTGGTATCCTTGTAGAGGCCAATCGAGGTGTTAACGATCCCGGGAATCGAAATGCGCAGCGCCTGCGGCAGGATGATGAATCCCATCATCCGCCAATACCCAAGCCCAAGCGCCGCAGCAGCCTCATATTGGCCTTTGGGGATTGCCTGCAGGCCGCCGCGAATCACCTCCGCCATATAGGCACTGGCAAAGAAACACACAGCGACAACAACCCGAAGATAGTGATCGATGTTCAGGCCTTCCGGCAGGAACAACGGCCACATCACATTGCCAAAGAACAGCAGCGTCACCAGCGGCACGCCACGGATGAATTCGATAAAGATCGTGGACAACATGCTGATGACCGGCAGGTTGCTGCGCCGCCCTAGCGCCAGCAGGATGCCGAACGGAATCGAAAACGCAATGCCGGTGACGCCCATCGCCAGGGTCAGCAAAAGGCCGCCCCACTTTGGCGATTCGACATACTCCAGTCCCCCGAACCCGCCATAAAGCAACATGTAGGCGATAAACGGAAATGCGCAGACGAACCACAGGCCATAGCGGCGTCCCGGCGCCTTGTCATAGAGCCCATAGAACAGCGCCACCATCAGCAGAACGAATGCCAGGATCGGACGCCAGTATTCTACCTCGGGATAGAAGCCATAAATCAACTGCTGCCATCGCACGGCGACTACCGGCCAGCAAGCGCCAGTTGCGCCAGCACATGCGTCTCTACTGGCTCCATCCCAAACGGCGCTGACGAATGCCCAATCCACCAGTGGCGGGACCACGCTGGAAAGCAAATAGACGGAGAGCAAGGTCAGCGCAGTGTTGAGCCAGCCAGAAAACAGGTTGGCGCGCACCCAACCCAGCACGCCGGTGGATGCTGCCGGCGGCGGCCGGCTCGGCTTAGGCGTCCAATGGGCCGCATTTCGTGTCATGTCGTTCATGTGCCCGCTCTCCTCACCGCTCAATCAAGCGCACGCGCGCATTGTACCAGTTCATGAACAGCGAAATGCTGAGCGAAATAATCAGGTAGGTCACCATCACGATCGCCATGCACTCGATGGCCTGCCCGGTCTGGTTCAGCGAGATGCCGCCGAACACCGCCATCAATTCGCCATATCCGATCGCGAATCCCAAGGAGCTGTTTTTGGTCAGGTTCATGTACTGGCTTGCCAATGGCGGAATAATTACGCGCATGGCCTGGGGCACAATAATCAGCTTCATGATCCAGCTTTGACGCAGTCCAAAAGCCGCCGCCGCCTCTCGCTGGCCCTTGTTGACCGAAAGAATTCCCGCCCGAACGATCTCGGAAATAAACGCCGCAGTATACAGCGTCAGCGCCAGCAGCATGGCCATAAACTCAGGTGCTATCTGCATTCCACCACGCAGGCTGAAACGGGTCCGTTCAGGAAATTGCCATTCGAGCGGCGCACCGGCAGCGTAGAATACCGCCAACGGCAGTACCACCAGCAGCGCGAGGCTGACCCATCCGACCGGGAATGTTTGTCCGGTAGCATCCTGGCGTTTGCGCGCCCAACGCCCGATCATCCATGCGGCGGCGATCGCAATCGCCAGCGCAATCAGGACGAAATCAAAGGCTTGTCCCAGTACAGGGGCCGGTGAAAACAGCCCGCGATTATTCAGATAGATCGAGCCGCCCAGATCCATGCTTTCCCGCACATGCGGCAGCTTGAGAAAGATCGTGTACCAAAAAATAATCTGCAGCAGCAGCGGCACATTCCGCGTGAATTCCACGTACCAATAGATGATGCGCCCCAATAACCAGTTTCCTGAAAGGCGCATGACGCCCAGAAAAAACCCCAGCAGCGTCGCCAGCACACATCCCAAAATAGAAATGAACAGCGTGTTCAGAAGTCCGACCACAAACACCCGGCCGTGAGTCGATTCGGCTGAGTAGGGAATCAACGACATCTGGATTTCGAAACCCGCAGGCTGGCTAAGGAACCAGAACCCTGTCGCAATATTTCGGGCCGCCAAGTTATGAATGGTATTGGAAACGATAAAATATATTAACAAACCCAATAAAACTATGACCAAAGATTGCGCAATGATACCCCGAATGCGCTGATCATTCCAGAAAGCAAACATTCCGGAACCTCCACTTTGCGAGCCAGTCATCGCCATTTGTCACTGTCCCGATACTTGCGCCCTAACCGATTGAGATCAGCAACGGGTTAGCGTGACGCCCCTATCAGCCAAAAAAAAGGGAGATCGTTACAAGATCTCCCCCGATGACTATAATCCCGACACCATCTTACCGGAATGGCGGCGCGTACAGGATCCCGCCCTTGTTCCAAAGCTGGTTCAAACCACGCTCCAGACCAATCGGGGTATCCGGGCCGATATTGCGGTCGAAGCTTTCGCCATAGTTACCAACCGCTTTGATGATGTTGTACGCCCAGTCCTTGGACAGGCCCATCATCTCGCCATATTCGCCGCTGACGCCCAAAAGACGCTGGATCTCGGGGTTCGGCGAATTTTTCATCTCATCGACGTTAGCCGAGGTGACTCCCATCTCCTCTGCGATGATCATGATGTTCAGCGTCCAGCGCACGATGTCGCCCCACTGATTGTCGCCATGGCGGACCAACGGCCCCAGCGGCTCTTTCGAAATGATCTCCGGCAGGATGATATGCGCCTTCGGATCAGCCAACTGTGCGCGGGTCGAGGCCAGACCGGAAGCGTCCGTCGTATACACGTCGCAACGGCCCTGCTCATAGGCGACACGGGCTTCGGCGTTGGTTTCAATCGCAATCGGCTCGAACTTCATGCCGTTCGCTTTGAAGTAATCCGCCAGATTCAGCTCGGTCGTGGTGCCGGTCTGGATGCAGACGCTGGCGCCATTCAGTTCCTTGGCGCTTTTGACCTTCAAGGCTTTGCTGACCATGAAGCCCTGGCCGTCATAGTAGTTGACGCCGGCAAATTCGAAGCCCAGCTGCACGTCGCGGCTGAAGGTCCAGGTGGTGTTGCGCGCCAGCATATCGACTTCACCGGACGCAAGCGTGGGGAACCGGCTCTTGCCCGTCGTCGGCGTGAACTTGACCTTGGTCTTGTCGCCGAAGACCGCGACAGCGACTGCCCGGCACATGTCGATGTCGAACCCAGCCCATTCACCCTTGTCGTCAGGAGCGGCAAAACCGGGAACGCCGGTCGATACACCGCAATTCATATACCCTTTGGCCTTAACGTCGTCGAGCGTGCTAGCCGAGGCCGACCCAGCAACAAAAATTGCGACTGCCGCCAGTGATACCAGTGATTTAATCCCATACCTCCATCAGTTCATGGCGTTGAACGACCACCTGTCCAATAACTGGTTAAGATGGCCTCCGCACGCCTGAATGCCATATTTTACACTGTATGCCAAGGCTGCAAGCCTAAGCCGCTTCGCACAACCTGCAAGTGCCATCAAAATGCTCCACCACAATCGGCGTTGCGGGCGCGCAGGTAAAAATGATACCAATGGAGTGTCTGAACTGCGGGGCGGGCTGTTGCCGCCTTGCGTGAACGAGGAGAATATTGGAGTGCTTAAAACCGCCTATGCGGCCGCAGCCGCGGTCCTCTTTGCCGGCGCTGCGCATGCCGACATTACGATTGCCACGGCCGGCCCGATGACTGGCCAATACGCCAGCTTTGGCGCCCAGATGAAGGCCGGTGCGGAAATGGCCGTTGCCGACATCAATGCCGCCGGCGGCGTGCTTGGCCAGATGCTGAAACTGGAAATCGGCGATGACGCCTGCGATCCGAAGCAGGCCGTCGCTGTTGCCAACCAGATGGTCAACAAAGGTGTGAAACTGATGGCCGGGCATTTCTGCTCTGGCTCATCGATCCCGGCCGGGTCGGTTTATCGCGAAGAAGGCATCGTCCAGATCTCACCGGCTTCCACCAACCCGAAGCTGACGGACGAAGGCGGTCCCGGCACCTATCGCGTCTGCGGTCGCGATGATCAGCAGGGCCAGGTGGCAGGCGCCTATCTCGCCAGCAAGTACGCCGGCAAGAACGTCGCTATCGTGCACGACAAGACCGCCTACGGCAAAGGCCTGGCCGACGAGACCAAGGCCGCGTTTGAAGCCAAGGGCGGCAAAACGGCCCTGTACGAAGCCTACACCGCCGGCGAGAAGGATTATTCTGCGCTGGTGACTAAGCTGAAGCAGGCGAAGATCGACGCCCTTTATGTGGGCGGTTACCACACCGAGGCTGGTCTGATCGTGCGCCAGATGCGCGAGCAGGGCATGTCCACGCAACTGATCAGCGGCGACGCGCTGGTGACGCAGGAATACTGGGCCATCACCGGTGACGCTGGCGAAGGCACCCTGATGACCTTCAGCCCCGACCCGCGCAAGAACCCCGACGCCGCGCCGGTGGTGAAGAAGTTCCGCGATGCAGGCATCGAGCCGGAAGGCTATGTGCTCTACACCTACGGTGCGATCCAGGCTTGGGCACAGGCCGCGAAAGCTGCCGGAAGCGCCGACTTCAAGAAAGTCATTGCGGCGCTGAATGCCGGCAAGTTCAACACTGTGCTGGGCAATATCGGCTTCGACAAGAAAGGCGACGTGACCGCGCCGGGTTACGTGTTCTACAGCTGGAACAAGGGCAACTACGACTACGCCAAGTAATCCATTTCGTTTGGAAGCTAGCGCAGACGCCCTGGAGACCGATCTCCAGGGCGTTTCTGTTATCAGGTCCCGCTGGTTGGCAGGCCGGGAATCTGGCTCAGGATCGATGTCGAGAAAGCGCCATCGACGCAGATATTCTGTCCCGTAATATAGCCGGCATCAGGCCCGAGGAAGAACGCTATGGCGTTGGCAATATCTTCGGGCACGCCGATCCGGCCAGCCGGCACCAGGGCGGTCCGCGCCGAGGCGGTGGCGTTGTCGCGATAGGTCGTCTCCGTCAGCGGCGTCCGGATCATGCCGGGCGACACGCAATTGACCCGGATGCCATCGGGCGCCCATTCCTGGGCCAGCACTTCGCACAGGATAATTGTACCGGCTTTGCTCATGCTATACGCCCCCATGCCACGATGCGGCCGCATGCCGGACATGGAGGCGACGGCGACATAGCCGCCCTTCGATTCTTTCAAATGCGGATGCGCCGCCTTGGCCAGCAACCAATTGCCGCGAAGGTTGATGTTCATCACCCGATCCCAATTATCCAACTCCAACGCCGCGAGCGGGGCGGGCGAGGTAATGCCGGCGTTACCGACCACCGCATCCAGGCCGCCAAACGCCTCGACGGCGTCCGCCACGAGCCGCGCCGGTACGTCCGGATCACTGAGATCGCCGGCCAGCACAACCGCCTCCGCGCCGATACTGCGAAGTTCGTCGGCCAAAGCCAGCACCGCATCGGTCTCCCGCACCTCGCAAGCGGCGATTTTCGGCTTCTGCCCTCGGGCGAGCGCAGCGCGGGCCAGCTTTAAGCAGGTCGCGCCGCCGATGCCTGGGCTCGCACCAGTGATCAATGCACGCATATCCAGTCCTCCATTGTGAATTGCACAGTCGCCGCTAGCCCGGCAGGCTCAGCAAACGGCCATAATGATCGATCCTGTCGCCGACGCCTGCCAACCGGAGGCAGCGCCAGAGGCTCGCCTGGTTGGCGGTCACCACTGGACGGCCCAGCGCCTGCTCTAAGGCTTCAATGATAGCGACACAGCGAAACCCGGTCCCACCGATCAACACCGCATCGGCGCTGTCCGGGCATTCCTCGACAATCTGCCGGTACAGCGGCTCGATCTCCTGAGCAACGGCCTTGCCGCGGGCATACAGGTCTTCCGGCGGATAGTGCCGCCAGGCGGGGCCGGGATCATAGCGCATATGGCCCGCGAGATTGAATCCCAAGTCGGTGTAATAGCGAACCGCAGCGCCGACGGCGGCGTCGCCGAACCAGGCGGGCGCGATAACGAATGGCCGCCGCGATCCGACCGCCTGCAATGCGGCAACGGTGTCGGAGCCATTGGTGGTGACCGCGACGCCGCCGCCCAAAATCGCCTGCATCTCCGCCACAACTGCCGCATCCCAGCCAGTGCCGCCAACCACGCTGCTGGAGGTATGGCCCACCACCGCCGCCGCCAGTTGCATGGCGGCAAACTGCCGGCAGCCGCGGGCGAGATCGTCCGACAGATCAACGCCCGTTCGACCTTCGCGCCAGGTCGCCCACGGTGTCGGCGCGCTGACCCGTGCGGCATGGATGGAGACGCCAGCAGGCGTCATCGCCCGCCATTCGGCCTCCGGCACGGCCTCCACGCCCACAATGAACATGCCGATGCGGGCGCGAACGCCCCAGTTGTCGGGGTTGAAATGCACCATCGGCTCGCCCGCCCTATTCGCTTTTCTTGAACGGCGAGTATTCCATCAGGACCTCCATGTCCTCGCCCACCGCCTCACGCTCGCGGCGGAGGAAATCGGCGACGGCCCGGCGGAAACCCTGGTGCGGAATCCAGTGCGCGCTATAGGTCGAGCTCGGCAGGTAGCCGCGCTGAATCTTGTGCTGACCTTGCGCGCCGGCCTCCACCTTTTTCAGGCCGTGGGCGATGGCCCAGTCGATGGCCTGATAGTAGCAAAGTTCGAAGTGCAGGTGCTTGAAGCGGGCAAGCCCGCCCCAGTTCCGTCCATAAATCGTGTCTGTACCAACCAGGTTAAGCGCGCCAGCGACTGGCATGCCATCCAGATCGCAAAACATCAGCACCACCTTGTCGCGCATCCGTTCATGCAACAATCGAAAGAAGTCGCGCTTCAGATAGTCCCAGCCCCATTTTCGGTCGGTAGTATCCCTATAAAACCGATAAAAAGCGTCCCAATGGTCCGCAGTCAGGTCGTCGC
>JAYPXD010000161.1:344-1461 GCA_038135395.1 Alphaproteobacteria bacterium | reverse complement strand
GAGAATCTCCGTAACACAGACTATTATGTTGCCTGAAAGCGCCGCCAAAAATTCGTCGAACGTCCGGTATCCGTCGTTGCGCCAGTGGAATTGCTGGCCCTGCCGTTGCAGAAAGCCATGCTCGGCCAGCGCTTTCCATTGAGTTTCCGGCAGAAAATTAACATGCACGGACGAGGCGCCATGCATGTCGCACAATTCGATCAGCCCCGCCGCCAAAGTTGCCGTCACCCGCGCATGGTCCGCATCGGGATGGATCAAGAGGCGTGGCCCCGGGACTGGCGAGAACGGTACGCCTGCCACCAGCTTCGGATAATACTTCCCACCGGCGTTTTCGAACGCATGCGCCCAGCCGTGGTCAAAAACGTACTCGCCCTGGCTATGCGACTTCAGATAGGCCGGCACTGCGCCGATCACTCGGCCGGCGTCGTCCTCCAGAATCAGGTGCTGCGGGCCCCAACCTTCCTCTTCGACCGCGGAGCCCGAGTCTTCGAGCGCCGACAGAAACGCATGGCTGACAAACGGGTTGTCCCGGCCCGCGCAAGCGTCCCAGGCGTCAGCGCCGATCTCGCTTATGCGGGTCACAATTTTCAATGTAACGGGCGTCTCGGTGCCGTCGGGCATCGGTATTGTTCCAGCATACGGCCAACGTTCGGAGGGTCATGCAATTGTGACGCCTTTCAACGCCGAAGTCCATCGACCCCGGATCGCCATTACAGATCGCTGCCCCTCGCGACGACTACCGCCTGCAATGGTTGCGTCCGGCCGCGCAACGGCAGTTCCGTAGCCTCATAGCCCGCCAGATCGACGCCAGCCGCTATAGCGACCTCATTTGAAATCACCGCCTCCGCCCGAAACTGTTTGCTGAGCGGCTCGAGCCGGCTGGCGACATTTACTGTGTCGCCAATTGCGGTCAGATTTGCCGCCACGCCATGCCCAATCCGCCCGACGATGACCGGCCCAACATGCAAGCCGATGCCGATCCTCAACGGCTCGCGCAACTCGTTTTCCAGGTCCCGGTTCAGAACTTGCAGTTGCTCCGACATGCCTTTGACCGCAGCCACGGCTTGGCGACAAGCGGTAGCGCGATCGGTGTTCAACCCGAACAGCGCCATCAGGC
>JAYPXD010000161.1:0-334 GCA_038135395.1 Alphaproteobacteria bacterium | reverse complement strand
TTCGCCTCAACCTGCTCGCTCATCGCCTTGAAATACTGGTTCAGGACGAACACCACATCATAGGGCAGGCGATGTTCCGCGAAATTGGTGAACGAGCGGATATCGCTGAACAGGACCACCAGTTCACGTTCGGTGCCATGCCCCTCGGGACGGTCCGAGCCAAGCGTTGCCGGGCTGCTGGCGGGTGGCAGCAGCGGCGTTACCTCCAGCGATCCCACCACCTGTACCTGGCATGCAAGGCGGACCCCAGGCGGCGCCGACACCCGCCGCAGCACCCGTTGCTCTGCCTCGGAAGGCTCTGGCAATGCATCAGCGCCGGAGCCAACCCTGATGC
>JAYPXD010000160.1:7668-8720 GCA_038135395.1 Alphaproteobacteria bacterium | reverse complement strand
GCGTACATCACTTCGATGCGGTCGCAGGCATGAGCAACGACGCCCAGATTGTGCGTGATGAACAACAGCGACATGTCGAACCGCTCGATCATAGAGCTGATCAGTTCCAGGATCGTCGCTTGAATGGTCACGTCCAGGGCGGTGGTCGGCTCGTCCGCTATCAGGAACGTCGGGTCACATGACAGCGCCATCGCCAACATAACGCGTTGGCGCATGCCGCCGGAGAATTCATGAACGTAGTTATCGACCCGTCCTGCAGCGGACGGGATGCCTACCAGGTCCAGCAATTCGATGGTGCGCTCGCGTGCTTCCTGCTTGGTCAGGCCAAGGTTGGTGCGCAGCACGTCGCCGATCTGGTCACCGACGGTATAGACCGGGTTCAGTGCGCTCATCGGCTCCTGAAACACCATTGCGATCTTGCGGCCGCGGATCGACCGGATTTCTCGGTCGCTTAATTTGTATATATCCTGGCCATCGACCCGAACTTCGGACGCTATCACCTCCGCTGGAGGCGATGGCAGCAGTCGCATAATGGCGCGGGCTGTTACAGATTTTCCAGAGCCGCTTTCACCAACCAGCCCAAATGTTTCACCTTTTTCAACACTGAACGAAATACCGTCTACAGCGGTCAAGGTTCCGCGTTTCAGGTGAAATCGAACAAGCAAGTCCTGGACAGACAAAACCGGTTCAGACATTTAGCATTCCCTTTTCGTCGTTCATTTTTTTTGCCTCGAATATACTGGCCCGAGTTTGCCACTGACGTCTAGTGCCAACCGGGAAAAATTTTTTCTTCGATTTTTGATGTCCGCTGTCATGGCCAGGGAAGCCTCATTGATCCAAGCCGTCCGGAAATTGGTTACAATCCGCGGAGAACGTGGTTTGCTTTGCAGCAATGGTCGAAACATCTGGCATCTGAAAGTTCAGGCGACATGCAAACCTATGATTTCATTGTAGTAGGAGCGGGCTCGGCGGGGGCGGCGGTCGCGCACCGTCTGTCCGAGAATCCAAAGCATAAGGTGCTCTTGCTGGAGGCTGGTCCGGCCAGCCATTTC
>JAYPXD010000160.1:4979-7658 GCA_038135395.1 Alphaproteobacteria bacterium | reverse complement strand
TCGCCAACTGGCTGTATCAGGGCGAGCCGGAGGAGAGCACGAATGGCCGCCGTCTCGCGGTTCCGCGCGGGAAAATTCTGGGGGGCTCCAGTTCGATCAACGGCTTGGCCTTTGTGCGCGGCCAGGCACAGGACTATGACACCTGGGCGCAAATGGGTAACAAAGGATGGAGCTACAGCGATGTGCTGCCATTCTTCAAGCGCATGGAAAGCTTCACGCCAAGCGAGGGCGAAGAGGAGTTCCGCGGCCGCAGCGGGCCGTTGCGCGTGACCAATCCGAAGCTGACCGACCCCTTGCTGGCGACCGTGGTTCAGGCGGCGGAGCAAGTGGGTATCCGGTATAATCCCGACTATAACGGCCGGGTGCAGGATGGCATCGCCATGAGCCAGGCTTCGATTTATGGCCGGCGCCGGATGAGCACGGCAGCCTGTTACCTGGAGCCGATCCGTAACCGCCAGAACCTGCATATCGAGACCAACGCCTACGCACAGGGCCTGGTGCTGGAGGGCAAGCGCTGCATCGGCGTGCGGTATACGGCGAACGGACAGGCGCGGGAGGCGCGGGCCGGACGGGACGTAGTGGTCAGCGGCGGCTCTGTGAATTCGCCGCAACTGCTGGAGCTATCCGGGATCGGCCAGGCGGATCGGCTGCAAAAGCTGGGTATTGCCGTGCAGCAAGACCTGCCGGGCGTCGGCGAGAACCTGCGCGATCACTTTGCCCCCCGCACCCGTTGGCTGATCGGCGCTAAAGGCTATTCCCTGAACGACCGGACCCGCGGATTGGGACTGGCCTATCAGGCGCTGCGGTATGTTCTGGGGCAAACCAGCATGATGGCGGCGGTCGCTGCGCCGATGCGCGCCTTTGTGCGCTCGCGCGAGGGCTTGGAGGCGCCGGACGCCTTGTTGGGGTGGGTCCCGATGCTCACCGAAATGCGACCGAAGGGGCCTGTCATTTCCAAGCAATCCGGCATGACCTGCTATGCCCACGCCATGCGGCCGGAGAGCAAAGGCCATATCCATATAACATCGGCCGATCCTGGCCGCGCGCCAGCGATCAACTTCAACTTCCTGTCTGCGCGGGTGGATGAGGATATTACGGTCTCTGCGATCAACATCGCCCGCTCGATCATGCGTGCTCCCGCGATGGCCAAGTTGCAACTGACCGAGGTCGGGCCGGGCGAGGAGCTGAACACCCATGACGAGATCATCGACTGGGTCAAGCGCACGGCAGAGACCACCTATCACCCGGTCGGCACCTGCAAGATGGGCTCCGACCGGATGGCGGTGGTCGACAACCAACTGAAAGTGCGCGGTATTGAAGGTCTGCGGGTGGCCGACGCCTCAATCATGCCGACGCTGATCAGCGGCAACACCAATGCCCCCAGCATCATGATCGGTGAACGCGCGTCGGATTTGATTTTGAACTGAGGGTGGGGTCAATACCCCCGCTGCACATCCACCGGATTGACGACCGGTTCTCTCGCCAGGATGCGCTTCAGGTTGGCGGCGATCTGGTCGGCGGCGGTGGCCGGAGTGGTCAGGCCGCTTTCGTGAGGGGTGATGATGACGTTGGGCATCGACCAGAGCGGATGACCGGCGGGCAGCGGCTCCGGGTCGGTGACGTCCAGGACTGCGCCGCCCAGATGGCCCTCGTTCAGCAAAGCCAGCAGATCGTCCGTCACCACATGGCCGCCGCGGGCCAGGTTCACCAGTACGGCACCCTTTGGCAATTTCTCCAGCCGCTCGCGGTTCAATAGACCGCGAGTCGAGGGGGTCAGCGGCAGGGTGCAGACCAGGAAGGCGCTGGTGCGGAGGAATTCGTCCAGTTGCGCCTCGCCGGCGAAATTGTCGATGGGGCCGAGGTCGCGCGGCGTATTCGTCCAACCTTGCACAAAGAATCCCAGCGCCAGCAGGCCGCGCCCGATAGCGCCGCCGATCTCGCCGAATCCAAGCACGCCGACGCGGTTTGCGTGGCGGGTCGGGCTGCCGAGTTCTTTCCATTCTGCCTTTTTCTGCAAGGTCCGGTATTCGTCGAACCTGCGGAAGAAGTGCAGCACGCCATACGCCGCCCATTGCACCATTTGCTGGGTCATATAGGGATCGACGATGCGGGCGATCGGCAGGTGGGTCGGCAGCGTTTTGTCGGCAAACAGCCCATCGACGCCGGCCCCGGTCGCCAGCACGCCTTTCAGGTTGGGAAACTGGGCAAAGAAGCCGGGCTCCACCCGGAACGCGAGCACGAAATCAACGGTGGCCGGATCGCCGGCATCCGGCCAGACCCGCCAATCCAGGTCGGGAATGCGGGCGCTTAACTCGCGCTGCCAGCCAGCGGCGTCGCCGGCGCCAGCTTTGAACAGGATGGATACCATAAGACCCTCTCTATTGGCGGTAGAGAGGGTCTAGGGGAGGTTTGCAGCGAGGTCGAGCCCAAACCTGCGTTAGCGCGGCAGGACGCTCTCGCCCATCAGGTATTCATCGACGGCGTGGGCGCACTGGCGGCCTTCACGGATGGCCCAGACCACGAGGGACTGGCCGCGGCGCATGTCGCCGGCGGCAAAGACATTCGGCAAGCTGGTTTTGTAGTCTGCCGGCGCCTCCGGGATGCGGCCCAGGGCGTCGCGCTGCACGACGGTGTTGATGCCCAGGTCGGCCAGCACGTCATCCTTGCGCGGGCCGACAA
>JAYPXD010000160.1:0-4969 GCA_038135395.1 Alphaproteobacteria bacterium | reverse complement strand
GTCGAACAGTTCGAACTGGCGAACGTGTGCCGCGCCCTGACGCGTAGAGGTGCCGATGCAGTCCGACCCGGTGTCGCCGCCGCCGATGACGATGACATGCTTGCCGGTGGCCAGAATGTCCTGGTCGGCCGGCAAAGTATCACCGGCGACCCGCTTGTTCTGTTGCGGCAGGAATTCCATGGCGTAGTGGACGCCCTTCAACTCACGGCCTTTGACCTCCAGGTTGCGCGGGTCTTCCGCGCCGCCGGACAGCACGACGGCGTCATACTGCGCAGCCAGGTCCTTTGCCGAGACGTCCTTGCCGACATGAACCCCGGTCCGGATGGTGACGCCTTCCGCCTGCATCTGCGCGACGCGGGCGTCGATCAGGTGCTTTTCCATCTTGAAGTCGGGAATGCCATAGCGCAGCAGGCCGCCGATGCGGTCATTCTTCTCGAATAGCGTGACGTCATGGCCGGCGCGCGCCAGTTGCTGGGCGCAGGCCATGCCCGCGGGACCGGAGCCGACAACGGCGACCCGCTTGCCCGTTTTTTTCTCTGGCGGTTGTGGCTGAAGCCAGCCGTTCTCGCGGCCCTTGTCGACAATCGCGCACTCGATGGTCTTGATCGTCACCGGGCGCACGAACGTGTTCAGGTTCAGCGTACAGCTTTCCTCGCACGGCGCCGGACAGACACGGCCAGTGAATTCGGGGAAGTTGTTGGTGGAATGCAGATTGACGAATGCCGTCTCCCACTCGCCCAGATAGGTCAGGTGGTTCCAGTCGGGGATCTGGTTATTGACCGGGCAACCGTTGTGGCAGAACGGAATGCCGCAATCCATGCAACGCGATCCCTGGCTGCGAACGTCGCCTTCCGGCAGCGGCTTGACGAATTCATGCCAGTGCTTGAGGCGCTCTTCTACCGGAGCATAACCGCGGTCGCTGCGGGCCTTTTCCAGGAAACCGGTGGGCTTACCCATGGGCCGCCTCCTCACCCGCGGCTGCGGTTGCAGCGGCGGCGTCTTCTACTGCCATTTCGTTGAGGGCGCGGCGGAAATCGTTCGGCATCACCAGAACGAAATTGCCGACCTCATCGGCGAAGTTATCGAGAATGCGCTTGGCCACCGGGCTGTTGGTATAGTGTGCGTGACGCTCCAACAGGGTCCGCAGCCGCTGCACATGGTATTTCAACTGCGGCACGCCTTTTGCCATCACGTCCGCCGGGTCGGGGGGCGGCGGTTCAGTCGGATCGACCCTTTCCAAGGCGACCATTTCCATGTTGCAGCGCTGCGCAAACTGCTTTTTCGGGTCCCAGACATAGGCGAGGCCACCGCTCATGCCGGCAGCGAAGTTGTTCCCGGTTGCGCCGAGAACCACCATGCAGCCGCCGGTCATATATTCGCCGCCGTGGTCGCCGACGCCTTCGACGACCGTAAAGGCGCCGGAGTTCCGTACGCAGAACCGCTCGCCGGCGACGCCGCGGAAATACGCCTCGCCGTCGATAGCGCCATAGAGCACCGTGTTGCCGATGACGATATTTTGCTCGGCAACATAAGGAGAGGTGCGCGGCGGAAACACGGCGATGCGGCCGCCGGAAAGGCCCTTGCCGACATAGTCGTTGGCCACGCCTTCCAACTCGATCGATACGCCCTTGGCCAGGAACGCGCCGAACGATTGTCCGCCGACGCCGGTCGCCTTGATGGCAATGGTGTCTTCTGGCAGGCCGGCTTGGCCATAGCGCTTAGCAACCTCACCTGAGAGCATGGCCCCGACCGTGCGGTTGATGTTGCGGACTTCCACTGGAATCTGCACAGCTTCGCGGCGCTCGAGCGCCGGCTGGGCTTTGGCGATCAAGGTTTGGTCGAGTGCATTGTCGAGACCGTGGTCCTGCGTTTCGCAATTATAGATCGCGATCTCAGGTCCCATATTCGGCTTGTGCATCAGGCGCGCCAGGTCGACTCCGTGCGCTTTCCAATGATCGACCGCCTTGCGCATGTCGAGCATGTCGGTACGGCCGATCAGGTCGTTGAAGGTGCGGAAGCCCATTGCCGCCATCAACTCACGGATTTCTTCGGCAACGAAGAAGAAGTAGTTGATGACATTGTCCGGTGTGCCCTGGAAGCGCTTACGCAATTCCGGGTTTTGCGTGGCGACGCCAACCGGGCAGGTGTTCAGGTGGCACTTGCGCATCATGATGCAGCCCATGCTGATCAGTGGCGCGGTGGCAAAGCCCATCTCGTCTGCGCCCAGCAGGCCAGCGATCACGACGTCACGGCCGGTGCGCAGGCCACCGTCAGCCTGAACCGCGATGCGGCCGCGCAAACCGTTCAGGACCAGGGTCTGGTGCGTTTCGGCCAGTCCGATTTCCCACGGGCTGCCGGCATGGGTCAGCGACGTGATCGGCGATGCGCCGGTGCCGCCCTCAAAACCGGAAATGGTGACGTGGTCGGCCTTTGCCTTGGAAACGCCGGCCGCGACCGTGCCAACACCGACTTCCGACACCAGCTTGACGCTGATGCGGGCGCGCGGGTTGGCGTTTTTCAGGTCATGGATCAGCTGGGCCAGATCCTCAATCGAGTAAATGTCATGATGTGGCGGCGGCGAGATCAGGCCGACACCGGGGGTCGAATGACGGACCGATGCAATCGCGCGATCGACCTTGTGCCCTGGTAACTGCCCGCCTTCGCCGGGCTTGGCGCCCTGGGCCATCTTGATCTGGATATCGTCGGCGTTGGCAAGATATTCGATGGTGACGCCAAAGCGGCCGCTGGCGACTTGCTTGATCCGGCTGCGCATGGTGTCGCCCTTCTGCCGCCAGAAGGGATGGTCCTCCGCCAGAGGCTGGAAGCGATCCGGTTCTTCTCCGCCTTCGCCGGTGTTGGAGCGGCCGCCGATGCGGTTCATGGCGATGGCCAGGGTTGTATGCGCCTCACGGCTGATCGAGCCGAAGCTCATCGCGCCGGTGGAGAAGCGCTTGACGATTTCGCTTGCGGGCTCAACCTCGTCTAGCGGAATGGCTTGGCCTTGCTTGATGTCGAACAGCCCGCGCAGCGTATAGAGATTGCGCGACTGGTCATTCATCTGTTGGGCGAACAGCTTGTATTCCCGCGTGTTGTTGGCGCGGACCGCATGTTGCAGATGCGCGACGCTGGTCGGGTTCCAGGCATGGTGTTCGCCGCGGAAGCGGAATGCATACTCGCCGCCGACATCCAGCATCTTCGCCAGGGTCGGGTCATTGCCAAAAGCTGCTGCGTGGCGCTCGACCGCTTCACGCGCAACCTCCAGCAGGCCGATGCCCTCGACCATGGTCTGGGTGCCGGTGAAATAGGCGTCCACGAACGGCGTGGACAGTCCGACCGCGTCAAAAATCTGTGCGCCGCAATAGCTCTGATAGGTCGAGATGCCCATTTTGGAGCAGACCTTCAGAATGCCTTTGTTCAGCGCCTTCACATAGTTGTAATAGGCCTGCTCCAGCGTCGTGCCTTCCGGCAGTTCGCTGAGGCGATCGGCAATGGTTTCGAAGGCGAGGTAGGGGTTGATCGCCTCGGCGCCATAGCCGGCCAGCACGCACATGTGATGAACTTCACGCGCTTCGCCGGTCTCGACCACCAATCCGGTTTCAGTCCGCAGGCCTTTGCGGATCAGGTGGTGGTGAATGGCGGAACAGGCCAGCGCCGCCGGGATCGGGATCCAGGTGGAGCTCATCGACCGGTCAGACAGGATGAGGATGTTGTATTCCTCGCTCACTGCCTTTTCTGCCTCTTCGCACAGCGCCTGCAATGCGGGTCCCAGGCCCTCGATGCCGGTTTCGGCGTTCCAGCACGTGTAAATCGTCTTCGTCCGGAAATCGTCGCCAACCAAAACGTCGAACTCGCGGATTTTTTCCAAATCCAGATTCGAAAGAATTGGCTGGTGTGCTTCCAGCCGCTTGTGTTCGGCGTCGTGGTCCGAGCCCAACAGGTTCGGCCGCGGCCCGATCAGGGTGGTCAGGCTCATCACCACTTCCTCGCGGATCGGATCGATCGGCGGGTTGGTGACCTGGGCGAAGTTCTGCTTGAAGTACGTATAGAGCAGCTTCGGCTTGTCGGAGAGCACGCTGATCGGCGTGTCTTTGCCCATCGAACCGATCGGATCGTCACCGGCGGCGGCCATCGGCTCCAAGAAGAATTTCAAGTCTTCCTGGGTGTAGCCGAACGCCTGTTGGCGGTCGAGCAAGGGGATGTTGCTGGTCGGCGGCTCGTGCTTTGCCGGCGGCAAATTTTCCAATTGGTACTGGGTCTCGTTCAGCCAGGCCTGATATGGCTTGGCGTTGGCAAGCGAGGCCTTGAGTTCCGCATCGTCGATGATGCGGCCCTGTTCCATATCCACCAGCAGCATCTTGCCCGGCTGCAGGCGCCATTGCTCCTTGATGTTGGCCGGGTCTACCGGCAGCACGCCGACTTCGGAGCCCAAAATAATGCGGTCGTCATTGGTAACGATGTAGCGCGCGGGGCGCAGGCCGTTGCGGTCGAGCGTCGCGCCGATCTGGCGACCGTCCGTGAAGCAAACGGCCGCTGGGCCGTCCCACGGCTCCATCAGGGCGGCGTTGTATTCATAGAATGCGCGCCGTTTGTCATCCATCAGC
Source organism: Alphaproteobacteria bacterium (assembly GCA_038135395.1). Taxonomy (GTDB): domain Bacteria; phylum Pseudomonadota; class Alphaproteobacteria; order Bin95; family Bin95; genus JACKII01. Next base: position 368 of record JAYPXD010000160.1, on the reverse strand, counting down.
GGGTTCTTGCCCCATGCTTCCGGAATCATCAACATCATCGCATGCGCCAGCGAATAGCCGCCCTTGAGCAGCAATTCCAGGGCATTGTCAAAGCAGGCTGTGTCCGACTGGCCTTCCGGAATCAACGGCCAGATTTTCGCCAGGTCGTCGCCGAACAGCTCGCTTTTCATGGAGTGCTTGCGCGCGGCCATCCAGTTGATATTGCCGCGTACGGTGTTGATTTCGCCGTTGTGGCAGACGTAGCGGTATGGATGCGCCAATCGCCATGATGGGAAGGTGTTGGTCGAAAACCGCTGGTGGACCAGGGCGAAGGCGCTTTCGAAGCGTTCGTCGCTCAGGTCAGCGTAATAATCGCCGACCTGGCCGGC
>JAYPXD010000159.1:6179-8797 GCA_038135395.1 Alphaproteobacteria bacterium | reverse complement strand
GCGAAAGCGGCCGGCCCATGACCATCACCGTGCTGCAACGGGATAACCGCCCCGAACTGTGGCGCGACACCATGAACGACATCGCCCGCGCTAATGCGGACGGCCAGAACATCGTCGGCCAGGTGCTGACCCGGCCGACCGGCGTCATGCTGGGCTTCGAAATCTCGCTGAATCCCTTCATGGGCTGCGAGACCTGGAAACGCCTCGCGCCGCTGGCGCATGCCGAGAAAATCGCCGAACTGCGCAAGCCGGAGGTGAAGGCCCAAATCCTCTCCGAACAGCAGGGCGACCACCTGATGCGTACCCGCGTCACCCAGTGGTCGCGCATCTTCCCGCTGGGCGACCCGCCGGACTATGAGCCGGCGCCGGAGAAATCCATCGCCGCCATGGCCGCCCGCGCCGGCCGCACGCCGGAAGACCTGGTTTATGACCTGCTGCTGGAGAACGACGGCAAGACCATCCTCTACCGGCCCTTGAGCAACTATGCCTACGGCGACCTCAGCCCGGTCATGGACATGATGCAGCATCCGAACTCGCTGGTCGGCCTGGGCGACGGCGGCGCGCATATGGGCGTGCTGACCGACGCCAGCGCCTTCACCTACATGCTGACCCACTGGACCCGCGACCGCAGCCGCGGCAAGACGCTGCCGGTGGAATGGGCGGTCAAGCGCCTGACCCGCGACAATGCGGAGGCCATCGGCCTGCTCGACCGCGGTCTGCTGGCGGTCGGCAAGAAGGCGGATATAAACGTTATCGACTATGACAAGCTCGCCATCTGCCCGCCGGAGGTGCTGTACGACCTGCCCGCCGGCGGCAAGCGCATGGTCCAGCGCACCCGCGGCTATGAGGCGACCATCGTCTCCGGCGAGGTAGTCTACCGCAACGGCGAGCCGACCAACGCTCTGCCGGGCCGGCTGGTGCGCGGCGCACGGGCGGCTTGAGCCGGCAGCCCTGGGGCGGGTAAGGTGACCGGCATGCGACCCACCACCCGCCTCGGCATGCTCACGCCATCGTCCAATACCGTGCTGGAGCCGGTGATTGCCGCGATGTTGCGTGACGTGCCGGACGTCTCCTGCCATTTCAGCCGCTTCCGCGTGCTGCAGATCTCGTTGGGCGAAGGCTCGCAGGCGCAGTTCGAGCTGGAGCCGATGCTGGCGGCGGCGGAGTTGCTGGCCGACGCCCGCGTGCATTCGATCTGCTGGAACGGCACTTCCGCCGGCTGGCTGGGCTTCGGCCAGGACGCGCGCATGTGCGCCGCCATTGCCGAGCGCACCGGCATCCCGGCCCATTCCGCCGTGTTGGGCTTCAATGCATTGTTTGCGGAGCGCGGCGTGCGGCGGCTGGGCTTGGTATCGCCCTATCTCGAAGACGTGCAACGGCGGATCATCGCCAATTATGCCGGGCTGGGCATAGAGACCGTGGCCGATGAACGGCTCGATATTGCCGAGAATTTCGCCTTTGCGGAGGTTCCTGTCGCAACCGTCGAAGCCATGTGCCGGCGCGTTGCTGCGGCCCGCCCCGACGGCATCGCGATCTATTGCACCAATGTGGATGGCGCAGCCCTGGCGCCCCGGCTGGAGCGCGAGCTTGGCATTCCGATTTTCGACTCCGGCGCCGTCGCGGTCTGGGCCGGCCTGCGGGCTGCGGGCGCGGACATGACGCCCTTCGCCGGTTGGGGCCGGTTGTTCGTCTGATGCTTCACGGCCGCCGCCGTGCGGTGAGCCGGGATCGCCGTATTTCGCGAACGCCCCGGCTGGCAGTGTTCGAAGGCAGACACCGGCCCCGGATCGTTGCTTCGCTCCGTCCGGGGAACAATGCCTCGCAGTGACTGGAGGCAGGCGTTACACTGTGAGCTGCTCCTATCTGATTGCACCCTAAAGGCCGCCCATGACGATCAAAGCCAACCCCGAGCGCGCCCTGCGCGACCTCTATCACCTGCGCAGCATCGGCACCTACAAGACCGGGGTGCATCGCCCGACATTGTCTGAGGACGACCTTGTCACACGCCATTGGCTGGTGGGCGAACTTCAGGCTATCGGCCATGAGGCCTGGATCGACGGCATTGGCAACGTCATTTCGAAAACACCTGCGACCGGCAACAAGCTGCTGGCCGGCTCTCACCTGGAGACGCAGAGCCATGCCGGCTGGCTCGACGGCGCGCTGGGCGTGGTCTATGCGCTGGAAGCGGCGCGGGCGGTGGTCGAGGCCGGGCGCAAGGATATCGGCGTGGAGGTGTTCGCCTTTGCCGATGAGGAAGGGCATTTCGGCAGCTTTACCGGCTCGCGCTCGCTGACCGGCGAACTGACCGAGGCCGACATCGATCAGCGCGCCGACCGCACCACCGGCCGGCCGCTGCGCCAAGCTATTGCTGACGCAGGCCTGACGGGTGTGCCGCGCCATCGGGTCGATCCGGCGCGCTATATCGGCATGCTGGAGGCGCATATCGAGCAGGGCGACTGGCTGGAGAGCCAGAAGCTGCAGGTTGGCGTCGTCACCAGCATTGTCGCCATTTGGCAGTACAAAATCGTGTTTGAGGGGGTGCAGAACCATGCCGGCACCACCCGCATGGCGATCCGCAAGGATGCCGGCGTCGCGCTCCGCCGTTTTTGTCAGCGGGT
>JAYPXD010000159.1:0-6169 GCA_038135395.1 Alphaproteobacteria bacterium | reverse complement strand
GTCTGGACGGTCGGCAAGATCGACCTGGAGCCGGGCGCTCCCAGCATCATTCCGGGCCGCGCCAGCATGACCCTGCAATTCCGCGACGCCGACATGGCAACGCTGTTGCGGCTCGAACAGACCGTCGGCGAATTGGTGGATGAGGGCAACGCCGCCGGCCCCTGCACGGTCTCGTGGGAGACCATGAACAAGAACAGGCCGGCATTGATGGACGAGGGGATTCAGGCGGCGTTGGAGGCTGCGGGCGGGGTTTATGCACCGGGCAAGCACGCCCGCATGCCGAGCGGCGCGGGACACGACGCGCAGATGATGGCGCAGCTAATGCCGGCAGGGATGATGTTCATCCCGTCCATCGGCGGCGTCAGCCACCATTGGACGGAGGATACATCCGACGCCGACATCATGCTGGGCGCGCAGGTCTATGCCGATGCGGTCGGGCGGCTGCTGGCGGGCTAGATCGCGGTAAAGCCGCCGTCGATTACCAGTTCCGCGCCCGTCACGAACGAGCTTTCGTCGCTGGCGAGGTACAGCACGCCATTGGCGATATCCTGAGGCACGCCGCTGCGGCCGATGGGGGTGCGGTTGATCATCCAGTCGCGCACGGCATTGTCCTTGAAGCGTTCGCGCGTCATGCCGGTTTCGATGAAGCCGGGATGGATGGTATTGACCCGCACGCCGTTGCCGGCCTTGCCGCACTCCAGCGCCGCACCCTTGGAAAACACGCAGACGGCGCCCTTGCTGGCGTTATAGGCGACGGACCCGACCGCGCCGACCTTGCCGTAGATCGAGGAGATGTTGACGATGGAGCCGCCATTGCCGGCTTCTTCCATCAATTCAATGCCGTATTTGGTGCCCATGTAGACGCCCTCGACGTTGGCGGCGTTGACGAAGCGCCACTGCTCCAGGCTGGTATCCTTCAGCAGCATGCCATTGTTGCTGACGCCGGCGTTGTTGAGCACGATGTCCAACCGCTTCTCCGTCGCGCGGATTGAAGCCATGACGGCCTGCCATTGCGTCTCGTCGGTCGTGTCCTGCGCCATAGAGCGGGCCTTGCCGCCGGCTTCGGCGATCATCTGCGCGGTTTCCGCCGCCGTCTCGCCGCGCAAATCGGTGACAACCACGCTTGCGCCTTCGCGCGCCAACGTCAATGCCGATGCCCGGCCGATGCCGGAGCCGCCGCCGGTAACCAAGGCGACTTTGCCTGCCACGCGTCCAGCCATGATGGGGGTCCTCCTGATAGGGTTTGTAGGGTTGAAGTCTAGGACGAAGCGCCACGCCTCACCAATCTGTTATTTCAGGCCACTAGTTCCGTCGGCTAGGTCTAACGCTACACCTTGCCCTGCCTGAAAAAAACCACGGAGCATTCTTTCCGATGTCGTCCACCGTTGCCGAACCGGCCACAGCATCGCTCGACCCGCGCAAGTTCCGCGATCCCTTGCGGACATTGGACGGGTCAGACCGTGCCGTGGTGGCGCTGGAGCGGCTTTCGACGCTGTGGTTCAATACCGGCACGCTCTGCAACCTGACCTGCCGCGGCTGCTATATCGAGAGTTCGCCGACCAATGACAGGCTGGTCTATCTGACCCTAGCCGATGTCGCGCCCTACCTGGACGAGATTGCCCGCGATGGCCTGCCGACGGAAGAAATCGGCCTGACCGGCGGCGAGCCATTCATGGCGCCGGAGATCATCCTGATTTTGGAGGCGATCCTCGCCCGCGGCTTTCGGGCGTTGGTTCTGACCAACGCCATGCGGCCGATGATGAAGCTGCAGGCGCCATTGCTCGACCTGCGGCGGCGCTATGGCGACCGGCTGGTGCTGCGCGTCTCGGTCGATCATCACACCCAGGCGTTGCATGAGTTGGAGCGGGGCGAGCGGACCTGGTTGCCGACGGTGCAGGGATTGAGCTGGCTGGCATCGAACGGCTTTGCCATTCACATGGCAGGCCGCACCTGCTGGGGCGAAAGCGAGGCGCAGGCGCGCGAAGGCTATGCCCGCCTGATCCAGGCCGAGGGATGGCCGGTCGATGCGCACGACCCCATGCAGTTGGTGTTGTTCCCGGAAATGGACGAGACGGCGGACGTGCCGGAGATCACCACAGCTTGCTGGGGCATTCTGGACCAGGACCCCCGCGCAATGATGTGTGCCTCCAGCCGCATGGTGGTAAAGCGCAAAGGGGCAGCACGGGCCGCGGTGATTGCCTGTACTCTGTTACCCTATGATCCGCAGTTCGAACTGGGCGAGACCCTGGCGGATGCCAGCGGCGATGTCGCCCTCAACCACCCGCACTGCGCCAAGTTTTGCGTGTTGGGCGGCGGCTCGTGCAGCAAAGCAGCTTGACGAAGGCCGGCTCTGGGCGCTAGATGGCTGCTCGTGGTGATTTGCTCGACCAGCTTGCGGCCACGCTAAACAACCTCGCTAAACGGTCGGGACGTCTGCGTGCCGGCCTGCTCTATGCGAGCGATGGCCGGTTTTTTTTATGGCTGTGCATCGCTTTCTTTAGCAGACACTCGGATGGCGTACGCCCGACCATCATTGATGATGGAGATCGCCAATCATGGCCAATCAGGATCCTCTTGCCGACTGTCGCCCTGAAACTCTTGCTATCCGCGCCGGGCTGAACCGCAGCCATAATGCTGAAACCAGCGAAGCGCTCTATATGAACTCCGGCTTTGTCTTTGACTCGGCGGAGCAGGCGGATGCGGCATTTTCCGGCGATGTCGACCGTTACCTTTATGGCCGTTACGCCAACCCGACCGTCACCATGCTGGAAGACCGGCTGCGGGTGCTGGAAGGCGCCGAGGTCTGCCGCGCCACCGCCAGCGGCATGGCCGCGGTGTTCGCCGCCATGGCCAGCTATCTGGAAAGCGGCGACCGCATCGTCGCTGGCGCGACGCTGTTCGGCTCAAGCCTGCACATCCTGACCAAAATTCTGCCGAAGTGGGGCGTGCATGTGGACCTGGTGCCGCCTGCCGATCTCGACGCCTGGCAGAAGGCGCTCAGCACGCCGGCCAAGTTGGTCTTCGTCGAGACGCCGACCAACCCGACCCTGGACATCGTCGATCTTGCCGCGCTGTCCGCTTTGGCGCATCGGGCCAGCGCAAAGGTGATCGTCGACAATGTCGTTGCGACTCCGGTCTTGCAGCGGCCGATGGATTTGGGTTGTGACGTGGTGGTGTATTCGACCACCAAGCATCTGGACGGGCAGGGCCGGACCCTGGGCGGCGCGGTGTTGTGCGATGCCGCGTTCGACAAGGATTTCCTGCAGCCCTTCCTGCGCCACACCGGACCCTGCATCAGCCCATTCAATGCCTGGGTCGTGGTCAAGGGGCTGGAGACATTGTCGCTGCGCGTGCGGGAGATGAGCCGCACGGCCCAGACCCTTGCCGAGCGGCTGGAGGCGCTGCCGAATGTCACCCGCGTCGCCTACCCGGGACTAGCCAGCCATCCAAGCCACGCTGTCGCCAAATCCCAAATGCGGGACGGCCTGTTCGGCAGCGTCTTAAGCGTCGAGGTCGCCGGCGGCGTTCGCTTTCCTGAATGCGCTGCAGATCGTCGATCTTTCCAATAATCTGGGTGACGCGAAGTCATTGTCGTGCCACCCCTGCACCACCACCCACAGGGTATTGACGCCTGAGGCGCGAGAAGCGGCGGGCATTACTGAAGGCCTCGTCCGGGTCTCGGTCGGCCTGGAGCATGTGGAGGATCTTTGGCGGGACCTGGAGCGGGCGGCAGGCGCCGCCGCCGGCGCGTCGCGCCGGGCGGCATAGCCAATCCTTGGCCCTGGGATCTGGCTGGCGACCGGGTCCCACTTGAGCCCGTGCGCGGGGCGCTCTACGATGGCTGCTTGTCCTAGTCCCAACTGGCGAGTTCCCTGCAGCCATGTACAGTCAAACCACACGCGGTCTGACCGTTACGGTACAACCCGAATATCTGGCTCAGGAGTCTCAGCCAGAGCGAGGTCGCTATGTCTGGGCCTATCACGTTCGCATCGAAAACCGCGGGCAAGAGACCGTTCAATTGACTAACCGGCACTGGCGTATTGTCGATGGTGCTGGACAGGTGCAGGAGGTGCGCGGCGCCGGCGTGGTGGGACAGCAGCCGGTTCTGAAGCCGGGCGATGCATTCGAATATTCCAGCGGCACGCCGCTTGCCGTTCCCGGCGGCATCATGTCCGGTACGTATGAGATGGTGAGCGAGGACGGCGACGTGTTCGATATCGTGGTTCCGGCGTTTTCGCTCGACTGCCCTGACCAATCGGCGCGGCCGAACTAGCCGTTTCGGCTAAACCCCGGCTGGCGAAAGACCCAGACCTCATGCTCGACTTCCGCCCTGTCCTGTTTGTTGTCGGCCTGTTGCTGGTGGCCTTGTCGGCCGCGATGTTGCTGCCTGCCCTCATCGAACTGTTCGATGACTCGCCCGAGTGGCGCGCGTTCATATTTTCTGCGGCAGCAACGGGGTTTTTCGGCGGCGCTCTGGTGTTGGCAACCGTCAGCGAGCGGGCCAAGCTGGGGCTGCGTCAGGCATTCCTGATGACGAGCCTGTGTTGGCTATGCGCGGCATTGTTTGGCGCGTTGCCATTCGTCCTCCTTTCGATTCCGTTGAGCTTTACCGACGCCTTTTTTGAAGCCATGAGCGGCATCACTACGACCGGTTCAACGGTGATGATCGGGCTCGACCACGCGCCGCGGGGGATTTTGCTGTGGCGGGCGTTGCTGCAGTGGTTCGGCGGCGTCGGCATCGTCGTGACCGCGCTGGCGGTTTTGCCGATGTTGCAAGTGGGCGGCATGCAGTTGTTCCGGATGGAAAATTCTGACCGCTCCGACAAGGCGTTTCCCCGGGCCGCGCAATTGGCGGCCTGGATCGCTGCGGTTTACCTTGCGCTGACAGTGGCGTGGTCGCTCATGCTGTGGCTTGCAGGGATGGATGTGTTCGATGCCGTCGCCCATGCGATGACGACGATAGCAACCGGCGGTTTTTCAACCTCTGACAAATCCGTGGGCGCTTACCCGGATCCGACGATACATTGGATCATTACCGCAGGAATGATTGCCGGCTCGTTGCCATTTGCACTCTATATGCAGGCGGCGAGAGGGTATACTAGGCCGCTGCTGCACGATACGCAGGTCCGTTGGTTTCTCGGGACATTGGGTGTCGTTATTGCGGGCCTGTCGATCGGCCAAATGGTGTTTACCGGCGAGGATTTTGGCACTGCGTTGCATCTGAGTGCATTCAACGCCACGTCGATCATTACCGGCACCGGGTATGCGACGTCTGACTATGACCACTGGGGCAGCTTTGCGCCGGCGATGTTCTTTGTCATCATGTTTATCGGCGGGTGCGCCGGCTCTACCACCTGCGGCATTAAGATTTTCCGGTTTCAAATCTTGTTTGCAGCTGCAATCGTGCAGCTAAAGCAACTGGTGCAGCCGCGCGGCGTTTTTATCGCCCATTACAATCATCAGCCGATTTCGGCCAATGTTGTTGCTTCCGTGATGGCGTTCTCGCTGGTCTATGCGGCCGGGTTTGCGACTCTGACCATCGCGTTGAGTTTTATGGGCCTGGACTTCATCACATCGACTTCTGGCGCGGCTACTGCAATCTCGAACGTTGGGCCCGGCCTGGGCGATATTATCGGTCCCGCCGGTACCTTCGTTGCCTTGCCCGCCGCTGCCAAATGGGCGCTGGCCATCGGTATGTTATTTGGCCGCCTAGAATTTTTCACGATCCTGGTATTGTTGCTTCCCAGTTTTTGGCGCGGTTGACCCTATGTGCCGCTTTGCGCATCGCCACCGCCCGTCTGTGATCCGCCGGCGAAGGATCCCGATCCGATGCTAGATTTTCGGCCTGTCCTGTTTGTCGTCGGCGCGCAGTTGGTTGTGCTGGCGCTCACCATGCTGGTGCCGACTGCGATAGAAGTTTATGCAGGCACGCCGGACTGGCGCGCTTTTATTTTTGCTGGAGCTGCGACGCTGTTTTTCGGCGGTGCACTGGTGCTGGCGACCTACAGCGAGCGCGCCCAGTTGGGTTTGCGGCAATCCTTTGTGATGACGACGCTGTGCTGGGTTTCCGCAGCCTGGTTCGGCGCATTGCCATTTGTGCTGCTGGGGCATCCGCTGAGCATCACTGACGCATTCTTCGAGTCGATGAGCGCGATCACGACCACCGGCT
>JAYPXD010000158.1:6476-8818 GCA_038135395.1 Alphaproteobacteria bacterium | reverse complement strand
CGGTGAACTTGATCGGCCGGGGAAAAGAGGCGTCGCTTTTGACCTGTTTCCATACCCATTGCCGGGTCAGACCATAGCGCTCGGCAAAGCTTGTTTTCCGTGCTTTGGACGATCCATCCTCGCCTGGTTGGAAGCTGGAACGGTTCACAAATTTGTTGAATTCTTCAATTAAGGCAAATCTAGATCTATCGAAGCGCCGTGCCGGCCATCCCTCTTTGCCCAGGGCTTCGCCTTTAGAGCAGGTGGCGGCGGGCGCCCGGCCAGGTATGTGATCGACAAACGCTTCAGCGAGGAAATCAGCGTTCGAGATATAAAAAACACCGGCTGCGTCGATTTTGAATTGACCTGAATCTATATTTTTAGCATCCATTTCAATAATATCCTGATATAATAAATGTATATATTTGATTTTTAAATTCAGTGCGCGAACATTGTAAAGAAACCGCCATATTGCGCATAACTATCTTCGCACCATTGAGAGTAAGAAACTCCTGCCGGTATTGCACTGTTGGAGGGGTTTTTATTTCGCAATGTCTTGGAATCCACGCTCGCGGTAGGCCAGGATCGCACGTGATGAATGCCTGATGGCCCGCGGTCCGACGCGAATGGGCTTTGGTAAAGCGCCGCTTGCAATCAGTTCGTGAACGAGCGTTCGCCCAATACCAAGGACCCGAGCGACTTCCGAAGTTTTCAGCAGCGGATCGGCCTCAAGTATTTCTTTGGGATTTATACAAATGCTCCATAGTTGTCTTATTGGCCGCTTGATTGCGGACCATCCGCCATTAAACTCTTTATTCGGTGGCTAAGGCAAGTTGCATTTGGTAGCGCATGTATGCGAGAAAATATTACAAATTTGTTACAAATAATTCGATTAAGTTACGAACTTATTTTCAGGCGTTCTCCAAATACGAATACCATTCATCCATGATTGCCGCCCGCCGTTCAATCATGTCGGCGCGTTGATAAGCCATTTCGACAGCGCTCCCAAGGTCGTGGGCCAGGTGTTTTTCAGCCGCCTCGCGCTCGATGCCACGATTTGCAGCCCAGCTTCGGAACGTACTACGCCAGCCGTGCGGGACAGCATGCCGGTCACGATGCTCGCCATCCATGAAGCCTGTCGCGTCCGCGCGGCTCATCTTTATCATTTGCATTCGCATCGTGTTTGCCGAAAGCGGCTTGCCGTTGATATGGAAAACCAGCCCAGACGCGGCACCAAAGTCTGGCTGGTGCTTGAGGATGTCGACGGCTGAAGCCTGGAGCGGCACGGAATGCGGCTTGCCGGCCTTCATAGCAGCGCCTGGGATATCCCACCGCCCCCCACCAGCATCATTGAATGCGAATTGCTGCCAGTCGGCGTACAGGACGTTCGCCGTCCGTTGGACCGTCAGAATGAGGAATGCCAACGCATCGACGCCCACTCCGCGCCGCTTGCGAAGTGCACCCCAAAACCGCGGTGCATCCTCGATCCGGACAGCACTTTGATGGCGAACAATCGTCACGGCGCCCTTGGCGGGGAGTACAGCCGATAAGTTTCCGTCCCAAGTCGCCGGATTGTAAGGCTCTCGGAGACGATGAGCGACGGCCCACGCAAGCACACGCTTCATCTTGCTTTGCGTCCGCCGGGCAGTTTCATTCTTGGTCGTCCAGATAGGCCGGAGGACCGCCAGGATGTGTTCCAGCGTGATGTCGGCGATGGGCGTGCCGCCAATAGCTGGCAAGATATAATCGCGGCAGTGCTGCACCCATTGTGGATCAACAGCGGTCTTTGGATTGTCGGCCAGGAAACCCGCCAAGCAATCGGCAAACGTCACTGGCATAGCCGCTCCTGGTCGTGCAAGTTTCGGATCTATGCCATCGCGGGCGAGCGCTTTACGCTTGTTTGCCTCTGCTCGTGCATCTTCCAGGCTCATATCAGGAAATCGCCCGAGCGTTGGTGTCGTCCGTTTGCCTTCAAACGTCAGTCGACAATCCCAGGTCTTGGAAGTGCCGCGTTTGCCTAAACGAACTACCAGCCGCACCGGGCTTGCCGTGTCGGCATATATGCCGGGCTTGCTTGCATTCCGGCAGAAGTGATGCGTCAGTTTTCGAGCAGTCGTTGCCATTATCACTCACCATTTTGCTCACCAAATAGGACGGCTGTTACCGTACATCAGTGAACGAAACGGCGTAAACGGACAATGAATAATCGGAGAAAAATCCATGAAATCTCTTGGTTTTTGACAGATTTTCTAGGGTTTTGGGCCAGTGGGTTTTACAGACTCCCTCTCCGCCATATTCAGCCGGCAAACGCTGGTTGCCGGCCAGCGTCCGCCGCGCACAATCCCCGGTTATTGATCCAGTAG
>JAYPXD010000158.1:0-6466 GCA_038135395.1 Alphaproteobacteria bacterium | reverse complement strand
GCGCGCGCGCGCGAGCGGTGGGTCGATGTCTTTCCGCGCCGGCGCGTTTGAAGCTGAGCAGGGCCTCCATCATCGCCCGGTCGTAGTCGAGCCAGCCCTGGATCGCTGCCGCCTTCAGCATCGAGTACTCGCCCGAGACGTTATAGGCGACCGTCGGCGCGCCGAAGGCGTCCTTCACCCGGCGGATGATGTCCAGGTAGGGCATGCCCGGCTTCACCATGACCATGTCCGCGCCCTCAGCCAGGTCGAGCGCGACTTCGCGCAGCGCCTCGTCGCTGTTGGCAGAGTCCATCTGGTAGGTCTTCTTGTCCGCCGTTCCCAGATTGGCCGCGGAGCCAACCGCGTCGCGGAAGGGCGCGAAATAGGCGCTGGCATACTTGGCGGCGTAGGAGAGGATGCGGACATGGTCAAAGCCTTCCGCGTCCAGCGCCTTGCGGATGGCGCCGATGCGGCCGTCCATCATGTCGCTGGGGGCGATGACATCGCAGCCGGCGCGGGCCTGAACCACCGATTGCTGGCACAGCAGCTCCACCGTAATGTCGTTCTGCACATAGCCGTTCTCGATCACGCCGTCATGGCCATGGCTGGTAAAGGGGTCGAGCGCGGCGTCGCAGATCACGCCGATATCCGGGCAGGCATCCTTGATCCGGCGCACGGCATCGCACAGCGCATTGTCCGGGTTCACCGCTTCCGAGCCTTTCGGGTCTTTCAGGCCAGGCTCGACCAGGGGGAAAATGGCGACGGCCGGAATGCCGCGCTCATAGGCCTGCTGCACCGTCGCGACGATCCGGTCCGGCGAGTGGCGGAATTGGCCGGGCATGCTGGCGACTGGCTCGACCAGATCCTTGCCCTCGCGCACGAAGATCGGCCAGATCAGGTCATCGACCGATAGCTTGTTTTCGGCGACCAGGCGACGCGTCCAGGCTTCGCGGCGGTTGCGGCGCATGCGCGTTGTGGGATAACCAGCACTTGGAAAATGCACGACCATGACTCGGCCCTCTGACAATACGGATGGCAGCCATGCTACAGTCGCGCGCCCAGCCCGCAAGATGAGCTTTTCGCACAGGCTTTCAGGAGCCCCTACGCCCATGCCGTTCGACCTGACCGAAGACCAAGTCCTGTTCCAGGATACCGCCCGCGCTTTTGCCGAGGCGACCTTTGCGCCGAATGCCGCGCGCTGGGATGCGGAGAAAGTCTTTCCCGTCGCCGAGCTGCGCGCTGCGGCTGAACTGGGTTTCGGCGGCATTTATGTGTCGGAGGAGGTCGGCGGCTCCGCGCTGTCCCGCCATGACGCAGCAGTGATTTTCGAGGAATTGGCGGCTGGCTGTACGTCGACGGCGGCCTATATCTCGATCCACAACATGGCGGCCTGGATGATCGACCGTTTCGGCAATCAGGAACAGCGCGAGCGCTTGCTGCCTGATCTTTGCTCGATGACCACTCTGGCCAGCTATTGCCTGACCGAGCCGAATTCGGGCTCGGACGCTGCTGCATTGAAGACCAAAGCTGTCCGGGACGGCGACCACTATGTCCTGAACGGCTCAAAATCATTCATTTCCGGCGCGGGCGGTACCGACCTTTACGTCTGCATGGTGCGTACCGGTGACGATAGCCCACGCGGCATATCCTGCCTGGCCATTCCCAAGGATGCGCCGGGCCTTTCGTTCGGCGAGCAGGAACGCAAGATGGGCTGGAACTCGCAGCCGACCGCCATGGTGCTGTTCGACGATTGCCGCGTGCCGGTCGCCAACCGGATCGGTGCGGAGGGCGAGGGCTTCAAGATCGCCATGGCCGGCCTCGATGGCGGCCGCATCAACATCGGCGCCTGCTCCATCGGCGCAGCGCGCGCCGCCATGGCGGCGGCCAAGGCGTATATGGGGGAACGCAAGGCCTTCGGGTCGCGCCTGGCCGATTTCCAGGCGTTGCAGTTCAAATTGGCCGACATGGCGACCGAGCTCGAAGCAGCCCGCCTGATGATTCATCGCGCGGCCCGCGCGGTCGACGCGAACCATCCGGAAAAGACCATGTATTGCGCGATGGCCAAGCGGTTCGCCACCGACGCCGGCTTCCAGATCTGCAACGACGCGCTGCAGATCCATGGCGGCTATGGCTATCTTCAGGATTTCCCGTTGGAGCGCTTTGTCCGCGATACCCGCGTGCATCAGATTCTGGAAGGCACCAACGAGATCATGCGCGTCATCATCGCCCGCCGCCTGTTGCAGGATTTGGCGGGATAGCCGGCGCGATTGCGCCAGCCGTCAGCAGGCGGGCGATCAACCGAACACTCACCGATACTCCGGAACCGTCCTTTATGACCGACGCTATTCTGTTCGACCGCGAGGGCAGCCTCGCCCAGGTCACTCTGAACCGGCCAAAGGCGCTGAATGCGCTGACTCTGGGCATGGTGGACGCCATGGACGCGCAACTGGTCGCCTGGGCGCAGGACCCGGCGGTCGCCTGTGTGCTGATCCGGCCGGCGGCGGGCGGCCGGGCGTTTGCGGCGGGCGGCGATATCGAGCGGCTGTATCGCGAGCGCGGCCAGCCCTACACCGCGACCTTTTTTTGGAACGAGTACATCCTCAACTGGCGCATCCACCACTATGCCAAGCCGTATGTCGCCTTTATGGACGGCATCGTCATGGGCGGCGGTGTCGGCGTATCGGTGCTGGGCAGCGTTCGCGTCGCGACCGAGAACACCATGTTCGCGATGCCCGAGAGCGGGATCGGATTCTTCCCGGACGTCGGCGGCGGCTATTTCCTGCCGCGATTGCCGGGGCGGCTGGGCGTCTATCTGGCGATGACCGGTGGGCGCTTGTCGGGAGCGGATTGCTGTGCGGTCGGGCTATGCGATGTGTATATCCCGCAGGATCGCCTGGACGATGCGGCGGAACTGCTGGCCAATCTGGAGCCGGGCGCGAGCCGCGAGGCGGTGATGGGCGTTCTCGACGTCTTCGCTGCAAAGCCGCCGGCGGCGAAAATCACCGGCCAGTTGGCGCAGATCGACCGGCTGTTCGCCGGCGATACGGTGGAGGATATTCTCCAGGCCCTGTTTGACGATCCAAGCGAGGACGCTCAGAAATGGGCGAAAATCATGTCCGGCAAGTCGCCGACATCGTTGAAGGTGGCGCTGGAGCAATTGCGCCGCGGCGCTGGGAAGAGCCTGGCGGAGGTGTTGACGATGGAATTCCGGCTGTGTCAGGCCTTCTGCGCCGATCATGATTTCTTCGAAGGGGTCCGCGCGCTGATCGTCGACAAGGACAACCGGCCGCTGTGGCAGCCCTCCAGCCATGCCGGCGTCTCGGACGAGCGGGTGGCCAGCTATTTCTTGCCGGCGGCAGCAGGTGAGCTGTCGTTCGATCCGCCGGCGCCGCGCCGAACCTGATCCGCCAACGCGGCGCATTGCGGATTGGCCGAGGCGCGGCTAGGGTCCGAGCAACTGTACCGCTTTCCACATTATCGACAGAGGATACTCCAATGGCACGCATTGGTTTTATCGGCCTGGGCAACATGGGCGGCCCGATGGCGGCGAACCTGGTCAAGGCTGGCCATACCGTTACGGCCTTCGATCTTTCCGACGCCGCCGTGAGCGCCGCGATTGCTGCCGGCTGCCGGAAGGCGGAGAGTGCGGCGGCCTGCGCCAAAGGCCAGGATGTCATTATGACCATGCTGCCGGCCGGCCCGCACGTGCGTGCCGTTTATGGCGCGAAGGGCGAGCAGGGTAGCGTCATCGATTCTGCCGACTCTGGTACTTTGTTGATCGATTGCTCGACCATCGATGTCGCCTCCGCCCGGTCGGTCGCCGCCAATGCCGAAGAACGCGGACTGGAAATGGTTGAGGCCCCTGTGACCGGTGGTGTCCCTGGCGCCGTTGCCGGCACATTGACCATGATTGTCGGCGGCCCGAAGGCGGCATTCGAAAAGGCCAAGCCGTTTCTTGAGATCGTCGGCGGCAAAGTCGTTCATTGCGGCGAGGCTGGCGCCGGACAGGCGGTGAAGATCTGCAACAACATGATGCTGGCGATCACCATGATTGGCGTTGCCGAGGGTATGACACTGATCCGCGCTCTGGGCATTGACCCGGCAATCTTGAAAGAGGTTTCGACGGCGGGGTCCGGCAACAGCTGGGCGCTGACCAACTACAACCCCGAACCCGGCCTGACCGAGGGCGCGCCGGCCGGCAATGGCTACAAGCCTGGCTTTGCCGGGGCAATGATGGCCAAGGACACGGCATTGGCCATCGAGGCCGGTACGTCTGTTGGGGTTCCGCTGCCATTGGGCGGAGCCGCAGCGCAGATGTTCCGGCTATACTGCCAAGCCGGCATGGGCGGTGATGATATGTCCGGGATTATTCGGATGTTAAAGACAAAGTAGCGGATTTCGTCCTAACGATTCAGATGCTTTTTAATCCTTGGCTGTAGGCTCCCCGATACTGCAAGGGGAAACTGCAGCCAAAGGGTTCGTTCATGCAATATTATCTGGAGTGCATCTCCGGTATCGAGCGTCTGCATCGCTTGTTTCTGGAGGTCATTAAGGCGGAACTCGATGCGCTTCGGGTCCGCGACATCAACAATGTGCAAAGTCTGATTTTGTACAGCATCGGCGGACGCAGCATCAGTATCAGCGAACTGACCCGGCGCGGCTATTTCCTAGGGGCGAATGTTTCCTATAACCTGAAAAAAATGGCGGAAGCCGGCTATCTGAAGCAGGCGCGTTCCTCGCACGACCGCCGATCGATCACGGTGACATTGACGGAAAAAGGACAGGATCTCAGAGATCTTCTGGAAACGGTATTTCAGCGGCACCATGACCTTTTGACCGCCTCGGATATCGACCGCGCAATGCTGGTTGCGATGAGCAGTAGCTTGAAGGAGCTGGAGCGCTTTTGGAATATGGCCCAAACCAGCGTTCCGCAGGCGCCCTAGCCGTTGGTTGGCTATGCCGTTACGACAGAGCAGGCGCAAATGTACTTCTCCGGACAAAAAAGGACTGTCGAAGCCCGTTGACTTGGAACGCTGTACCGGAAGCAGGGTTTGCCTTGCACTTCGGATTACTGGCGTTCCAAATTAGCATAAAGGCTTAGATTTCCAACGCTGTAGATTTTCGTCGCAAGGCTATTTGATCGCATAGGCTCTCGGTACGGTTGCGCGCAGGGTATTTTCGAGATCGTTGGTCACAGAATCCGGCTGCAACCGCCACTAGGAGCTAGGCGTAGGATGACGACGACTTTTGAGACGATGGGCAATGCAACGGTAGCCGTTTACAAGGACGGTCGTGGCGTTATCGCCACCGATCCCTGGTTGGTCGGGACCGCGTATTTCGGCAGTTGGACGCTCGAGCGGCCTTTGAACGATCGCCAGATGAAGGCCATGCTGGGAATGCCATATCTGTGGTTCTCGCATGGGCATCCGGATCATTTCCACACGGAATCGATCGATCTGATTCCCAAGGACAAAACTCTGCTTTTGTCCGAATCCTATCACAACGATATGAAGGAATACCTGGAGTATGTCGGCCATAAAGTCCGGGTATTGAAATACCGGGAATGGTTTGACTTGGGCGACGGCATCCGTATTTGCAGCATGAATAACCTGAACCAGGATTCAATCCTGGTGATCGAGACACCGGACGGTTTGATTATTAACAAGAATGACTCGCCGTTCATGGGGGAATACCGTTTTCTGCGCAGCCTGATCAAAAAGTGGCCGCGCGAAAAGACGTGGCTGACGTCGCTCTGCGCCATCGACGCCGATATGAAAAATTTCGTCGATGCCAGCGGCAAACGCATTCCTTTGGACCCGGCGCCGTTGAAGAAGGGCATGATCTATAAGACCGCCCGCTATTCCGACGGACTGGGAGTCGGGCATTTCTGCTGTTCGTCGTCGCAGCACGCCTATGTCCGCGATGACGCCAGCTGGGCTAAAGAGTATCTGGTGAAATGGAGCGATATCCAGTCGATGTGGATACGTCCCGCGGTGAAGATTCATGAGTCGTTCGTTACGGTCGATCTGGCCACCGGCGTTGTGACGCCGACGCCGTTCAATAAGGAAACCGACGACAAGCGCACCTACGATCCGACCGGCGGCGATAACTGGGACACCAAGCTGACGGAAGAACAATGGCAGGAGGCCACGGCTTTCTTCCAGAAGTACGAGTCGCTGGAGGATATCGTCGATTTTATCGGGCTGACTATAGGCGGCGAGCGCCGGGACATCCGCACCAGCAAGCGCACTGTGCCGAACGACCAAATGCGGGGGATTCATTTCCGTGTGCCGGCGCAATCCTTTTTGGAATGCATCAAGTGGGGGTATTTCGATGACCTCTTGATCGGCAATTTCATGAAGACCGAGTTGATCAACGCTCAACTATATCCGGAATTCACGCCCAATCTGGCCAAGTATGGCGGCAATGCGCACGCCTATACCAAGAAAGCGGTAAAGGAACTAAAGAGCTATTACATGCGGCGCAA